>CAVEWV010000014.1:0-44387 GCA_963619535.1 Acutalibacteraceae bacterium | reverse complement strand
ATGTGCGGCCTGCGGGCCCGGACGCGGCTCCACACGCGAACCCGCAGGCTCGGTCTGCCGACCCGCATCCCCGCCCAGGCCAGCGGCCCGCGCCGATGCCCCGAGTCGTTGACGCCTGGTTCTGCCCTGCATGCGGCGCACGCTGCACGGAGCGGTTCTGTCCCGCATGCGGCCACGCCAAGCCATAATATCCGGGGAAACGATGAACGAGTCGCTTTCCCGCACACCAGCGTAACAACGACGCAGGTAAAGGCCCTGTGCAACTGGGACAGCAAGGCTTAATCGTCGTTTCCCTGGCAAGCCCCCGGCAGCAATCGCCGGGCAGGATGAAGATTTGATTTTGTTACAAGAAAGCGCAGCATGCGAAAGCGCGCCGCCCTCTTCCTCCGAGGCGCGGCGCGCTTTTTGTTACACCTCGTCGCGCAAGTTGGGGACGATGCTGCCGTCGGCCACGGCGTTCACGGCCAGGCGCAGGATGGAGTCGTAGCCGGTCTTGGCCAGGATCTCGGAGATGTGGCGCTTGACGGTGCCCTCGGACAGGCAGAGCTGCTGGGCGATCTCCTTGCGGCTCATGGCCTCGCACACCAGGCGCAGGATCGCCATCTCGGTGGCGTCAAGCGCGTCGATGCCCGTGGGGGCGGTACGGGCCGGGCGGGGAAACGTGACGTAGCCCTCGAACGTGGAGCGCATGACGCCGAGAAGCTCGGCCGTGCCCATGTTCTTGTAGACGAAGCTGTCGGCCCCGGCCTCGCGGGCCTGCTCGGCGAAGGTGACCTCGGGCAGGCCCGTCATCACCACCACGCGCACCTGGGGCAGCTCCTCCTTGATGGCGCGCGTCGCGGCGATGCCGCTGCGGCCGCCCTGGGTGCACACATCCATAAGGACGAGCTCGGCATGCTGGCGGCGCACCAGGTCGAGCGCCTGGGCGGCATCGGGCGTGGAGCCCACCACACGCATGTCGTCCTGCGCGTCTATGGCAAGCGCGAGCGAGTCGCGCAGCATGGCCTGGTCCTCAACGATAACGACCCGCATCGTCAAGCCGCTCCCCCTTCATCGCCCACATCTCGCAAACACTGCCCGCCGGCCCGCCGCGGTACCCGGATGCGCACCGCAAACGGCGGACCCGGCTCCACCTCGAGCGCGGCCCCGAGGCGGGCGCAGGCAGCCTGCATGCCCCCAAGCCCCCCGCCCGGCACCACCGCGCCCGTGCAGGGAAGGCCGTCGTTCGACACGGCAAGGGTATACCAGAGGGCCGGCGCCTCGGCAACCGACACGACAGCCTCATCCGGCCCGGCCGCATCATCCGACACGCCGTCCCCATCCGGCCCGGCGGCCGCGCCGGCCACCTCGCAAGCATGCGCCTGTGCACCCTCGGCAGCCATGCGCACCAGCACGGCACGGGCGCGGCCGTGGCGCACCGCGTTGGTGGCGCACTCGCGCACCGCCCGCACGAACAGGCCGGCCACGTCCGCCTCGGCGGGCAGCTCACCCTCGACGCGCACCCCCACGCCCGCGAGCGCGAAGGCGTCCACCACGCCGGCCAGCGCCACGGCCGCGTCGGGCTCCATAGGCGCACGCAGCTCCTCAGCCATTCCCTCGATAAGGGCCGCCACCTGGGCGAACGTCTCCGCGTCTGCCCCGTCCTCCAGGTAGCGGTGCAGGATGGAGAGGCGCTGGCCCGCCACGTCGTGCACACGGGAGCGCATGGCGGCGAGGGCCTCGTTGCGCGCCACCTCGTCCACGTCGGCCAAGGCGGCGCGCAGCTCCACGCCCGCCTGCTCCAAGGCATGCGTGGCCTGGGCAAGCTCTGCCACCACGTGCTCGCGCTCCGTCACGTCCACGGCCGCGACCCAGCGGCAGGCACGGCCCGCCATGTTCGAGGTGCCGCGCGTAAACAGGCAAAGCCTCCCCTGCCCCACCTCAAGGCGCAGGCCCTCGGGCAAGACGGCGTCCGCGCCGACGCCCCGGCGGGCGCGCCCCTCCAAGACCTCCCATGCGCCACCCTGGTTGGCCAGGTCGCCCGGCAGGCCAAGCTCTGCAAACCGCGCGCGCATGGCGTCGTTCATAAAGAGGACGCGCCCGTCGGCCCCCGTGCACAGGACGCCCGCAGGCAACAGCTGCACGGCCTGGGCCATCGCGTCGCGGGCCGGATGCTCCGCACGCTGCCGCTCGTCGCCGAGCAGGCGCGCCGTCACGCATGCAGCCAGAACCGCCGCGCACGCCGCCACGGCCCATCCCCAGCATGCGCCCAAGGCCAGCGCCACGGCCGGCAGCAGGCACACGGCACAGGCAAGCTCGACCAGACGGCCCCGGCGCCGCCCATGCCCCATGCACCACAGGGCCCCGCCGCACGCAAACACAGCGAGACAGACCGCCCAGGCAAGCCCACGCAGCACGGGGTCGTGGTAGGCGTCGAGCCCCTGCGCCAGGCCGTGCGCGTCACAAAAGCCCAGCACAAGCAGGACAAACAGCGCGCACTCGTAGACGCGCTCGCCGCGTGTGCCCACCCGCCAGCACGCAAGGCGCGACACATGGAGCGCCTGTTCCACCGCCAGGGCGAAGAAGACCGCCATGAGCACGAGGCCCACCGCAGGATGCGTCCCGGGCAGGCCGAGCAATCCGCCCGTCATGCGCGCCCCCTCCCCACATGCGCCCGCACCGACAGGGCGACCCCGTCGCCCTCCACCTGCACCTCGCAGGCATGCTCGCCCAGGGCCGCGGCAAGGGCGGCGCCGTCGAGCCCGCCCTGCCCGTCGGTCTCCAGGGACGCGCGCAGCTCGACGTCCCCACCTGCCCCCTCGCGCACGACGATGAGGGCCGAGGTGCGCCCGTGCGCCACACAGGCCTGCGCAAAGACGTGCAGGCAGTCGAACAGGGCGCTTGCGGCGCGGGGCGGCATGGGCTTGCCCAAGGTTGCCGTGCAAGCGCAGGACACGCCCGCCGCACGCAGGTCGGCGGCGAACTCCGAGGCCATCAGGCCCATGGCGGCCGCGTCGTAGGGGCGGCCCTCCTGCTCGCTCAGCACAAGCGCCCCCTTGCGCTTGCAGTACGCCAGCAGCACGCGCAGCTCAAGCAGCAGGGTGCGGCGACGGCCGGGATCGCAGGCCGGCTCGGCCCTCAGCTCGCGCAGCACCTCGGACATGCGCGCAAGCGACGCGTCAAGGCTGCGCTCCACCTCCTCGCACAGGGCGCGCTCGGCCTGCTGGGCATGCAGGCGCCGCTGGACCGCCAGGCTGTGCTCGAGCAGGTCGTTGTAGGCGCGCAGCTCGGCCTGGCGCTCCTCCAGCTCGCAGCGGCGCGCGTCTATTGCCGAGACGTCCTCCGCGAGCAGGGCGACCCCGCCCGGCAGGCGAAATACCTCGAACACGCGGTGCGCGCAGTCGGCCAGGCGGAAGGTCGCGCTCGCCGCCCCCTCCCGGTTCGCGAAGCGCACGGCCTCCGTGCGCGCCGAGGCGGCCAGCGGCGCGGCCTGCTCGGTGGCGAACGCCTCACGCCCATCGCGCCCGAGCACCCGCAGGTCGAGCGGCAGGCTCCGAAACGCCCCCTCGTAGTCGCGCACCGAGGGGAAGAGCCCCACGTCAAGGCACACCTCGAAGGTGGCGAGCGCCACGAGCGAGAACACGAGCGACAGGTTGGTCGCGCGCACGGCCTGGACGCCCAGCGCGTACAGGGCGCTGTACAGCAGGCCCACCCCCACCACGGTGCCCACCAAGGCGGACATCTGGCGCAGCCGCCTGCTTGCCGCGAGCCACGCGAACAGGAAGAACGCCGCGAGCTTGCCCGCCGTCCAGGCCACGACCGCCCAATACCCCGCACGATATATATAGTTGCCGTCCCAGCCAGAATCTGCGAAGCTGAACGAGAACACCAGGTGATGCAGGTTGTTCGTCAGCACAAGCAAGGCAAGCGCCGCGTCTGCCGCCAGCACCGCGCGGCGGGCGGCGCGCATGGCGGGGCGGCCGTCCAGGGCCGCGGCGCGCATGATGCTGAAGAGCGCAAGCGAGGGCACGGCCAGCATGGGCACGTAGTAGAGGTACCACATGAGGCTGCGCACGACGGGCGCGTCGGTCTCGTACTTCACGAGCACGAGCAGCACCCACGCGGCAAGCAGGCCGGCCGCCACGCGCAGGTTACGCGCGATGACGGCGTCCGAGCAGCGCAGGCGCACCCATGAGGCCCACTGCACGAGCGCCACGCCCACGCACACCGAGAAGGCGGCGCGGTTCCACCCGTACGCCGGGGAGGCGGGGGCGCTCAGCGCGAGGTGAAGCGACGGCGCGACGAGCTGGGCGAGCAGCACCGCAAGCACCAGCAGCACCGCGCAGGCAGCCCCCGCCGCGCCCGCATGGCGCAGCGCGACCACGCGCAGCCTCGCATAGCCCGCCCTGATGCGTCCCATCGGCCTCCCCCACATCTGTCCCGCGGGCCTCGCCGCCCGCGCACCGCTCGGCACCATCCTACTCCCCCAAAGGCGCGCCATGCGGCCAGTGATACGGCCGATTGTGGGACACAGGGGCCTGGCGGGGCACGCACGCGACACCTACGATGCAATCAAGCAACGCCCGCAGAGGCGCCCCACCGCCCGCGATCGATGCGCAGCAGGACCGGCGACGGGCCGGCACGCCATCGGGACGCGGCGAGGGGCGTCGCACAGACACAAGGAGGCAACCATGCGTACCAGCAAGCGAATCGGTACCGTCGTCCTGGCCGGCACCCTGCTCCTCACCATGGGATTCGGCTCGCTCGCCCTGGCCGACCAAGCCGCGACCGACACGGGCGCAGCCTCGGCCGAGGCCCAGGCCCAAGACGTCGCCCAGGCCACGCTCTCCCTCAAGACCATCGCGGTCGGCGGCTTCCAGTTCCAGGCGGGCGCGGGCCTGTCCTGGGACATCACCGAAGACGGGGATAGCGCGTCGTATCAGTACACGGCCGAAGACGCCATGGTGTCGCTCGAGATTTACCAGGGGGACGCCTCCTACATCACCGAGATGCTCGCCAACGACCCGGCCGCGCTCTTCACCGAGGGCATGGACGCCCAGGTCACAAGCGAGCGCCACTACATGCTGGACGGCATGCAGGCCTACTCGCTGGGCTACACCGCCACAGAGGACGGCGTGCAGTACTCGGTCGTCGCCACGGTGATGGGAGGCTCGTCGGGCGCCGCGGTGGCCACCGTCATATGGACCGAAGCCACCGACGCCGACACCGTCTGGATGCTCGAGCAGATCGCGCGCAGCCTGGGCCCCGTGGCCGACGTGGCGGCTGAAGACGGCGGGGAGGCCCTCGAGGTGCTCGACGGCGGCCAGACCACGATGGAAGGCACGGTCGCAGGCTCCGACGCGACGCCCACCGTGAGCAACGGCACCGTGCTTGAGCTGCCCAAATGGACGGTCGAGGTAAGCACCGACCCGGCGACGTTCCTCTACACCACGGCCGAGAGCTGGGATGAGGCCGTCAACGGCAAGGCTGTCATCGGCGTGCCCGTCGCCCTCACCAACACGGGCACCGAGTCCTCCGCGCCCTGGTGGGACCTCACCATCGGCCTCTACGGCCCCAGCGGCGTGCAGCAGGGCAGCGGCAACATTTCGGCCGCCGGCTGGTACTTCGACGACTCCCTCGAGTCGCTGAACAACCTGCGCGCGGGTGCCAGCACCACCGCGTACCTCTACTTCTACGACGAGGGCGACGGTGAGTACGCGGCCGAGCTCAGCGCGTGGGACGAGAACTTCAACACCGTGGGCGGCGAGGTCACGCTGAACATCGCGAGGTAGCGGGCAAGAAAGTAAGAGAAAAGAAATAACGCGCCCGGGCGTTCCCCTCTGCGGGGCCGCCCGGGCGCGTTTCTTATCGTAACGGAATCTAAGATTATCTAGGGCGCGCTCTTCGTGCCCCCCACCAAAGGTCCGTCGGGGCGCGCGCCGGGCTCGGCCTTAGGCCAGCGTACCGGCCAGGATGCCACGGTGCACGACGACGCTCAGGCAGGCGCCGCTCTGGTGCACGGTGCCCTCGTAGCCGCTCGTCACGTCGCCGGCGGCGTAGAGGCCCGCAATGGGATGGCCGTCGTTGCCGATGACCTGGGCATATTCGTCGACGATGAGGCCGCCGAAGGTGAGGTGGAAGTGCATCTCCATCTTGGCCACCACGAAGGGTGCCTCCTCCACCTTGCCGGTGAACTCGGCACGGCCGAAGTCGGCGTCGGCACCGGCATCGATGTAGGCGTTGAACTGCTCGACCGTGGCCGCAAGAGCCTCGGCGTCCAGGCCCGCGGCGGTCGCGGCCTCCTCGAGCGTGTCGGCCACGCAGAACCAGTCGCGGCCGGACAGGTCGTCGGCCAGACCCTCCTGCGCCTCGTCAAGGGCGGCGAGCATCTTCGCGTCGCCCACGAAGAAGCTCAGGCCGTCGCTCTGGGCGTTGAGGGCGACGTTGTTCATGGTCGACTTGAAGGCCGTGGCCTCGTCGGCGAAGCGCGCGGCCTGCGCGTTCACCACGAGCTGCTCGGTGCCCACGATCTTGCCCACCTCGGCCAGGGTGCAGCCGTTGTGGTAGCCCTCGAGCAGGGTGGTGAGGAACTGCAGGTCGCGCACGGCAGCGCCGCAACGCTGGGCCATCACCATGCCCTCGCCGCGGTTCGTGGCGGGGTTCGTGGTGCCGCAGTTCTGCGAAAGGCCCGCGCCGGTGTTCTGGTACAGGGAGGCCAAGGCCGCGTTGGAGGCATAGCCGCCGCTTGCGACGACGACGCGGCCCGCCTCGACGACCTGCTCCTGGCCAGACTCGTCCTCATAACGCACGCCCACCGCGGCGCCGTCCTGCATGAGGATGCCCGTGGCCCTGGACTGGTAGCGCACCTGCGCGCCGGCCGACTCGGCCAGGTTCAGCAGGGCGTCCACCAGGGAGGGGCCGCCCGACACGGGGGAGTTCGCATGGGAGCCATAGGGGGCGTCCTTGATCTCCATGCCGCCGGACTGCAGCCAGGCGAGTACCTCCATGTTCGTCTCGGCGGCAGCGCGAATCTCGGTGTAGTCCAGATGCACGGGGTTGCCGTCGACGTCAGTGCCGGCGCCCTTCAGGTAGTGGTCCACCATCATGCGCTCGATGCTGTCGAACTTGCCGGCGCGCTGCGTGTCGGCGAGGTAGTCCTGCACCTGGCCCTGCAGGGTCACGGCGTCTGTGGCCGCGTCGCCCAGGGTATCGGGGTCGAGGTCGAGGTACTTGGCCAGGTCGTCGTCGTTGCGCTCCTGGGTGGCATTGAACTCATCGTCGATCCACAACATGTGGCCGCCGGAGTAGAGCGTGGCGCCGCCCGCAAACGAGCCGGCCTCGAGCACCACAACGCTGGCGCCCGCCTCCCCGGCCTTCGCCGCAGCGGCAAGGCCGGCCGCGCCCGCACCGATCACGACGACATCGACGCGCTCGGCCTGGGCGTCCTGCCCCTGCCCGTCGGCGGCGTCCTGCGCCAGCGCGGGGCTGACCTTCGAAAGCGTGCCGGACATGCCGAGCATGGCCGTCGCTGCGGCGCCGACCTCGACAAACGTCCTGCGTGTAGCGTTTACCTGCATGTTTGCTCTCCCATCTTGAAAGTCGGCCCCCGCAACGGGTTGGCAGGGGCCGATATGTTTGGTTTCGTTACGATTAGCTCAGTGACCCAGCGCGGTACACTCCGGGCCCCTCGGTGCCCGCTCGTTACTCCCAGGCCTCGAGCTTGGCCATGGTGCGGGCGGCACGGCGGCCGCTGCCGATGGCCTCGGCGATGTTGCCGCCCACGTTGTACACATAGGCGTACTCGCAGCCCATCTCGCCGGCGCTGTAGAGGCGGGCGATGGGCTCGCCGAAGACGTTAAGCACCTCGCAGTCGGCCGAGCGGCGCGGGCCGCCCTGGGTGTTGAGCACGGTGCCCACCAGCGCGATGGCGTAGTAGGGGGCGTCGATGCGCGACAGGTCGAACGCGGCGCGGGCCTCCTCGCCGTCCTCGTTGCCCGGGGCGGTCATGAGCTCGCTGTACTCGTTCTTCGCCTTGCCGCGGCCGAACTGGGCGTCGTCGTTGGCGTCGGCGGCGGCGTTGTACTCCTCAAGGGTGCCGGCCAGCACCTCGGCGTCCAGGCCGGTGGCCTCGGCCAGCTCCTCGACGGTGCCGCACTTCACGATGACGCCGGCGTCCAGGCCCTCCTGGTTGGTGGTGAAACGGCCGTCCACGGCCTTCATCGCGGCGAAGGAGCTGGTGGAGAAGATGCACTTGCCGCTGTTGAACTCCTCGTCGCCGAAGATGGCCCAGGCGCCGGTGGGCAGGGCCGACTCGGTGAAGCAGCCGCGGCGGTACTGCTTGCCGTGGCGCAGCATCTCGGTGTAGAGCACGTCCTCGTCCATGAAGCGGTGGGCGCGGTCGTCCACGAAGATGTAGTT
This sequence comes from Acutalibacteraceae bacterium, assembly GCA_963619535.1. Taxonomy (GTDB): domain Bacteria; phylum Actinomycetota; class Coriobacteriia; order Coriobacteriales; family UMGS124; genus UMGS124. The sequence continues at coordinate 35,990 of CAVEWV010000014.1, read as the reverse complement.
GTGCGTGGCCCAGCGGGTCCAGGTGCGGGCGTCGTACTCGTCGGACACGGCGCACTTGAAGCCCAGCGCGGCGCCGGAGACGTTGTTCATGTGCCACAGGTCGGCGCCCAGGGCCTGGGCCATCTTGATGCCGTCGCCGCGGTTGTACCACGAGCCCTTGCCCAGCGTGTCGGTGTAGCCGGTGGGCAGGTAGGCGCGCATCATCTCGGGGTTGGCCTCAAATCCGCCCGTGGCGAGCAGCACGGCCTTCTTGGCCTTGAAGTTGCGGCCGTCCTCGCAGGTCACGCCGATGACCTCGCCGGCCTCGTTCGTGATGAGGCGGGTGGCGCGCGTCTCGTAGTAGGTGGGCACGTCGAGCTCGTCGAACTTGGCGGCCAGGACGTTCCACGTGGTGCCCTCGGTCACGTTGTAGCTCGGGCATTCCTGGGCGCGCGGCATGAAGGGGTACTCGCCCTGGATACCCCAGGTGCCCTGCTCGCAGGTCTTGAACTCGCAGCCGAAGTTCTCGCGCATCCAGTCGAGGTTGGCGCACAGCTCCTCGGCCCAGGCCTGCATGACGTCGGCGGGCAGGTCGTAACCGGCGTTAAGCGCGCCCTGATACTCGATGGCGGCGTCGGTGCTGTCGGGACAGAAGACGATGCCGGCGGTGGCGGAGGAGTTGCCGCCGCGCATCTCCTTGGGCGCGACCTCGAGCACGAGGCAGTCGCCCAGGCCCTCGAACTCGACGGTGCAGGCGGCGGCCAGGCCCGCGCAGCCCGTACCCACGATGACGAAGTCGGCCTCGTCGGCCCACTCAGTCTGGGCGGCGGCGTCGGCCCGGGCGGCCGAGGCGAGCGCGCCCATGCCTGCCACAGCTGCGCCGGCAGCGCCTGCAACCTTGACGAAATCGCGACGATCGAGAGCGTTGGTACCCATGAGGAACCCCCTTATTGACGTGTCGCGCGCTTCCCCTGGGGCCCGCAGCGAGGCCGGCACAGGTGCGACGCGACGTTTGGCAGGCACCCTTCGGCCCCATGGCCTTGGGCGCGGCATCGTCTTGGATGCCGGTGTGTCTGCCTTCCGACGCCTGCTGACGCTAGCCCCGTGCCGGCGCGCCGCGCAGTCCCCCACCCGGCGGGATTTTGGCGACACTATGGCGGTACCATCGGTTACCATAGCTTGGGTATTGCGCTTCTCACCTGCTAGAACGACTCTTTGACAGAAATGGGGACTGTCGTGTCGACGAATGCGAGGAACAAGAGAGTGCGTTTCACAGACAACATTCGCGACGTCATGCGCGAGGCGTGCGAGGGCTTTGACGCGCGCTTCCTGGGCATGGCGGCGCTCATGCCCGTGCTCGAGGTGTTCCGCCGCATCGCCTTCAGCCTGCCGATGGCCCTGTGCGAGGGGGTCGGCGCCCAGGTGTGCGTCGCAAGCCTGGCCACGGGAATGCTCGTGGCGCTCGTGGCGGCCTTCTCCGCGCGCAGCCGGGGCGGCCACGCCGGCGGACGGCGCGCGACCGCGATCGCAGGGGCGCTCTGCCTCGCCAGCCTGGGGTGCATGCTGCCCCGGGCATTCGGCCTGTGGGCGGCCGCGGGGGCGCTCTCCCCGCTCGCGTTCTTCTGCCTGGGCGCGGGCCTCGCGCTGCTGCTGCTCGGCTGGATCCGCGCGCTCGTGCCCAACGGGGCGCCGGCGAACCTGCTGTATGTCAGCTCCTCGGTGCTGCTCGGCAACTGCCTGCTGTTCGCGGCCATCGCGCTCGACACGGCGCAGGGCCTCTGGGTGCTGCTTGCGGCCTGCCTGGCCGTCTCGTGCCTCACGCTCGCCTGGGTGCAGGCGGGGCGGGCGCCCCTGGTCGAGCCCTGCGAGCCTCAGGACGACGCGCAAGCCGGCACGGCAGCCGACGAGCACGGCGCCTGGTCCGCCGTGCGCTCTTCGCTGAGCGCCCCCGCGGTGGGCCTGGCCCTGGGGACGTTCTGCTGGGGCGTCATGGCGATCCCGCCGTCAAGCTATACGGGCGACCACAAGGCCTGGGTGTACCTCGTCGGCGACGTGGTTGCCTCGGGGGTCATCCTCGCCCTCATATACGCCTTGCGCGGCGGGGCGCGCTACGAGGCGATCCGCCAGAAACTGTTCTTCCTGCTGCCGGCCTTCGCGGTGTTCATGTCGTACTTCTCCTTCATCCGCATGCTCGACGCCGACGGCGGCCTCAAGAACTTCCTCTCCATCGGCTACAACATGAGCATGGACGGTTTCTTCACGCTCTTCGCCGTGTCGTGCGCGGCGCAGTGCCGTGAGAAGGGTCTCGCCGCCGAGGCCGTGGCCGCGCCCGCGCTCATCGCCTGCACTCTCTCCTTCGGCCTGGGGGCGGTACTGTACGAGCTGTACGGCAACGTCGCCCTCTACTTCCAGATCGTGTTCACCACGCTCTATATCCTGGGCCTGGCGTTCATCTCGGCCTGGCGCGCCACGCTCAACGACGACAGCCGCCTGGGGGCGCGCTGCACCTCCACGGCGGCCAGGTTCGGGCTGTCGCAACGCGAGGAGGAGGTGCTGCGCCTCACCGTGGCCGGCTACTCCCCCACGCGCATCGCCGAGGAGCTGAGCATCTCGCCAGAGACGGTGCGCACCCACAAGAAGCGCATCTACGCCAAGCTCGACGTGCACCGCAACGACGAGCTCCTGCGCGTCGTGCGCACGGGGAAGAAGTAGCGCCTGAGACGGACGCGAGGCGACGCGGCGGGGTCGGGAGGGCGCCTGGAGAGCCGCGCACAGGGCACAGCTTGAGCGCGGAAAACCTCGCCGGAGTCGGCTGGGAAACGACTGGTAGCCGCAGGTCCGACGGGCCTGGCGCATGCAATAATCGGGCGTTTGTATGCATGCGATCCAACAGGCCGAGAGGGCCGTTCGCGGGGGTTTGGATCAGGCTCTGCACGCGGCGGGCGGACCCGGAAGTCACACGGCAGCAAGGCGCGACGGGAATGCGACCGTCGCCGCAAAACGGCACGAAGAAGCCCCGCGGCAAGGCAGTGGGCCCGCGTGCGAGCGGCGTCGAGCTTCGGGTTTTCGTCGCGTGCATGGGGCGGCGCAGGCAAGAAGGGCGCTCGCCGAAACCCGCCCGATCGCGAGGCTTGAGGGCCGCCCGGCATTGCAGGCGACACAGGCCAGGAGCGCCTCGGCGGGAAGAATCGCAGGCGCAAGGAGACAACCCATACGCGCAGACGGCGCGACCGAGGACGACTGCGCGCGAGGCGAAACCATACCCGAAAGAACGGAAAGCGCGGGGCTTTGAGTGGCTCCGGAGACACGCCGCGTGGAGCTGGACTGCCTCGCGCATCCGAAAAATCGACCCGCCCCAAGATCCGCCCAGCCGACCAAAGAAGCGCTCCGAGGCGAGCCGGACGCATGGCAAGCAGGCCGCGCCAAGGGCGTCGGGGACACCTCCTCGCGCAACCCAGGGCCTGACGCGAATCCGCACGGGAAATGTCCGGGCGGCGTCAAAACCCACCGGCGAAGGCTCCCGCACGAGACGCCCGGACGCGCCCGCAAAGGGACTCGCGTGCAATGGAGAAAGCCTCTCCGACAGTCGCACGAGCCGTCAGGAAACGCCGACGGGCACCACAATCGCACGCCCGTCGGACGGCCTCGAAGCGCCCCTGAAGCACTGCCGCGTGGGGCACAGGAGCACGGAACCGATGCGCGATTCTCGGAATCTTCGACCGCCTCAGGCGATAGGGTCGGCCGTTCGGGCCACCGCCGGGCGCACCTCCCACCGACACACGCAGCGGCGGCCCTCGCCCCAAGAGAGGCGAGCCTCATGCAAAACAGCGGACGTCCCCACGGCATGGGGCGCCCCATGCGCCCACTCGCGCAGACGGGCAAACCCGCCCACAAGACAGGCGGGCATGGGCCCTCTGGACCGAGGGCGACCCCCTCCAGGCACCGGCAGCGACGCACAGCCTACGGCATCGGGGCGATTCGCAAGAGCGGCGCACCCTGCCCGTCAAGAGGATAAAACCCTCAAGTAAAACGAACATATGTTCTGATTCCCTCAAAAGGGCGTCTTGTCAGAAACCCATGGGTCGCAAGGTTTTGTCAGAAGACAGCACGCACGAAAGCAACAGTGAAGGGCCGCACGGAAGTGTTGGGGGACACCTTCGGACGTCCGTCTGGCGCGAGACGCCGCAAGGGCCATGCGAGGACCGTCAGATTCGGGTTGCAGACCGTCTTCTGCCATCCTCAGCCACCGCACATGTGGAACAAACTGAAGCTGTGTTAAATCCATATAGTTTTAGTTTAGGGTTATGCTTTAAGAAACAGCCAGGTCAGGTTGGCATACCACACCAATCCCTGCCGCCTTGCCAGCGTGGATCCAAGCTGCCTCGTGCAGCGCAGCGGCCTCATCGGCTTTGCCGGGCCTTACGTTAACTCATGGAAAATGATGCGACCGCTTATCCAGGCTAATGAAGGCCGCTTACGCACCTCTGCTTGTAAAATACCAGGTAAATCGCCATGTAAACGACTTAACGTTAACTTGTATGCGCCGTTTTCGACAAGTGCACACGCGCGATGACGTGAGGCGTTCGCGTTAAATCGAGCCCGATTCCGCCTTTGGCATCAACTTACGGAAACTGACGTCATCCATATCTCCTGCATAAACGCTATACGTCAGCAAGCCTTAAGACGCATGGTTTTATGTAAGCGTCTCGGGTGTCTCTCGCAAAAGGACGGCAGGTTTTCGTAGCTAAACGAAAACAGCCAGTTTGCTCACGAGCACGGTGGCCTCATGAACAAACTGGCTGCTTGAGCTGCTATAATGCGTTGCGTCGCAGGTGTTACCAGCACCTACGGCCTAGTCGCAAACTCCAACCAGCTGCGAGAACAACGCTATAGCGCTTCGTCATGATAGCACACTTCCGTGGGCTGTCGTTTTGTTTGCGCTCTACGTGTATCCGCAGCCTCGAGAGAGGCTGTTTTTGATGACGGTCACCGCTTTGACAGAGACGCAGGAGGTGAGGTCCTCCGCTCTGCGTCTATCTCCAGTAGACCTTGAGGGTTTAGAGTACGACCTCAGCCGCTCCTGTGGTTCTGGCTTTCGGTACCTCAGCCTCAAGGCCCCCTCACTTCTTGCCGGCGCCCGCAGCGCCAACCCCCACCCGCATTGCGGGCATTGGGCCTTCGATATCGACGGGTTCGTCTTCGTCACGGCCATCCCCTGCGCGCAGGGCGCGCGGGCGCGCTCCATGCGCGAGGCACGCGAAGTCCTCGACGCCGTCCTGTCGCGCTCGCTGGAACTCGCCAGCGCGCACGGCTGGAGCGACGGCGACTCCGTCTCCCAATACTGCACAAGCAACCTCTCGGCGCCAGCCGCCAACGCATGCGTCACGCACGCCGCCGCCACCGCAGATCTCGGCGTCGGCACTCCCCTGCGCTCCCGCCGCGACGTCGCTGCCGCCGGCTCGTTCGGGGGCGCCCAAAGCGCGACCCGCCAACACGCCGGCCGCCCCCGGAGCAACCATTCAGACTCCGCGCCCGCCTCGAATGCCCGAGAGCTCGACGCTGTACTCGACGCCGCCCACTACACGCGCCTGCCGCAGTGGGCGCTCGCCGGGTCGCTGCCGCTGACCGTCTCCGAACGCGTCCTTCTGGCCGACGTCATGGACGTCATGGGCTCAGGCTCGTCGCTCTCCTACAAAGCCGATCGCGATCGCCTCTACGCCCGGACGGGTCTCAAGCCCTCCACCGCCACGGCCGCCCTGCGCGGCCTTACGTCGAAGGGTCTGCTCCTTGCGGTGCCCGCCGCCCGCGGGCGCTTCACCGTCGCATGGCAGGCCCTCGCCGAGTTCGTGCGCGGCTGCGCGCAGGGCGCCCGCGCGCTCGGGGCGGCCCTCACCGAAGCCGATATCCGCAGGCGTCTGAGCGACACCGCACGCGGCCTGGCGGTGCCCGTATGGGCGCTGCAGCTCTGCGGCGCCACGCAGGCGGCGCTGCTCCTCGCCAAGGCGTGGGCCATGGCCCACGGCGGTGCCGACGGCCTTGTGTGGGCCTCCGGCGCCACCCTCTCCACATGGCTCCCCGGTAACGAGCGCTCCCTCAGGAGGGCCCGCGCCGAGCTTGCCGAGCAAGGGCTGACCCAGGCGACGGCGCAGTATACGTACAGCCGTTTATACAATCATGGAATCGCACGAAACAAGACCGTCGAGTTCCGCGTCTCGCCCTGCGCGCTCGCCCGCGCCCTCGTGGTGCGCGGCATCGATTTCGGTGCCGACCTCACCGCGCACGTCGCCTCGCTCTTTGCCCTCGACGCCGACGTGCGCCGCGACGCGGCCCTCTGGGACACCCTGCAGGCGAAGAAGACGCGCTTGGCGATGCTGCGCCGCAAGGTTGCCGGCATGGCCCTTCAGGGCGATTCTGCGGCCCTGTGCGCACGCCTCATGCTGGATGCGGGCACGGCGTCGCGCACGCCGGCACCGTGGCGCACAGCGCCTCTCAAAGCGCTCCCGCCCGCGGCCTAACCGCCCCAGGGCACACCCTCCCCTACATCCCCAAAGCAACCCATCGCCTCGGCTGCGCATGCCGCCGCAGCGCCTGATTCACCCCCAGGCGACCCTTCGGCCGGGCCCGGTGGGCCGCCCCTGACGCCGATCCTGGCAAGACACGCCCAAAACAAAAGAGCCTCCCGCCTCACAGGCCCAAGACGAGTCACGGCGGCCGCCAAGAGAGGCAAATACGTACCGCACGCCATGCCAGATACATGCCGCACGTTGAAGGGCCCCAGACAAATGCGGACCGCAATTCTCCTTAAGACCTTACGCTCCTCTGCACTCCCCTTAAGAGAGAGCGCTTCAACACGATGAGGCAAAAGTCTGAGCACTGCCCTATCCGACTCATAAGGGCTTCCCTCAGAACGCAGCGCCCGCCGTTTGCCGGCATGCCCCGGCAAGAATCCGCAAGAATCCGTCTTAGAGACGACTCGCGCACCGATTAGCAAGAATGGGCTTTGCCGCTCCGCATCGACCGCACGCGTCTTTTGTCTGTGCCACCGCATTGACCAGTAGCGCATTGGGAAACGACCTGTCCACCGCTCCCCTACGGATCACTTCTGACGCGAGTCCAGTTTCAGCCACGTCGTTCATTGTCGGCCGAACAGTGCGGGGCCCTATCTGAACGACTGTTTGCGCTTGGGGATTCGGATGCGCTGCTGCCGCTCAGCGCCATGGGCGGACGCGCGAGCATCGCGCGGGCTCCCCATGTCAGACTTTGCGGGACCGTCCGTGGTAGAGGCCGGCTCTAAGCAGCGATGTGCCCGTAAGGAACGCAAAACGCAGGAAGCGCCGGTGGATGAGTCCCGTGCCGGCGCTTCCTATATAGAAATATGCATATCTGTATCTCAAAAGGAGAAAGGTATGGGAGCTCTGTGCGCTACTCCCCTGCCTGAGCCTCGTCTTGTTTGGGTCCCAGGCCCAGCAGACGGCGCCAGAGCGGCACCTTGGGGGCGGCAAGTGCGTTGAACTTCTCCGTCTGGAGCCTCACGAGCTCGTCGTAGCGCGAGCGTTCTGCCTCGACCTTGTCGTCAAGGCGCTGCACCCTCTCGCTGAGGTCCTTCACCTGGTCGGTGAGGAGCTCGATCTTCTCGTCTTTGGCCTTCAGCACCATCTCGTTCTTCTCGGCCTCAGCCTTCAGAACGCGGTCGAGAAGCTGCTGCACGGTGTCTTGAATGGAGTCTTTTTCCTGCTCAGAGGGCATTTTTGGCCCAACGATGCGCCTTTTTGGGCTGTCCTGGGCACAGTCTTGCCCCTCCCCTGCCGGCGACGGCGCCTCGCTGCTGGTCGTCTGCTTGATGAGGCCTTTTTTCTTCAGCTTGTCGGCGACGGCCATGGTGAGCCATTCGTCCATGTAGGTGGTGCGGCCCTCGACGCTTCGGTGCGACTTGTCGGGGTCGAGCTCGTTTGCGACGTTGATAACCGTGGGCTTCGAAACGCCGGTCTCTCTGACCATGTCGCTATACGTGGTTTGCACGGGGCGTTCCTTTCGAAGCGTTTATGTCTGCTTACGTTAAAAAGGAGCACATTGACGTAAGCAGACGATATATACGGCATGCAGCAAAGCGTCTACCAGGGATTCTGCTTAAGGCAGTTTACGCTCTTAACGACATTTGACGTTCAAATACGTAAATTTCCGTTAATTAACGTATTTACGTTGTATAACGTGAATTTACGTAAAGCAATGTAAACCACTCTGGAGTCCCAACTTTACGTCAAAACGCGCTTTTCGTCAACTTACACCGGTTTACGTAAACGATGTTAACAGGTGGGTGGACTGGAGGGCGCGGCTCCCGAGATTGCGCAAGGGGTCGGTTAACGTCAATTTTCGTCAATTTACGAGTAAACGTATATTGACGTGAGTTAACGACAATGGACGTAAAAGACCGTAAAGCGGCGTAAAGCATATAAACTACCTGGTAGTTGCCGTAAAACAAATCGTTAGACACCTGTTTTATCAGCAGATGTGTATGTGCCTTTACGCCTTTATGTAAGCCTTACGTTAGGTGCTCGAGTAGGGGAGAGACATCGGAAACTCCTCAGTCCCTTGCAAGGCCGACCCGGCGCATGAAAAAACCCGCGTTAACGAGGCTTTGCGAACGTAAAGCATCGTTAACGCGGGCGGCTGCGGGCAGGCCTTGCGGGCGGCGTTGCCCGCACAGGACGTCCTACCTGTTCTCGATGTGGCCGATCTTCTTGAGCTCGATGGACATGGAGCCGTCAGACTGGGTCACGAACTCGATGAACTCGGGGCTCATGGAGTACTGGGAGGGGAAGGTGATCTCGATGCCGGTGTCGGTGCGGATGCGGTGGTTGCGCGTGGCGGCGTGGGCGACGCTCTTCTTCACATGCACGCGCTCGGGAAGCTCCTCGTCGCGGGCGAGCTCCTCGTAGCGCTCTCGCATCTGCGGGGCGTCCTCGAACACGTCTTCGCCAAGCTCCCAAGGGGGGAGGAAGTCGTCCTCGTCGGCGCGCTCCTGCATGGCGGCCTTCGCGCGCGACACGGCGCGGGCGGCGTTGGCGCCGTACTCGTTGGCCACGTCCTCCACGATGCGCGTCACCGTCTGCATGACCTCCTTGGTGGAGGCGTTGGCGCTGCACTGCAGGAGCCCCTCGGGCAGGAGCATGCACGTGCTGCCTGCGATGACGCGCTCCTTGTCGTGGAAATCGACGCCGAAGGTGCGCGTCTGCACGAAGGCGTAGGAGTCGATCTTCTGCGTGGGATTGGGCAGCGTCGCGTCGTGACGCACCACCTCGCAGACAGGCTGGCCGTCCAGATGGCAGACGTCGTGGGCGTAGGCCTGTTTGCGGGGGAGCAGCGCCAGGGCGAAGTAACGCTCGCCGCGCCCGTCGAAGGCGGCGTCCTCCATGATGGCGGCGGCCTCGGTCACGGGCATGTCCAGCTCGTCGGCGGCGTTCTGCGCAGCCGAGGTCTCCGGGTCGGCCTCGAAGTCGGCAACCAGCAGGTCGCACGCCTCCACGGACTCGCATTTGCGCAGCTCAGCATAGAGGAACTCGGCGATCTGGCGGGAGAAGCCCACGAAGTCGCCGCCCTTGAGGTAGTGCTCCAGCTCGCCGGCGAACATGCTGCCCTGGCTGAACTCGCCATGCTTGTTCTCGGCGCTGCCCTGGGCGCGGCGCAGGTGGCGCTGCACGAACGACTTGACGGGGCGCTCCTCAAGGTTGAGCTCGCGGGCGGAGTAGGTGGTGCCCGCCCCCTCGAAGTCGAAGACGTGCAGGATGGCGTGGTTGATGTTCATCGTCGCTTCCGATCGCTCGTGCCCGCGGGCAAGGCAGCGGGCGTGGTTTGCGAGGGGATAGGATAGCGCGTCGCCATCCGCGCGCCCCATCCCCAAGCGCCCTGCGGCCCAAATCCCATGCAAACCCCGTCGCCGCCACGCATGCCCGCGTCGTTCGCCTCTTGACATGTCTGATAGCAAAGTGATATCACTCAGATATCGACAACGGGATGCTGCCGGATCCATCCGGCGTCGCCCGCCGGCCTTTCCCAAGAGAGGGGAACCACCATGAACGCCCCGCGCAGCACCAGCCAGTCCACCTCCGACCGCCCCGCCTCGCAGCCGGCGCCCCAGGTAACCCCCACACAGGAGCGCAAGGTCCATGCCGCGTCCGGCCTGCCCATGCTCGTCTTGTCGATCGTCGTCCTCATCGTCTCGCTCGTTGTCTTCTTCGTCGGCGTGGCGGGGCTCGACGCGGGGGAGGAGTCGCCCCTGTACGCCGTCCTGCTTGTCGCGGGCCTGCTGCTCCTGTGCGCCTCTGCCTTCTCGTTCAAGGGCTTTATGATGGTCCAGCCCAACACGGCCCGCGTCGTGACCCTCTTCGGCGCCTACAAGGGCACCGTGACCGACGAGGGCCTGCGCTGGGTGAACCCCTTCTGCGCCAAGGAGAAGGTGAGCCTGCGCGCCTGCACGCTCAACGGCGAGCACCTCAAGGTGAACGACAAGCTGGGCAACCCCATCGAGATCGCCAACGTCACGGTGTGGCACGTGGAGGACACCGCCCGCGCCGTCTTCGACGTGGACGACTACGAGCAGTTCGTCGCCGCGCAGAGCGAGACGGCCCTGCGCCACGTGGCGAGCCTGTACGCCTACGACCACATGGGGGAGGACGACGCCCAGAACACCCAGATCACGCTGCGCTCCAACATCGCCGAGGTCAGCGAGGTGCTGCGCCGCGAGCTTTCCGAGCGCCTCTCGATGGCCGGCATCGCCGTGGAGGACGCGCGCCTCACGCACCTGGCCTACGCCCCCGAGATCGCCCAGGCCATGCTGCGCCGCCAGCAGGCCGACGCCGTGATCGCCGCCCGCGGCAAGATCGTGCGCGGCGCGGTGGACATGGTGGAGATGGCCCTTGCCGAGCTTTCCGACAAGCATGTGGTCGATATGGACGACGATCGCAAGGCCGCCATGGTGTCCAACCTGCTTGTGGTACTCTGCGGGGATTCCGACGCCCAGCCGGTGGTGAACACCGGCTCCATCTACCACTAAAGCGATGGCCCGATGCAACGCAAGCAGTACCCGCTCCGCATAGACCCCGAGGTTTGGGCAGCCGTCCAGCGCTGGGCCGACGACGACTTCCGCAGCGTGAACGGCCAGGTGGAGTGGATCTTGCGCGAGGCCCTCAAGCGCGCCGGCCGCGCTCCCGGTCAAAAGGAGCGCCCTGCGCAGGAGGCTGAAACCTCCCAGCCCGAATAGTCGCCGCGCGCCTGCGCGCCTGGGCCGTGTGACCTGGGGCGCGGGCGCGCGTTTTCGCGCCCGTCCCTTATCGCGGCGAGGGCTCAGGCTTGGACTTCTCCTCGCCTTGGGCCAGGCAGACGAGCTCGGCCCTTGAATGGACGCCGCACTTGCGATAGATGCTGTTCATGTGGGTGCGGACCGTTCCCTCGGACAGGTCGAGAATCTCCTCGATCTGGGTCCGCGGGTGCCCCTGTACGAGGAGCTTGAGCACGTCTGCCTCGCGCGAGGAGATGCCGTAACGGTCAAGTAGGGGCTGCAGCTCGGCATGGGCGGGGGCCTGCGCCTCGCCCGAGGGGCTCAGTTCAGGGGAGGGTCCAGGTGCCTCATCCAGCTGGCGCATGAGATGAACGGTCATCGCGACCATCACGGCCAAAAACGCGTACATGAACGCCATGGCGACGACCGTGTCGCTCACGCCGATCGCGCCGCCAAGCGCCAGCAGCAAGCCCGTGAAGCCGTTCAGGGTGCTTGCGATGCCGTGCGTGCGATAGGGTGGCAGGGCGATTCGGTTCGCGCACTCCATGAAGATCATCCACTGCAGCATCCTGCAGATGAGCTGCGCGCCCGTGGGGATGGCCTGCAACGCCGCGCCTGTGCCCTCGCCGCCTGCCAACGTGATTACCTGCAGGCTTACCATGCAGACGAGGAGCGCCATGAGGCAGCGGGCCTGGTTGCTGGCCCGCTTTGGGACGACGAAGAAAGCAATCGAGACCGCCGCGACCACAAGGCAGACTCCCAACAGGACGGGGAGTTGGTCGGCGGTCGATATGCCCAGGTAGTTTGCGTGGCGCATGCCCCAGCCGCCCATGTCGCTCAAAGACCTGAGAAGCGCGGCCGCCACAATGGCAAGCGAGAGCTCCGCCAGCAGGAACGCCGTCCCGAACGCGGTCGTTATGGCGGGCCCATATGCCCGGCTCTCCTCGGCGCCGAGGTGTGAGGCAAGGTTCAGGCAGAGCGCGTGGCAACCGCATCCAAGCAACGGGGCCGCGCAGCAGACGACGGCTTGCACGAGCGGGGGCGCCCATAGCGACAGGGCCACGGAGACGACGGACTCTCCCATGACGCTTGCGGCGACGCAGCATGCCGCCTGTCGAGGGGAGGCATGCCTGGCCAGCAACAAGAAGAGGGGAGTGGTGAGCAGGGTGCCGCCGATTCCGCCGAAAAACGCCGCCACGATTGAGGGTATGCCGGCCATGGCGGACGCATAAGAGCCCGCAAACGTCATCTGGCTCGTGACGAACAGCAATGTGACGCCCTCGACGAGCATGAGCCACGTTGCATTGCGCTCGAAAAATCGCGGCGCGCATATGAAAAGGACCGATATGAGCAGCCGCCCCCATGTGTAGGCGGAGTTCATGGTGCGGGATGTGTCGAGGTCCGGGCTGGCCGGCAGGGTAGAGCTGTACCCGATGATGTCGCTCCAGATGGATACGAAGACTATCCCTATGGTGACGACGGCAAGGAACACCGCCCTGAGGTGGTTGCATTGAATGGGGGCGCTGTCTGTACGGGCGCCTTGCTGTTGCACGGACCACACTCCCATGCGCATCGAACGGGGCTATCGGGCAACGTCCCATGCTATCACCGGCATGCCTGGCTTCTCAACCAAATGCAGGGGGCGCGTGCGGACAAGGCCGGTTTGGCGAGGCCGCCGGCAGGTGGAGACACAAAAGCCGCCCATCCACAAGCGATGGGCGGCTCGGTTGGATCGGCGTGCTTGGCGATGGCGCGCGGGTACTACTCCCAGGGCTCCTCGGCTGCCGCGTTATGGCCGCAGACCTGGCCGAACACCGTGAACTCGCACACGTTGCCGCCGCCGGTGGGGTACAGGAAGCCGTAGACAGATCCGTTCTCGCCGCAGCAGTACAGGCGCTTGATGGGCTCGTCGAAGGCGTCCACCACGTGGCCCGTGGCGTCCTTCTTCAGGCCGCCCTGGGTGTTGGGGCCGCCCGGGTACACCTTCACTGCGTAGTAGGGCGGGGTGGAGAGCGGTACCAGGTCGTCGGGCTTGCGGCCGAAGTCCTCGTCGACGCCCTTCTCGCAGAAGCCGTTGTAGCGCTCGATGGTCTGGGCGAGGGCCTCGGGGGTCATACGGCCGTTGTCCTCCTCGTCGGCGGCGATGAGCGCGGCCAGCTCCTCGGGGGTGTCGGCGCGCAGCAGCCAGCCGCGCTCGACGGCCGTCTCCTCGTCGTCGAGGCCTTCGGGGCCCCAGTACTGCATGTCCACCTCGGGGTCGGTGAGGTAGCCCTTCTCCTGCGGCTTGAGCAGCGGCTTGTCGGAGGTGCCGTCGTAGATGATCCAGGCGGGGGAGGCCTTGTACTCGGCCGTGTCGCTGGAGAAGTTCACGAACTCGACCCAGGCGTTGTGCGAGGGCCACGGCGACTCGTAGAACCAGCGCTGGCCGTACTTGTTCACGAAGATGTAGGGCTCGTTCAGGCGGATCTGCGTGCCCTTGGGCCAGTCGGGGTGATAGGGGATGGCGCGGGCAGAGATGGCGTTCATGTGCCACAGGGCGCCGCCCACGGCCTGGCCCATCTTGATGCCGTCGCCGTTGTTGTTGGGGTTGCAGTAGAACCAGCTGGGGTAGCCGCGCAGGAAGTTGCGCTTCATGTCCTCGTCCCACTCGAAGCCGCCCGTGCAGATGACGACCGCCTTGCGGGCCTTGATGTTGAGCTCCTTGCCGTCGGCCGTCATGCCCACGCAGCCTACGATCTCCTGCGTCTCGCGGTTCTGGATGAGGCGGGTGCCTGCCGTCTCCCACAGCACCGTGATCTTGTCGGCCAGGCGCTCCTCGATGTTCTGCTTGAGGACCTGGAACATGTGCATGCCGCTGCCGGTGTCGCGGGCCACGCCGATGCTGTGGCCGCCGGGCAGCTCGGGGTACTCGCCGATGTCGAAGACGGCGTCGGGGAAGTCGGCGCCGATGCCGTTCCACCACTCGACGTTGCGATAGGCGCCCTCGGCCCACACGTCGCAGACGTCCTTGGGCGTCGTGCCCATGGAGAGGGCCTCGAGGGCCTTCGAACCCTCCTCCACGTCGTCGACGCACACGCAGAACGCGCCGCAGAAGCGCGCCGAGGGCGTGTGGTTCACGGTGTCGGCGGTGTCGGCGGGATACTTCTCGAGGATGATGACCTCGGCGCCGTCGTCGGCCGCGGTGAGGGCGGTCACGCCGCCGGCTCCGCCGTAGCCCACCACAACGACGTCGGTCTCGTAATCCCAGCTCTCAGGCATGCCTGCCGCGGTGTGGTCCACGCCCTCGGCCGCAAAGGCCGGAACGGCCGCGGCCGCCCCCAAGATGCCTGCCGTCGCAGCGCCCTTGAGTGCGTCCCGCCTGGTGATAGATTCCATGGGCTCCTCCTTGTGATAGTGGAACTGTCGTTGCGCGCCGGGCTCAGCTTGCCGCTGTCCCCTATGCCCGGCGACGGCTACCACGATAGGGTGCCCCATGGTCATATTGGCAAGGTATGAATACGGGTATGAGTCGCAGTATGAGCTATCTACCAGCTGTTTTTTGCAGAGATATATGTGGCCTGCCGGATCCAAAGCCCCGGCCCGCAGGTCGCCTCGGCCGTGCTTGGGGCAAGGCGCCTCCGCGCAAGGGGCCAATCACCTCGGCGCGGCGGCGGAAAGACATCTATATATGTAAGGCCCCGCCGGCGCAGCTTGTGGGCTGCACCGGCGGGGCCTCGTGACCCTGCTATGTGGGCGTCTCTTACAGCCCGGCCACGTACTTGCCGGTGACGTAGCCCTGGGTGTGGCAGCGGCCCAGCGAAAGTCCGGGGACCGTCATGGGGTAGTCGGGCGAGCCGTAGAAGTTGCCGGCCACGTTGCCGATGGCGAACAGGCCGCCGATGGCGGTGCCGTCCTCACGCGTGACCTGCATGTGCTCGTCGACGTTCACGCCGTGGATGATGGCGGACAGGCCGATGTGGCGACGCATGCCGTAGAAGGGCGGGTTCTGCACAGGCACCATCCACTGGGCGGCCTTGCCGAAGTCCTCGTCGGAGCCCTGGGCGCACAGCTCGTTGTAGCGCTCGATGGTGGCCACGAAGGCCTCGGCGTCAACGCCGAGCTTTTCGGCCAGCTCCTCCAGGGTGTCGGCCTTGTAGGTGGCGATGAGGCCCTCGTACACGCCGGTCTTCTCGCCGTCCTCCTCGGGCATGTAGGCCTTGATGGCCTCCTCGTCGTAGAGCTTGCCGGGCCATTCGGCGCAGGTCGTCATGTAGTCGGCGTCGAAGATTTGGTTGTAGTAGCCGCAATCCTCGGGGCCGGAGAGGAAGTTGGCCATCACGGCCATCTCGCAGCGCTTCTCGTTGCAGAAGCGGGTGCCGTCGTCCTTCACGGCCAGGAAGGGCATGTCGCACATGGCGCCGGGGCCGCCGTCGAAGTCGTGCAGGACGCGCGTGGGGCAGATGTCCTCCATCTTGCCGCCTGCCCACACGGCCATCTTGTGGCCGTCGCCGGTGCGTCCGTGCTGCTTGCGGTAGATGTTTGCCATCTCGGGGGCGTAGACACTCATCATGTCGTCGTCGTTCATGAAGTCGCCGGTGGCCAGGATGACGCCCTTGGAGGCGTTGAACTGCACGTAGGTGCCGTCGGCCTGCTGGGCGATGACGCCGGTGACGTCGCCGGCCTCGTCGGTAACGAGCTGGCAGCCGGGGGTCTCGTAGAAGACCTCAAGGCCCTGGCCCTCAGCCCAGGAGCAGATGTCCTGCATGCCGTTGCCCGTGTTGTAGGGCTTGGGGCCGAAGTCGAAGGCGAAGTAGCTCACGCTGTAGTCGTCGATGGTCTGGATGGAGCTCGTCCACTTGGCGGTGGAGTCCACCATCTGCGCACCTGCCTGCTCGCCCAGGTCCCACAGCCACTTCAGGGCCTCGCCAGAGTTGTTGGCCCACAGCATGACCTGGTCGTGGCGGGAGCGGTGCGCGCAGTCCTGGTTGATGAGGGAGGCAACGGCGGCCACGCCGGCCGGGTCGGACTCATCAACGAGCACGGAGTCGCAGGTGTTGCCCTGGCTGGAGGCGGCGTCCTCCTTCTGCAGCAGGGCCACCTTGGCGCCGGCCTGGAAGGCGGAGATGGCGGCGGGCACGCCGGCGGCACCGGCGCCCACGACCACGACCTCGTAGTCCTTGGTCTCGGCGATGTCGGTGATGGGTTCGGGCACGGCGAAGAAGGAGGGCGTGGGCGCGGTGTTGGCCACGCTGGGGCCCTCGGCCGCGAAGGCTGCGGTGGCGCTGCCGGCGACGGCGGCGACGGCGGCCAGGCTTGCGGCGCCCTTGACGGCGGTGCGACGGGTGATGGATGTTGCCATGGTGAACCTCCTGATTGTTGGCTTGCGTGCAGTCTGGTTTACGTGCATGACGGCCGGCCCGTGCCTCGGCGTCGCCCGTATGACCCGTGCGACGCCGGCCCTTCTGCCCGGGCGGCTGAGGCCATCGTAGGGCGAGGGGCGTCTCCCGCTCCATAGACCCTCCATGTTCTGTGGGTGGTGTTGTCGTAACCCACCTCGTAACCCACCCAAACTACCTGCGGAAACGTCATAATGAGCTAGAAGACACAAAATGCCGCGCAGAAGAAGGACAAAGGGATGGGTCGTCGCACAAGGGTTGCAGGGGAGACCGCCGAGGGGCAATTCCGTCTCGGGGAGGCGCAGGCGCATGCCGGACGCGCTTCGCAGGACCCGGTGGCGCATGCCTCCCAAGGCCCCCAGAAGACGTCCGAGCCCCAGCAGCCCGCGCCCGGCTCGCCTCGTGCCGCATCGCCCGCTTGCGACGATGCGTCGCTGCAGGAGGCAGGCGGCCGCCTTCCGCGCATCTGCTGGCTCTTCATGGGGCTGGGCGTGTATCGCGCCTGGATCGAGGTCAGCTTCGTCGGGTCGTTCGTGGCCTACCCGACGCAGTACGGCTCGCGCTTGCTGTTCGACATCGCCTGCGTCGCGGTGCTGTTCGCCTTGGCCGCCCTCTCCCGACGTGTGTCGCCCCTCTTCGAGCGACGCGGTCTTGCCTTGTGTTCCGCCGTCCTCATGGCGCTCGCCTCGGGTTTGGGCTTTCTCGCGATCGCCCGCCCCGACCTGGCCGATGCGCTCGGCCTGCCCGCCTCGACCCTGGGCGGCGCGGGCCTCGCGGTGGTCATCCTGCTGTGGAGCGAGCTCTACGGCTGCCTGAGCCCGGTGCGCATCGCCCTGTACTACGCCCTCAGCCAGCTCGTGGGGGCCGCCGTCATCTGGACGCTGCGCGGCTTCGCCCTGCCCTGGCTTGCCTTCTGGACGTGCGCGCTTCCCTTCATATCGCTCGCCATGCTCTTCTCGGCCTTCAAGACCCTGCCGGGCGAGCAGCTCCCGCGCCCCATGGCAGGCGCGCGCTTCAGCTTCCCGGTGAAGCCGGTCGTGCTCGTGTGCCTCTACGCGTTCGCATTCGGCCTGCAGGAGGCCAACACGTATGCCTTCACCGGGCCGCACTCGGGCTTCGGCCTCATGGTTACCGCGGCCAGCGTCGTCGTGGGCATCGGGCTTTTGTCGCGCCGGGTGGACTTCGGCACGCTCTACTCGGTGTGGCTGCCCGCGCTCATGATGGTCTCGCTCGTGCTGAGCCTGGTGGGGGCGCTCGGGTCCTTCTGGACGAGCTTCTTCGTGTCCGTGAGCTACGGCGCGGCCGAGCTCTTCATCATGACGATGGTGGGGTCGCTGTGCCACCGCTACGGGGTGAGCGCCGTGTGGATCTTCGGTATCGAGCGCGGCGTGCGCATGCTTGCGATGATGGCGGGGCGCTGCTTTGAGCCGCTCGCGCACGGCTGGCCCGTGGCGGGCATCGTCGTGGCGGCCGTGGCCGTGGGCACCTGGCTCATCTTCTCGGAGCGCGGCACCTCGGCCAGCTGGGGCATCGTGCTCTACGAGGAGGGCGACGACCTCTACCGCACGGCGCGCCTCAACGCGCTGGGCCGGCGTTGCGCCGAGCTCGGTCGCGCCCACAGCCTCACCGAGCGCGAGCAGGAGGTGCTCTTCCTGCTCGCCCAGCGCAAGTCGGCCGGCGACATCGAGCGCGAGCTGTGCGTGGCCCACGGCACCGCCAAGGCCCACATCCGCCACGTCTACCGCAAGCTCGACATCCATGCGCGCGAGGAGCTCTTCGAGCTCGTTGACGCCCCGGCGGGCAAGGAGTAGGGGCCGCGCGGCATCAGGACCGGTCCCGTGTCCGCCCACCAGCCTCCTCGACCCGCCGCCCGCCTTTTGCCGCCCGGCTTCGGGCGTCTCTGCCGCCCATGCCATTTGCGCCTCCCCACGAGGCCCGCGCGCTGTGCGTCGGGCCTTGCACCAACTGTGAACGGAAGATGAACCGCACACGCAGAATCGGCGAACGGCCTATACGGCTCCATAAGCGCGCCTATAAGCCGGCAGTTCTGTGGCATCTATGAAGGCAATTTCACTCGAAATTTCAACAAAACCCCAGGATTCGTCCTTTAAATGTATCACGGCCGTAATACGCCCAAAGCAGGCAAAAAATTTGCAAAATGACGTCGTGTTTTATCGGTAATCCTCCTGGCTCAGAGGCGCTTCAAAAAAGTGTTCAAGATGTGAAGACAAAATGGACGACTGAGCCATATACTGCCTTACGAGTCGCGGGGCCGGAGGACCCCCAAAGGCCCTCGGGCCCGACGGCGACTCAAGGGGAGAAGGGATGGAACTGCAATGTTTGAGCTGAACCAACAGCACGTTGACGCGATGGCCACCGACGCCTACGGGCCTGCCGTGGTGGAGGCGCGCGTGGAGAACGCGGCCGTCACCAAGGCCAACCTCGCCACGGGGCGCTGCTTCGTGCTCGCCATGTTCGCGGGCGCCTTCATCGGCATGGGCGCGGCGTTCTTCTGCCTGCTTCTGGGCGACCCCACGCTTCCCTTCGCCGCCCAGCGCATCTTGGGCGGCCTGTGCTTCTGCCTGGGCCTGGTGCTCGTGCTGTGCTGCGGCGCGGAGCTCTTCACGGGCAACTCGCTTATGGTCTGCGGCCTTCTGAGCAAGAAGATCACCGTCGGCGGCCTCGTCAAGAACTGGGTCGTCGTGTGGCTCGGCAACTTCGTGGGCGCGCTCATCATCATGGCGCTGCTGTTCTTCTCCAACCTGCAGGGCATGAACGCCGGCGCGGTGGGCGACGTCTTCGTGAGCGTGGCCGCCGGCAAGGTCGTGCTCGACCCCGGCACGCTCTTCGCCAAGGGCATCCTGTGCAACATCTTCGTGTGCCTGGCCGTGTGGATCGGCTTCGCCGCCCGCAGCGTGGCCGACAAGGTGGTCGGCATCCTGCTTCCCATCGCGGCCTTCGTCGCCATGGGCTTCGAGCACTGCGTGGCCAACATGTTCTTCCTGTCGATGGGCTATGCCTGCAAGCTCGCCGGCTTCGGCACCGCGGTGGCCGCCATCGACTCGCTCACCCTGGGCGGCATCGGCTACAACCTGCTTTTCGCCACCATCGGCAACATCGTGGGCGGCGCGGTCTTCGTGGGCCTGGGCTACTGGGTGGCCTACCACAAGCGCGCCTCCTAGGTCCTCGCGGTGCGTAGGGGGCCTCGCGAGGTGCGGGGCCCTTTTTATTGACCCGCATTCCTTCAATTTCATCTTTTTTGTTACTAGCCTCTAACTAAACAGGGGGAGGAGGATAAACCATGGCTCAGACATGCACACTTGCGGACCTGCGGCACAACCCGGAGGAGGTCTTGACCCGGGCGCACGACCTGCACGAGCCCGTCTTCGTGGACGTCGACGGTCACGCGCCTGCCGTCGTGCTCGACGCCGACATGTACCTTGAGGCGCAGCAGGCGTTGGGCGAGTTCAAGCGGATCTTCATGAGCGACGTGCACGGAAAGCCGCGCGAGACGTAAGGGGGAGCTGCTTGGAGGTGCCTTCGGGCACCAGGACGAGGGGAACGTTAAGGGAGGTCTTATGGGAAACAAGTTTGTCATCGCCGACCCGGGCAAATGCGTCGGGTGTAAGGCGTGCATGGCTGCGTGCCTGGTCAAGCACTATGTCCCGGGTGATGTGCCCGTGCCGCGCCTGAACGTGCTGCGTTCGGGCGATCGCACCGCGCCCGTGGTGTGCCACCACTGCGAGAACGCGCCCTGCGCCGCGGCCTGCCCGGTGGGCGCGCTCTACATCGACGGCGACCGCGTCGCCGTGCGCATGGAGCGCTGCATCGGCTGCCGCAGCTGCGTGGTGGCCTGCCCGTTCGGCGCCGTGGACGTCGTGGCCCGCTACGACTCCATGAAGCTGGGCGCGCTGGCCGTTGGGTCGGCTCCCAACGCCGCCGTGGTCAAGTGCGACCGCTGCGCCGACCGCGAGGGCGGCCCTGCCTGCGTGGAGGCCTGCACGTCGCTTGCGCTCACCGTCATGGAGCGCGACGTCGACGAGGCCCGCACCGCCCGCCAGCAGCTCGACGCCGAGTCGCTGTCGGCATAACCGCTTGTCTTTTTTGCACGTGCACTGACTCTAAAGGGGGAACGATCATGGCGATGGAAAAGCATATGGTCGTCTGCCCGTACTGCGGTACGGGTTGCAAGTTCAACCTTTTGGTGGAGGATGGCCTGGTCAAGGGCGCCGAGCCCCTGAACGGCCTCACGAACGAGGGCTACCTCTGCCTCAAGGGCTGGTTCGGCTACGACTTCATCAACGACACGAAGATCCTCACTCCGCGCCTCTACCATCCCATGATGCGCGACAAGAAGGGCGCGCCCCTGCACCAGGTCTCCTGGGACGAGGCGCTCGACTTCGTGGCCAACAAGCTCTCCGAGATCAAGGAGAAGTACGGTCCGGACGCCATCTTCGTCACGGGCTCCTCGCGCGGCACGGGCAACGAGTCCAACCTCGCCGCCCAGCGCTTCGCCCGTGCCTGCATCGGCACGAACAACATCGACAACTGCGCCCGTGTTTGACACGGCCCTACTGTCGTCGGTCTGATTGACACACTCGGTGCAGGTTCCATGAGCTGCGGCGTCCCCGGTATCGAGGATGCTGGCTGCCTTTTCTTGTTCGGTTACAACCCCAACACGTCCCACCCCCTGGTCGCCCGCCGCATGGTGAAGGCCAAGGAGAAGGGCGCGAAGATCATCGTCGCCGATCCGCGCTTCATCGAGACCGCGCGCATCGCCGACATCTACATGCCCATGAAGAACGGCTGCAACATCGCGTTCCTCAACTCGTTTGCCAACGTCATCGTCAACGAGGGCCTCATGGACGAGCAGTTCGTCCGCGAGCACACCCTGGGCTTTGACGAGTGGTGGAAGACCATCGAGCAGTACACGCCCGAGCGCACGCAGGACATCACGGGGATCGACCCCAAGATGATGCGCGAGGCCGCACGCATGTACGCCACTGCCGAGCCTTCCTCCATCATCTGCTGGGGCATGGGCGTCTGCCAGCAGCGTCAGAACGTCGAGGCCGTCCACACCTGCGCCGCCATCGCGTGCATCACGCACCAGATCGGCAAGCCCAACTCCGGCGTGGCTCCCGTGCGCGGCCAGAACAACGTCCAGGGCGCCTGCGACATGGGCGCGCTGCCCAACTTCTTCCCCGGCTACCAGTCGGTCACGGACCCCGCCATCAAGCAGAAGTTCGCCGACAACTGGAACATCCCGGTGGAGAAGCTCTCCGACCACGTGGGCTACAAGGTCACCGACCTGGGCCACCTCGTGGAAGAGGGCAAGGTGCACGCGTTCTACAACTTCGGCGAGGACCCGCTCCAGACCGACCATGACACGCAGCACCTGGCCCACCAGCTCTCCAAGCTCGACCTGTTCGTGTCGCAGGACATCTTCATGACGCAGACCAGCGCCGTGGCCGACGTCATCCTGCCGGCAACGAGCTGGGGCGAGCACGAGGGCGTCTTCTCGGCCTGCGACCGCACCTTCCAGTACTTCAGCGCCGCCGTGCCGCCCAAGGGCGAGTGCAAGCACGACTGGCAGATTTTCTCCGAGGTCGCCGAGCGCATGGGCTACGACATGCACTGGGAGAACACCCAGGACATCTGGGACCACGAGTGCCGCAACATGTGGCCCGCGGCCTACGGCGCCACCTACGAGAAGATGGCCGGCGTGGGACACGCCCAGTGGCCCATCCCCACGCTCGACCATCCCGGCTCGCCCGACCTGTTCCTGGGCGGCAAGTTCACCACGCCCGAGGGCAAGGCGCACCTCATCGCGCATGACTACGTCGACCCCTCCGAGCTGCCCGACGACGAGTACCCGCTCGTCCTGTGCACCGTCCGCGAGGTCGGCCACTACTCGTGCCGCTCCATGACGGGCAACTGCGAGCAGCTGTCCAACCTGGCCGAGGAGCCCGGTTTCGCGCACATCTCGCCGCGCGACGCCGAGGAGCGCGGCATCAAGCACAACGACATGGTGTGGGTCTTCTCGCGTCGCGGCAAGATCATCACCCGTGCCTTCGTGGACGACCGCGTCAACGACGGAGCCGTCTACATGACCTACCAGTGGTGGATCGGCAAGTGCAACGACCTGACCATCCACCGCACCGACGCCCGTTCCAAGACGCCGGAGAGCAAGTTCTGCGCCATCGAGGTCGAGCGCGTCGACGACCAGACCTGGGCCGAGCAGCACGCCGAGCAGCTCTACATGGAGCTCAAGGCGCGCCTGCAGCAGGAGACCAACGAGGGCCAGGACGCCGACGTCAGGGTCGCCTTCAACGACCTGGACGAGTCGGCCCGAACCCCCGGCGGCGTCAGCCAGTACCACCAGGCCGGCTTCTAAGCCGGACGACCAAACGTTTCAGCAAGTAACTCAGGAGAGGAAAGGGGGATTTACATGAGTCGTTTCATCGCGATCAGGCCGAGCCGCTGCGTCGCGTGCGGCACCTGCCGCGCCGCATGCAGCGAGGGACACAGGCGCGTGGGCCTGCAGAAGGAGCCGCGCTTGGCGCTGTTCGAGAGTCGCGACGTCGTGGCTTCGGTGACGTGCCATCACTGCGAGGGCGCTCCTTGCCTGAAGGTGTGCCCCGTCAACGCCATCCGCCGCGACGCAGACGGCTGCGTCCGTGTGGACGAACCCCATTGCATCGGCTGCAAGATGTGCGCCGTGGCCTGCCCGTTCGGCGCCATCCACATGGGCGGCACCACGCGCGCCGGCGTGGCGGGCGTCGAGTACGAGACGCCCACGTTTCCCGGCTCGCTCGACCCGATTCTTCGTTGGGAGGTCGGCGTGGCGAGCGTGGCCGTGAAGTGCGACCTGTGCTCCTACGACGGCCATCCCAAGTGCGTGGACGCCTGCATCACCGAGGCGCTGCAGCTCGTGGAGACCGAGGGCGACGACGACATGCTCGCCGAGAAGCGCAAGCGCGCCCTGGAGGACAGCGAGATCCTGTTCGTAGACGTCGAGAAGCGTGCTGAGGGAGGTGCGCTGCGATGAACCTGCTGCTTGTTTCCTCGGCCGTGTCGGTGATCGCCGCCTTCGTGGCCATCCTGTGCCGCAAGTCGTGCGAGACCTCCAAGACGCTTGCCTGCGTGGGCGGCGTCGTGGCCGCGGCCTTCGCCATCGCCGCGGGCGTCTCGGGCATCTTCGGCGGCGTCGAGGCCATCAACTGCGCCACGCCCTTCGCGTTCGCGAACTTCTCGCTGCGCCTTGACGCCCTGACGGGCCTCATGCTCGTCGTCATCAACGTCCTGGCCCTCGTGGCCTGGATCTACGGCCAGTCCTACTTCGACGAGTACCGTGAGATGGGCATCGGCGCCATCGGGTTCTTCATGAACCTGTTCGTCGTGTCCATGAACATGGTGCTCTCGGTGGACAACGCCTTCTGGTTCCTCGTGTTCTTCGAGCTCATGAGCCTCACGTCGTACTTCCTGGTCATCATCGAGCAGAAGGAGCAGTCCATCCGCGGCGGCTTCCTCTACTTCATCATGGCTCACGTGGGCTTCTTCATGATCATGATCGGCTTTTTGATCATGGCCGGCGTCACCGGCAGCTTCGACTTCGCGTCGTTCCGCGCCTCCCAGTTCGCCCCCGCCACGGCCTCGCTCGTGTTCGTGCTGGCGTTCTGCGGCTTCGGCTGCAAGGCCGGCATGTTCCCGTTCCACTCCTGGCTGCCCCAGGCCCACCCCGCCGCGCCCTCCAACGTCTCCGCCCTCATGTCGGGCGGCATGATCAAGATCGGCGTCTTCGGCATCGTGAAGGTCGGCCTTGACCTGCTCGGCGCCTCCGGCTGCCAGACCTGGTGGGGCGTGCTCGTGCTCATCATCGGCGCCCTGTCCAGCGTGCTGGGCGTGGCCTTCGCCCTGGGCGAGCATGACATCAAGAAGCTCCTCGCGTACCACTCCGTCGAGAACATCGGCATCATCCTGCTCGGCGTGGGCGTGGGCTTCATGGGCGTGGGCCTCAACCAGCCCGTCATCGCCGCCATCGGCCTCATGGCCGGCCTGTACCACCTCGTGAACCACGCCATGTTCAAGGGCCTGCTCTTCCTGGGCGCGGGCTCGGTGCTTTACACCACCGGCACCCGCAACATGGAGGTCATGGGCGGCCTGGCCAAGGCGATGCCCGTCACCGCCATGTGCTTCCTGATCGGCAGCCTGGCCATCTCGGCCATCCCGCCGCTCAACGGCTTCGTGTCCGAGTGGTTCACCTACCAGTCGCTGTTCACCGTTGCCATCGAGGGCGACGTCGTGATCCGCTTCTTCGCCGCCTTCGCCGCGGTGTCGCTGGCCATCACCGGCGCGCTCGCCGTGATGTGCTTCGTGAAGGCCTACGGCGTCACGTTCCTGGGCACCCCGCGCTCCGAGGTCGCCCGCGACGCCAAGGAGGTCCCGGTCCCCATGCGCGCCGGCATGGTCATCCTCGCCGCGTGCTGCGTGTTCCTGGGCCTGGGCGCCCCCCTGGTGGCTCCCGTGATGCAGTCCATCGCCGCCGCCATCCTGGCCGGCGACCCGGTGAGCGTCGTCTCTGGTGCCGACGTGGTGAACCCCGCCCTGGGCACCGTCGTCTCCACGCCGCTCGTGGCCATCCTGCTCGTGGCCGCCGTCCTGCTCGTGTGCGCCGTGCGTGACGCCTTCTCGCGCGGCAGCGTGGCTGCCGACCGCGACCCGTGGGCCTGCGGCTACGGCCTCGACAAGGACATGCCCGTCGTCGCCACCACCTTCGCCGCCGAGGTCAAGATGTTCCTTGCGCCCATCTACACGGCCCGCGAGCGCATCTGCTCGCTGCGCGGCGGCATCGTGAGCGCCTTCGACGCCACCGTGCGCGGCACCGACGCGGCCCAGTCCGTGGGCGACCGCTACCTCGTGGCCCCCGTCAGTGCCTTTGTCGCTTGGCTCGGTCGCCAGGTGCAGAAGATCGAAGCGGGCAACTTCCGCGTGTACATCCTGTACATCGTGGCCGCCCTCATCTTCTTCCTCTGCCTGGCCGTGTGGATGCAGTAGGGGAGGGATATCGTTATGGAAATCGTCGTTGCGCTTCTTCAGGCCCTCCTCGTCGTGGTGCTCGCCCCGCTCGTGAGCGGCGTCGCCCGCTGGATGCGCGCCAAGATGCACACGCGTCGTGGCCCGTCCATCTTCCAGGACTACTACGACATCGCCAAGCTCTTCAAGCGTCAGGACGTCGCCACGGCTGACTCGAGCTTCGTGCACCGCCTGATGCCGCCGCTGTTCGTGGGCGTGCTCATCGTGCTCGCCATGGGCATCCCCATGTTCGTGCGCGTGAGCCCCATCGCCGCCCTGGGCGACATCATCTTGATCATCTACCTGATGGCCCTGCCGCGCTTCTTCTTCTCGCTGTCCGCCGTTGACTCCGGCAGCGCCTACGCCGGCATCGGCGGCGTGCGCGAGCTCATCGTGGGCGTGCTCGTCGAGCCGGCCATGATGCTGGCGCTGTTCACCTGCGCCCTGTGCGCCGGCACCACCTCGGTGGCCGGCATGGGCGACGCGGTGGCCTCGCTTGCGGTCTCCAGCCCGGTGGGCGTGACCCTGGCCGGCATCGCCTTCTTCGCCGCGTGCTACGTCGAGCTCGGCAAGCTGCCGTTCGACCTGGCCGAGGCCGAGCAGGAGCTGCAGGAGGGCCCGCTGTCGGAGTACTCCGGACCCAGCCTGGCCCTGGCCAAGATGGCGCTCTCCATGAAGCAGATCATCGTCGTGAGCTGGTTCTGCGCCATCTTCATCCCCTGGGGCGCCGCCACCGAGCTCACGCTGGGCGCCGTGCTCCTTGGCCTGGTGTGGTGGCTCGTCAAGATCGGCGTCATCTTCTTCCTGTGCTCCATCTTCGAGAACGTCGTGTCCCGTGTCCGTTACAAGCTCGTCGGCCGTCAGACCTGGGCCATCGTCGCGTTCGCGGCGTTCGCCTTCGTGTTCTGCGCCCTGGGAATCTAGAAAGGGGGAGGTAGCATATGGCATCCATATCCGTCCTCGCCCTGGGCGCCGTCCTCGTCCCGTTCGTGGTGGCGCTGCTCATCGCGTGCCTGCCCCAGCGCTTCGCGCGCTGGCTGTGCGTGGGCGCCGCCGCGGTGTCCACGGCGCTCGCCCTGAGCGTGTGGATCGTCCTGGGCGTCAACGGCGGCCATGCCGTGTCGCTCGAGATCGCCTCTCTGGGCGACGCCCGCATCCTGGGCTTCATCTTCGACAAGATGAGCGTCATGCTCGCCACCTGCTTTGTGGGCATCGGCCTGCTCATCGCCATCTACTCGCTTGGTTACATGAACTCGGGCAACCGTGAGCACCCCGACGCGCCGCGCCGCCGCTTCTACGCCTTCTTCACGGCGTTCATCGGCGCCATGGCGGGCCTGGTGTACAGCGACACCCTGGTGAGCCAGCTCGTCTTCTTCGAGATCACCGGCGCCTGCTCGTGGGCCCTCATCGGCTACTACGGCACCCCCACCGCCCAGAAGGCGGCGCTCAAGGCCCTCATCCTCACGCACATCGCCTCGCTTGGCCTGTACGTGGCCGCCGCCATGCTCTACCTGCAGCAGGGCACCTTCGCCGTCGAGGCCATCGCCGGCCTCGAGGAGGGCTGGAAGATCGCCGTCTTGGTGTGCATCGTGATCGCCGGCTGGGGCAAGTCGGCCCAGCTGCCCTTCTACATGTGGCTGCCCAGTGCCATGGAGGCCCCCACGCCCGTCTCGGCCTACCTGCACGGCGCGTCCATGGTCAAGGTCGGCGTCGCCATCGTGGCGCGCGCCCTTGCCAGCGCCGGCGTCATCCCCGAGGCCGTGGGCTGGGTCATCGTCATCGGCGCCATCGCCACGATGCTCTTCAGCTTCTTCATGTACCTGCCGCAGAAGGACATGAAGCGCCTGCTGGCCTTCTCCACCATCTCGCAGCTGTCCTACATCTTCCTGGGCTTCGGGTTCTTCGTCTTCGGCAGCCAGATGGCCTTCGACGGCGGCGTGCAGCACATGTTCAACCACGCCTTCGCCAAGACCCTGTTCTTCCTGGTCGCCGGCGCGTTCAGCTACACGCTGGGCACCCGCATGCTCCCCAAGCTCAAGGGCGTCATCAAGCAGCAGCCCGTGCTGGGCATCGGATTTGGCTGCGCGGCGCTTGCCATTGCCGGCTGCCCGCCCTTCAACGGCTTCTTCAGCAAGTTCTCCATCTTCGCGGGCTCCTTCGAGGCCGCGCAGGGCAACTGGCTGCTGACGCTCATCGTCGTCGTCGGCCTCATCGAGACGGTCGCCTGCTTCGCCTGGTTCCTCAAGTGGATGGGCCAGGTGCTTCCCGGCGAGCCCTCCGAGACCGTCGCCGCCGCCCAGCCCCTGCCCCGCCCCATGGCGGCAGTGGTCGTCGTCCTTGTCGTTCTGACGGTCTGCTCGAGCTTCGTAGCGGCCGCATGGCTTGCTTAGGGGGTGTGATGCTATGACCGGATACACGCTAGTCAACGTCCTGGGCGCCTTGCTCATCGTCACGAGCCTTATGGTCGTCCTGACGAAGTCACCGCGCGCCACCGCCTTCGTCTATGCCGCGCAGTCGCTCGTGCTCGTGGGCTGCTTCATCTCCCTGGGCACCGTGACGGGCTCCACCGAGCTCTTCACCTGGTCGGGCACCGCGTTCTTCACCAAGGTCCTCTTCGTGCCGGGCGTCATCCTCTTCGCCTACAAGAAGATGGGCTCGCCCACCGAGGACCTGAAGCCCTCCGTGAACCCCATGGTCTCCGTGGTGCTGGTGGCCGTGGAGCTGCTGCTGTGCTTCGTGTGCGTCCAGGGCATCCAGCTGCCCGCCTCCGCCGAGGTCAAGCCGGCCCTGGCCGTGTCGCTGGCCCACTTCTTCATTGGCCTCACCTGCATCGTCACGCAGCGCAACATCCTGAAGCAGGTCTTCGGCTACTGCCTCATGGAGAACGGCTCGCACCTGACGCTGGCCCTGCTTGCGCCCCAGGCGCCTGAGCTGGTCGAGGTCGGCATCGCCACCGACGCCGTCTTCGCCGTCGTCATCATGGCGATCATCGCCGTGCGCATCTACAAGACCAACGGGACGCTCGACGCCGACGCGCTCCGTGAGCTGAAGGGTTAGGGGGTCAACCATGGATTTCTCGACGATGCTCATCGTGCTCATGGCCACGCCCCTGGCCGCCGCCATCCTCATGGCGCTGTTCCCGTCCAAGTCCACCCCGCGCATGCTCTTCGAGACCATCCACGTGCTCTCCGTGGGCGCGGTGTGCGCCTTCGCGGCATGCCTGGTCATCGAGGTCATGGCAAACGGCACCACCGTGGACGCCCTGGGCCTGTGGTTCCACCTCGACGCCCTGGGCTCGGTGTTCGTGGCGCTCATCGGCACCGTGGGCCTGCTCACGGGCGTGTACTCCATCGCCTATGTCCGCCATGACGCCGAGGTCGGCCACATGGGCCCGGGCCAGGTGAAGCAGTACTACGTGTTCTTCAACCTGTTCGTGTTCTCCATGCTGCTCGTGGCCCTGTCCAACAACATCATCCTGATGTGGGCCTCCATCGAGGCCACCACGCTGGCCACGGTGTTCCTCGTGGGCTCCTACAACACGAAGACCTCGCTTGAGGCCGCGTGGAAGTACATCATCGTGTGCACCGCCGGCGTTGCCTTCGGCCTGTACGGCACCGTGCTCGTGTACGCCGACGCCAACTCCATCGTGGCCGACGCGCACCAGGCCGCGTTCTGGAGCGCCGTGCTGCCCGTGGCCGGCCAGTTCGACTCCATGCTCATCTGCCTGGCCTTCGTGTTCGCGGCCGTGGGCTTCGGCACCAAGGCTGGCCTGTTCCCCATGCACACCTGGCTGCCCGACGCCCACTCCGAGGCCCCCAGCCCCGTGTCGGCGCTGCTGTCCGGCGTGCTGCTCAAGTGCGCCATGCTCGTGATCATCCGCTTCTACATCCTGACCGTTCAGGCTGTGGGCTCCACCTTCCCGCAGACCGTCATGCTCATCCTGGGCGTGATGTCGGTGGTCGTGGCGGCGTTCGCGGTGTTCGCGC
Source organism: Acutalibacteraceae bacterium (assembly GCA_963619535.1). Lineage (GTDB taxonomy): Bacteria > Actinomycetota > Coriobacteriia > Coriobacteriales > UMGS124 > UMGS124. The sequence continues at coordinate 6,303 of CAVEWV010000014.1, read as the reverse complement.
AGGACGACCTCAAGCGCAAGCTTGCCTACTCCTCCTGCGAGAACATCGGCGTCGTGGCCCTGTGCCTGGGCTTCGGCGGCCCCCTGGGCGTGGCCGCGGCCCTGCTGCACTGCATCGTGCACGGCTTCACCAAGGCCCTCATGTTCTGCCTGTCGGGCAACATCCTCATGAAGTACGGCACCCGTGACCTCAACAAGATCCGCGGCGTCATCCAGGTCGCCCCGATCACGGCCGTCCTCATGTGCATGGGCCTGCTCGCCATCTCGGCCTTCCCGCCCTTCGCCCTGTTCCTCTCCGAGGTCATGGCGGTCATCTCGGGCATCGTGGCCGGCAAGATCTGGGTCGTCGTCATCATCGCCCTGGCGCTCACCGTCGTCGTGGCGGCCTTCGCCAAGGTGGCCTCGGCCTCCGTGCTCGGCAAGGCCCCCGAGGGCATGGAGAAGGGCGACGTGCCGTGGCTCGCGCTCATCCCCGAGATCCTCATGATCGGCGTTATCCTGTGGTTCGGCGTGGCCATGCCCCAGCAGGTGCTCACCGGCATCGAGGACGCCACCGTCATCGTGCTCCAGCAGGACAGCAACGCCCTGCACGAGACGCCGCTGTTCAAAGACATCTTCGCCGCCACCGAGCAGGCGTCTGAGTAAGGAGGGGCGCAAGCCATGGCTATTTCAAAGCACAAGAAGCCCAGGGTGTGCGAGACGCACATCCAGGCTGCCCAGAAGATGTTCCCCGGGGCTGTGGGCGACCCCAAGTGGGTCGCCGACGACCAGGTGGTCGTGACCGTCGCGGCCGACTCCGCCCCCGAGGTCATCGAGTACCTCTACTACAAGCGCGACGGCTGGATGCCCGTGATGGTGGGCAACGACGAGCGCCAGATGAACGGCCACTACGCGCTGTACTACACCCTGTCCATGGAGGGCTCCGACCCGGGCTGGATCATGGTGCGCGTCGAGGTCCCGCGCGACACCTGCACGTTCCGCGCCGTCTCGCCCAAGGTGCCCGCCGCCGTGTGGAGCGAGCGCGAGGTGCAGGACATGTTCGGCCTCAAGGCCGAGGGCATCATCGACGGCCGCAACCTGGTGCTGCCCGACGACTGGCCCCAGGGCCTGTACCCCCTGCGCAAGGACTCGATGGACTACCGCTACCGCCCGGCTCCCACCACGGACTTCGAGAACTACGAGTTCCTGAAGGAGACCAACGGCCGCGAGACCACCATCATGCCGATGGGTCCTTTGCACATCACCTCCGACGAGCCCGGCCACTTCCGCCTGTTCGTCGAGGGCGAGGAGATCGTCGACGCCGACTACCGCCTCTTCTACATCCACCGTGGCATGGAGAAGTGCGCCGAGGCCCGCATGACCTACGACCAGGTGCCCTTCCTGGCCGAGCGCATCTGCGGCATCTGCGGTTACGCCCACTCCGTGGCCTACGCCGAGACCATCGAGCACGCCCAGGGCATCAAGGTGCCCCTGCGCGCCCAGGCCATCCGCGCCATCCTGCTGGAGACCGAGCGCCTGCACTCGCACCTGCTCAACCTGGGCCTCGTGTGCCACTACACCGGCTTCGACACGGGCTTCCAGCACTTCTTCCGCGTGCGTGAGAAGTCGATGGACCTGGCCGAGCTGCTCACGGGCGGCCGCAAGACCTACGGCCTCAACCTCATCGGCGGCGTGCGCCGCGACATCCTGGCCGAGCAGAAGCTCGAGACCCTGCGCCTCATCGGCGAGCTGCGCCAGGAGGTGTCCGAGCTCGTGGAGGAGATGGTCTCCACGCCCAACTTCATGAAGCGCACCGAGGGCGTGGGCGTGCTCGACCGTCAAATCGCGCGCGACTACAGCCCGGTGGGCCCGCTCATGCGCGGCAGCGGCTTTGCCCGCGACGTGCGCTGGGTGCACCCCTTCGACGGCTACAAGCTCGTGGCCGACAAGCACAAGCCCATCACGCACGACGGCTGCGACGTGCTCTCGCGTACCCTCGTGCGCATCGAGGAGTTCATGGACAGCCTCAACATCATCCAGGAGCTGCTGGAGATGGAGCTGCCCCAGGGTCCCGTGCTCACCGAGGGTTGGACCTACGAGCCCAACCGCTTCGCCCTGGGCTTCGCCGAGGCCCCGCGCGGCGAGGATGTGCACTGGTCTATGGTCGGCGACGACCAGAAGTGCTACCGTTGGCGCGCAAAGGCTTCGACCTACAGCAACTGGCCGGTGCTGCGCTACATGTTCCGCGGCAACACCATCTCCGACGCCGCGCTCATCGTTGGCTCGCTCGACCCGTGCTACTCCTGCACGGAGCGCGTGACCATCGTCGACGTGAACAAGCGCGCCGAGACCACGCTGTCCAAGAAGCAGCTCGAGGACTACTGCCGCGACCGTCGGCACAGCCCGCTGAAGGGTTAGGGGGCACATCGTGTTCAAGACGATCAAACAGATTCTCAAGACCGGCGACGCCACCGTCGCCTACCCGGCGGCCCCGCTGCACCTGGCCCCCGACTACCGCGGCAAGCCCGAGCACGACCCGGTGGCCTGCATCGCCTGCGCGGCCTGCGCCGTGGCCTGCCCGCCCAACGCCATCCAGATGGTGGTTGACATGGAGGCCGGCACCGAGACGTGGTCCATCAACTTTGGCCGCTGCATCTTCTGCGGCCGCTGCGAGGAGGTGTGCCCCACCGACGCCATCAAGCTCGGCAGCGAGTTTGAGCTGGCCGTCATGGACAAGCGCGACCTCGAGGAGACGGCCACCTACCGCCTGCAGGCCTGCGAGCGCTGCGGAAGCTACTACGCCACCGTCAAGGAGGTCGACTACGTGACGCGCGTGCTCGCCCAGGGAACCCCCGAGGGTGAGGCGAGCGGCGTGAGCGGCATGGTGCGCATGTGCCCGGCATGCCGTCAGCGCGCCGACGCCTACCGCGCCCAGTGTGCCGACCAGACCGGCGGCGCCAAGAAGAAGATGGAGGCCAAGGCATGATCATCGACAGGCCCGTGCCCGAGGCGCTCCAGCACCGCCTCGACAAGAAGACGCTCGACGAGAGCGTGCAGAAGGCGAAGCTCGCCCTGCTCAACGACATCAAGCGTTCGGTGTACATCTACCGCGTGGACTGCGGCGGCTGCAACGGCTGCGAGATCGAGATCTTCGCGACCATCACCCCCGTCTTCGACGCCGAGCGCTTCGGCATCAAGAACACCCCCAGCCCGCGCCACGCCGACATCCTCGTGTACACCGGCGCCATGACGCGCGCGATGCGCATGCCGGCCATCCGCGCCTACGAGGGCGCGCCCGACCCCAAGCTTGTGGTGAGCTACGGGGCCTGCGGCTGCACCGGCGGCGTGTTCCACGACAACTACTGCACCTGGGGCGGCACCGACAAGCTCCTGCCGGTGGACGTCTACATCCCGGGTTGCCCGCCCACCCCGGCCCAGACCGTGTACGGCTTCGCCATCGCCCTGGGCCTTCTGGGCCAGAAGCTCAAGCACAAGGACGACGTGGAGCAGCCCGGCGAGCAGGCCCCGCTGCGTTTCGAGGACGTGCCCTACAAGGTGCGCGTCACCCTCGAGCGCGAGGCTCGCACCTGGTCGGGCTACCTGCACGGCCACCAGCTGGCCGACAAGTTCATCGAGGCCATGGAGTCCAGCCCCGAGGACGCCCTGGCCGGTGTCGGCCGCCTCATCGCGGCTGAGACCGACCCGCGCAAGGTTGAGGTCTACACGCAGATGCGCACCCGCCTGGCCGAGCTCATCGTGGGCCCGGAGAAGCAGGGCGAGCTTCTGCGCCAGGGCCTGGCCCGTGTGGTGGCGCCCTTGGGCGACAAGGGCCCCGACGCGCGCACGACCGCGCTGCTCGAAGGCGCTCTGAGCGGCCATGGCGCGTAAGGCCGACATCTCCGTCGAGCCCGTCGCAGGCGGGGCGGACGGCGCGGGCAAGTACCGCGCCGACGCCCCGGCTTGTGCCGCCGACGAGCGCGCCGCCCGCCCCGAGGTGGTGTTCTACCAGCTTACGCGCAAGTTCGTGGATAGCGAGGCATCCATCCCCGAGGCCTCGGAGGACGTCATGTACTACGCGCTTGCCATCGGGCACCACACGGGCGTCATCGACTGCTTCGAGGAGCGTCTGCGGGTTGACCTGGGCGAGTTCGAGGCGGGCGTGGAGCGCGTGGCCGACGAGGAGGCGCGCTACAAGCTCCAGGGCATCCTGCGCCACGGCGAGATCCAGATCGACCGGGGCAACCTGGCCAGCCTGGTTCCCGCCATGCAGGCCCTGACAGGGGAGCAGGACGCCCCCGCCTGGGCGGCGACCCTGCTCGACATGCTCGCGACCCTGGCCAACGAGGGCGCGGCGTACATCATGGGAAGGGTGAGGCGACCGTGAGCGGAAAGATGGTCTTCACAGTGGGCAGCGTGCTGCGCGGCGACGACGCTGCCGGCCCCATGCTCGCCAAGCTCATGCAGGACAACCCCATCGATGGGTGGGAGGTCGTGGACGGCGGGCAGATGCCCGAGGACATGATCGCCGTCGTGCGCCGCTCCCAGCCCGACGTGCTCCTGCTCGTGGACGCCGCCGACATGGGGGCCGAGCCGGGATGCGTGCGCCCGGTGGACGCCGACAGCGTGGCGACCGACTTCATGATCACCACCCACTCACTGCCCATCACCTTCCTGCTCTCCGAGCTCGAGGCATGCTGCGGCCGCGTGGTGTTCCTGGGCATCCAGCCCGCGCAGATGGGCTTCATGGAGCCGCTCACGCCGGCGGTGGCCGACGGCGTTCAGAAGATTTACGACTGGCTGCGCAAAGGGGTCGACTTTGCCCGCGAAAACGGAGTCGGCCTTCTGAGCTAGAGGGAATCGCGGGTGCGGCGCGGGCCGCTGCGGGCCACGCCCATATGCCCGGCGTACCCGGTTCCTCCTTCTTATATAGAGACAGCCACAGGTTCGCACGGGCCCTGTGCCCGGGCGGAAAGGATGGCTTCATCATGGACATGCTTGATGCAATCAAGACGCGCCGCTCGGTGCGCGCCTACACTCCCCAGCCCATCGAGGGGGCGGCGCTGGCAAAGCTGCGCGCCGCGATCGACGAGGCCAACGCCGAGAGCGGCCTGGACATGCAGCTCGTCCTGGGCAAGCCTGACGCGCTTGCCCGCTGTCGCGCCCAGTACGGTACCTTCTCGGGTATGGCGAATTTCATCGCGCTCGTGGGCCCCGACGACGCCGAGCTCGACGAGAAGTGCGGCTACTACGGCGAGCACGTGGTGCTTGCGGCCAAGTGTGCGGGGCTGGACACCTGCTGGATCGCCTTCTCCTGGCGAAACGACGTGCAGCTGCTGCACGTGCGCCCCGGCCAGCGCCTCGTGTGCGCCATCGCCGTGGGCTACGCGGCCCAGCCCGGCGTGGACCGCAGGCGCAACTCCGTTGAGGCGCTCTGCACGGTGGACGGCTTCCATCCCTCCTCGACGAAGGACCTGCCCCGTTGGTTCCTCGCAGGCATGGAGGCCGCGCGCCTGGCCCCCACGGCCATGCACCAGCAGGCTTTCTGCGTTGACCTGCGCACCGACGAGCCTGATCGCGCGCGTATCCGCGCCCTGGGCGGCCCCATGGCCAACGTCGACTTGGGCATCGTGCGCTACCACTTCGAGGTGGGTGCCGACTCCACCACCCAATCCTGGGAGTGGGCGTAGGGAATAGTGCGGGCGATTGCCGCTGACTGCATCCCGGGAGGCTTGCGCGCGCTGAGCGCGCAGCCTCCCGGTGCGCTGCGGGGCGGGTTCGTCTTTAACGGCCGGCCGGCGGGCAATTCGCCGCCGGCGGTCTGCACGTATGACAGCGCCCGGCGGGCTTGGGATGATTCCAGGCCCGCCGGGCGCCGTTTGCGTCCGTGTCGTGGTTGCCTGTTAACGAGCGAACATGTGCGCGCGTTCACCCCGTGCGCCGAAATCCCGAGCGTCTTCGGCTCTTGGGGAGCCGGTTGAGGGGCTGGAAGAAGATGGGTATGGCCACTTGCCCGTGCCGTTAACGTTTACCTCTCGCACCTGCCGGGTCCCTCGTCTGTCTCAAGCTCGTGGGTCGCGAGCGCGTCGTTGATCTGCTCGTCCGTGGGGAGCGCGAAGTGCTCCCTGCCCGCCACGACGCCTTCGAACCTCGGCTCGAGGAACGCTCGCACCACAGCTTCCTGGTTCTGCGCCGGAAGGGTTTCCTCTATCAGGGCCTTGAACTCGCCGGAGCTTATGCCGTCGAGCTCGACCAGCAGCTTGTCCATCTCGCCGCCGTCGAGCAGGTATTCGACCGCCATGCACGAGACCACGGCGTTGAAGTATCT
>CAVEWV010000013.1:0-44418 GCA_963619535.1 Acutalibacteraceae bacterium | reverse complement strand
TGCCGGTCATATTGAGACGTAAACGAGAAAGGGCCCCAATGGGGCCCTTTCTCGTGCGGTTTGTGGTGTGTGAAGGAGGGCGTTACTCCTCGACGGGGGCGGCCTTCTTCTTGCGGTCGGCCACGGCCTTGCTGATGCGCAGGGCGGCGTAGACGACGATGATGATGGCGTAGATGATCACGTGGACAGAGCCGGTGGAGCCCAGGTTCGAAAGCGACAGGCCCAGGGCGAAGGCGATGTGCACGAGCAGCAGGGCGACCATCAGGTAAGCGAACTTCTGGATGAAGCGCCACACCTTCGAGTTCATGGCGGAGCGGATGAACTTGAAGGAGGTGATGCCGAGCACCAGGAAGATGACGGTCAGAATCACGGCGACGACGAGCGAGGTGGCGAGCGTGGGCTTGAGGTTGCCGAAGTTGGCGAACATCGGCAGGTAGCTCTTGAGGTAGGTCACGATGTGGCCGATGTAGAAGATGAACGACATGATGGAGAGCTCGCCGCGGATGGGCAGCAGCTTGCGCTTCACGGCGTTGCCGTCAGGCAGGGCGCCGCAGAACATGACGAGCGCCAGGAAGAACGTGCCCAGGTAGCCCTTCTGGAACATGAAGGTGAGCCAGCGGTACTGGTTGGTGTTGATGCCGGCGAAGACCGTCCACAGGTACACGATGAGCGCCACGGTGGCGATGATATAGAAGACGACCGACTGTTTGCGCAGCGGCCTGCCAAGCGGAAACGCAACGATTGCCGTGATGGCAAGCGCGAGCAGGATGCTAATGAGTTCTGCGTCCATTTGAGTGATTCTCCCTCTCTTGCTGACGGGCTTTTTGCCTGTCGTGAACCATACCCCACATGCCCGGCGAGCGCCATCATAAAAATCAACGGCTCTTCGCGTGGGCCCCATTAAACCCCATAGACGCGCCCCGCTACCATCCGACACACGCTAGGCAATTTCGGATGATGGCTCTTACCTGCGACGATGCCCCCGACAGGTTATAGAGTGTCGCCAAGGACGCAGGCGACGTACTGCTGCACCCCCATCGTCGAGGGCTCGGCCGTGCCCAGCTCGCGCAGAAGCCCGCTGGGGGCGAGCATCGCAACATCGCCTGCCGTCGCGCGTTTGACGCGGCGCACGCGTGCCCCGAGAGCCTGGGCGCGCTCAGGCGATGCTCCCTGGAGGTACGACATGGTGAGCCAGGAGCGCGTCTTGTGCAGGATCGCGCGCCACAGGCGGCACTCGTTCTCGTGGCGCGCGGGTGCCTCTTGGGGATCGGCATGCGGCGCGACCCCCTCGTTGAGGCCGAGCAGCACGCACGCCTTCGTCTCGATGCCGGCAAACGCGGCGGGGGTCCCCACGCGCACGTCCCAGAGCCGGCCGCCAAAGCCGCGGTCGACGGCAGCCAGGTTCGCACGGGAGAAGAACTCGGCCGCGTCCTGGGCCACGACGGGCTCGCAGAGGCGCGTGAACGTGAGGTTCTCGTTGGGCGACACGGTGTCGATGAGCTGACGTCCTCGGCGGCGGCGTGCCTTGGCGATGAGCGCGCCGGCCTGCGCGTAGCGCTTGGCGAGAAGCTCGGCCCCCTCGAAGGGCTCGGGCGCGCCGGGCACAAGCGAGGCGAGCGCGTCGAGCACGGCGAGGCCCTGCTTCTCCGCGTGGGAAACGAGCCCCGCCCAAGCCTTGGCCGAGATGTCCGCACGCCCCAGGCCCAGCCAGGTGCGCCAGCACACAAGGTCGCGCGGGTCGGCGGCAAGGCCGAGCAAGGTGAACGACTGCAGGGTCGCCACGCTGCCCACGTGGCGCGGGTCGCCACCGACAGGCTGGTTCTCGGTGCAGGTGACCGTGGCGATGCCCGCCGCCTTGAGCTTCTGGCACGTCTCCTTGAGAAGGCTCCCCTGCGGAATCACCACGCAGACCTCGTTGGGGTACACGAGGTCGTCGAAGCGGGCAAAACCGCCGGCGTCGGCGCCGCCCTGCCCCAAGGCCTCGATGTCGAGGTCCTGCGAGAGGTCAACGGCCACATGGTCGAGGATGTGGCGCACGCTCTTGGCGCACGCGACGACCTCGGTTGCAGGGTCGGGCGACTTCACGACGTATGTGTCCGCCGGAAACTCAAGCGGAGCAGGGCTCAAGCGACACGGCTCGACGCCGCGCGCCTTGGCAAAGCGCGCAAGGCTCGAGCCCGTGGCCGCGGCGTCGAAGAAGGGGTTCGCCACGCTCTCGTCGCCGGCAAGCACGAGGGAGTGCCTGGCAAGCGCCTCGATGAGGCGCAGCTGGGCCAGGCCGATGAGGTTGGCGTCGTCCACGAAGACGCGGTCGGCCCCCATGCCCTGGGCAAGCTCGGGGGTCACGCGCACGGCGTTGAGGGCGCGCGCTCCCAGCTCGCGCACGTCGTAGGCCCCGAAGGCCGCCAGCGCCTGGACATAGCGGCTCGCCTGGGCGCACATCTCACCTGGCAGCTCGCCTGCATCCCATGCCTGGTAGAGCTGCCTGCACGCCTGAGCCAGGTCTTCCTTGGACATGCCGGCCTGCCGCAGGTCGGCGATGAGGATGGAGCGCTCGACGTCGAGCAGCGCACGCGGCCCATGGCCGTACAGCGCGACTGCCTGCGGGCTTGCGAGCACGGCATAGCTGAGCGCACGGGCGGAGAGCACCCTCACGCCCTCGACGGACTCCGGCCCAGCCTGCACGCGGAAGCCCAGGCGGCGCTTGAAGGCCGCCGCCCCGTCTTTGGTTGCGCACACCACCATGAGGCCGGCCGGGTCGGCCCCCGCGTCGAGCAGGGCGCTCACGCGGTCGAGCAGGCGCGACGTCTTGCCTGAGCACTGGGGGCCCTCAAGCACCTCGATGGACGGCGACTGTTGGGCGGCCATGGCTACAGCCACGCACCCTTGGCCGGGTCGAACTCGCGCTCGGCCCCCTCCACCATCACGCCCCACACGCTGTAGTCGATGGGCATGGGCTCGGCCTCGGGGGCCTCGGCGGCCTGAGCCTCAGGGGCCTGCGCCTCAGCCTCGGCAACGTCCGCGGGGGCTTCTGCGCCTGCGGGCGCTTCCGCGACCTCGCCCCGCACGGCCGCCTCGGCCTGGTCGGCGCCCTCCTGGCTTTCCGCCTGGGCGGCCTGGGCCGCGGCCTTCTCGGCCTGCGCGGCCTCCCAAGCCGCGCGCTGGGCAGCGAGCGACTTCGAAGAGGGCACGACCACCTCCACGGCGGCCCCCTGGCCGAGCGCGCCCTCGTTCACAAGCGTGCGCAGCTGCTCGGCGATGTCCTCAAACGCCGGCAACGCGGCGGCGGGCTCGACGGCGATACGCACGGTGTTCTTGGCCATGAGCAGGTCGATCTCGTGATAGCTCACGGTCTGCTCGGAGCGCTTGGAGCGCGACTCGTTGAAGCTCTTGATGTTCTCGCCCACGAAGTAGCGCTTGCCGGCAAGCCACTCCCTCACATGGGGCCAGGTCTCGTCGGCCCCCTCGTCGGCACTCAGCCAGTACTTCTTGGCGAAGTTCACCTTGAGCTGGAGCACGTTGCAGGCGGGGTCGGCGGCCGGGTGGCTGCGCACGGTGGTGGGCGCGAGGTGGACGAAGGCGCGCTTGACGTCGGCGGCTACGTCGTCGTTGTGCTCGCGCTCGTCGAGCGAAGCGATGAGCATGAGGGACGGATGGACGATCATGGCAGACCCTTTCTCAAGACAGGCCCGGGCTGGCCGGCAGGCACCCATGCGAGGGCGCCGGCCAGCCAGGCCTTCGATTCCAGACTAATAGGTGCGCACCTGGGCGCGCAGGTCATCCTCGTCCAGGGCGATGACGCCCCAGGCGGCAAGCGCGTAGTCGGCGATGACGCTGCGGCGCACGCTCATGTGACGCCGGCCGTCGGCCCCCGCGCTCACCCGGTAGCCCTTGAGGTTGAGCTTCTCCGAGACTTCCAGGTCAACGTCGGTGAAGGCGCTTATGGTGAGCGTCTCCTTCGCACAGCCCGCCAGGCTGTACATGAGGGCGCGCGCGGAGCGGTCCATACCCTGGCGCGCCTTGGCCGAGGCGCTTGCGGCGTCGAAGTAGGCGTGCTCGGGAAGCCAGCCGTTCATGCAGCCCGCGATCACGAGGTGCTCGCAGGAGATGCCGGCGACGTCGGCGTAGGTGCACACGGCCACCCCGCAGGCATCACCGAAGAAGTCGCGCCTCGTGGCACGGGCGCGAATGCTGGCGGCCATCTCGCGGGCCTGCGCCTGCGGGCCGGCGGCCAGGCATGCCTCCAGGACGGCCTCGCTCAGGCGGCGCACGCCGAGCTTTGCGGCCAGCGCGTCGATGAGGGCGCGTCCGCGCAGGTCGGCAAGCTCGCCGATGAGGGCGCGGCCCGCCCGATAGGCCTGGGCGGTCGCGTCGTGGACGGCCCCCACGCCATCCTGGGCCACCGCGTCCGCCAGGTCGGCGAGGGCCTCGACGATCGTCTTGCCGCCCTCGGCGCAGTCGTGCGTCGCAAGCTCGCAGAAGACGTTGCTGCGCGCCACGTAGTCGCCCACGCCGCACCACACACGCCAGGCCATGCCGTCGTCGGGGTCGGCGAGCAGCGCGAGCATGCTCGCAAGGCGCGCGTCGTCGCACTCCTCGAGCTTGCGGAAGTTGGCGTTGACGAGCTGGCCCGTCGCCATCTTGCGCACGGGCAGGCCGGCGGCCTTGAGCGCCTTGGCAAGCGAGCGGGCCCAGGTGAGGTTGGGGGCTGCCACCACGATCTGGCCAGGCTGCGCGCCCTGCTCGACCTTGTCCTTCACCGCGGAGGCGACACGGCCGAACTCGCCCTTCCAGTCGGCGCTCTCAAGCAGCGCGATGCCCTCGACGGGCCGGGGGGCGCAGGGCACCTCGTAGGTGTCGCACACCTCGTGCTCGCCCAGGGAGTCGAGCAGGCCCAGCGAGAGCGCGCCCAGGAAGCCCGACTCGGCGAGCTGGGCCGCGGCCCCCTCGACCGTGCCGGCCGCAGGGGCGGCAAGCGTCACGCGCACCGCCTCGGGGTGGCGCTCACAGAACTCCTCGACCCCCTTGGCATAGGGGAACGGGTCGGCCCCTTGCGCCTCGTCGAGCACGTCGGCGCAGGCCCAGAGAGTCTGGGGCGCGAGCGCCTCGAGCACGAGCTGGCTGGCACGGTTGAGCGCCTGGTAGTCGTCGACCACGAAGTGGGCCGCGCCCACGCACTCCCGCGCCTGGGCCTCGTCGAGCGTCTGGAGGTAGTGCAGGCACATGCCCGCGAGCTCGCAGGGATGGATGGGGCCGTAGGCGGCAAGGCAGGTGCGCGCCAGGTTGAAGACCGTCTGCTCGTCCTTCTCCCAGAAGAAGTGCGGGTCGTCGGCCTCGAGGGTCGTCAGGCTCTTGCGGAAGAACCCGAGCATGCCCTTGAGCTGCTTGGCGGCGATGCCCGTCGTCTTGAGGTCCTCCTTCACGAAGTCGTCCTCGAAGGGCATGATGAGGCGCGGCTTGCGCCCGGTGAACGCGCACGCCTGCTCGCTCGAGAGGATGGAAAGCTCCAGGTCGCGGGCGCACGTCACGCGCACGCCCAGGGCCGCGACGTCTGCGAGCCCCTGCACGGCCGCGTCGCTTGCGGCGACGACGCACACCTGCCCGGCGGGGACGCCCTGCGCGAGCAGCCCCTGCACGCGTGCGCGCAGAAGCGCCGTCTTGCCCGCGTTGTGCGGGCCCTGCGCGAGCAGCCAGCGCGCCTGGGCGTTTGCCTGGGCCGCCTGCTCGGCATCTGTGGTCTGCAAAGTCATATGCATCATCCTAGCGTTCGTAAACCTGGTCGATACTGAGCAGCTTCCTCATCCGGTTCACCACGGAGTGGGCGCGTCCCCGGTCGTCGGTCACGCTCGGCAGCACCCAGTGCTGCACCACCGCGCCCGACGCCACGTCGCCGGCCATGACGTCCTCGAGCAGCGTCAGGGCGCCGGTGGGGCAGATGTCGGTGCAGCAGCGGCACTTGACGCAGTCGGCCGGGGAATGGTCCACGCCCTCGCCCGTGTCGTCCTTCCACTTCGTGATGGCGCCGGTGGGGCAGAACGTCGCGCAGCCGTAGCATGTGCGGCACTTCGAGGCGTCGATGACGACCCGGCCCCAGAGCCTCGTGTCGAGCGCCACGTCCTCGGGCTGGCCCAGCTCGGCCAAGGCGTCGAGCAGGCGCTCGCGGCGGTCGGGGATGAAGTGGGGAAGCGTGCCGTCCTTCATCGTCTTCATGAAGCGCGCGGCCTGGGCGCGGCCGTTCTCGTCGGTCACCTGCGTGACCTGGTCGGCCTGGTCGGCCTGCGCCATGGGCAGCGATTCGCAGACGGCATGGAGCATGGAGCGGCCCGCCTGCGAGAAGAGCCTGCGCCGGTCCTCGTCGTAGGGCAGCGACTGGCTGAAGCCGCTGCGCTGGCCGGGCTCAAGCATGGCCTCGCCGGGCAACTCGCGGGTGAGCTCCACGCGCACGTCGCTTCCCCAGGCCTGGAGCAGCTCGTCGGCGGTGGCCGCCACCAGCTCGTATGTCTGCTTGCCCACATGGCGCTCGCAGTCGTCGCACGCGCCGTGCACGAGCACCACGCGGTCGGCCCCGGCCGCCACGAGGCTCACGCAGACCGACTCGTCGACCCTGCTCAGGCAGCGCACGCGCGTGGCGCGCCGAGGGTCGACCACGGACGCGTAGCGCTCCCAGGCGTGGTCGCACATGAGGACGCCCGTGCCCTTCGCCTCGATGAGCGCGTCGAGGGCCGTCGTGGCCAGCACGGCGTCGTTGGGGTTGTTCGCCTCAAGCGCGCAGGTGGGGCACACCGTTGCGCACGTGCCGCAGCCAACGCACTTGTCGGCGTCGACGCTCACCTCGTCCTCCGTGATGGAGATGGCGCCCGTCGTGCATGCGTCGGCGCACTTGGTGCACGACGCCTTGCGGTTGCGCATGACCGCGCAGCGATACGGAAACGCCTTCAGCACGTCGCTGGCGATGCCGTCAAACACCCCCAACATCCTGCTCTTTGTCATATGTTCTCCCTCTCCCCCGAACCCCGCCCCAGCCAAAGCGCACACAGCCGATGTGTACTGGAGTACACCAAAGGTGCGCACCGCGCGTAAGCCTCCGTGGAACGCGGCTGTGGCGAATTCCGAACTTCCTCCTCAATGAAATCCATCACGGCAAGGCGCACGGAGGCGCAGCGTACTAGGGTACGTAAGCCTCTGCGGAACGCAGCCGTGATGGATTCCGCTCCTCTCCAACGGAATTCGTCACAGCAAGGCGCGCGAAGCCGATGTGTACTGGAGTACACCAAAGGTGCGCACCGCGCATGAGGTTTCGCGGAACGCAGCTGTGACGGATTCCGCACTCACTTACGCGTCTACGCCGTCGAGGAGGTCGTCGAGAGTCTCCACTTCCTCCTGGATGAAGCCCAGGAGCACCTCGCCGGCGCCGATGTAGAAGTCGGTCTGAGCGAAGTACTTGATGTCGGAGACGAACATGGGGACCCAGTTGGCGAGGTGCTGGCCCACGAAGGCGCGCTGCGTCTTGAGCAGCTCCACGGCGCCGTCCTCGTCGCCCTTCTTGAGCGCCTCGGCCGTGCGCTCGCACATGACCTGCATGAACTCGAGCTCCAGGGCGATGTGGTCCTCGCAGTCGTTCCACTCCTGGCCCTTCTTGAGCAGGTTCTCGCGGTACATGGCCAGCACCTCGTCGCGGGCGTCCTGCATGAGCAGGCGCTTCTCGGAGGTGTGGACGCTCTCGAAGGGGTAGGCGGCGGAGCGGCCGTTGTTGCCGTGGCCGATGAAGGTGCGGGCATAGTCGCGCGCCAAGTCGAGCAGCGTGTCTTCCCAAGTGCCCTTGAGGTAGTTGTACATGGTGCGGTAGCCGTAGTCGGCGTGCTCGTTGCCCGTCGAGGTGGGGAACTTCAGGCGGCGTAGCTCCTCCAGGAACTTGCCGTCCACCTCAACGCGGAAGATGCGCGCCAGAAGGCCGTAGGTGCGGGCGCGGCGGGTCATGAAGTCGACGAGCTCGGCGCCCTCGACGACTTCGGAGGGCTGTTCGGCGGCGTTGATGGTCTCAGTCATCGCGGGGCTCCTTTAGGCGTTCTTCTTGAGGTAGGTTTCGGCGAGCTCGGTGAGGCGCCAGGCGCGGTCGCGCCACTCCACGGCGCCCACCTCCTGCAGGCGGTCGATGAAGTGGCTGGGCGCCTTGTGCGGGTTCTCCAGGCGCTCGTCGCCGTTGTAGCGCTCGGTGATGGCCCCCATCGTGGCGCCCTTGTCCGCGAGGAAGGCCAAAAGGTCCATATAGATGTCGGCGTAGCGCTGCTCGCGCGACTCGATGAGCTCGGCGAGCTCTGCGCCCTCGCGGCACTCGGCCAGCACGGTGAGGCCCGCGTCGGTCGCGAGCCACGTGGCCTCCTGGGGCTCCTTTATCTCGAGGTACTCGACGCCCTCCTCGTCGGTGGCCTCCTCGGCGTTCTCGGGGCGCTTGGCCACCAGGGCGCCCGACTTCTCGAGCATCGAGCACAGCGACAGGGCCGAGTACACGCTGAAGCAGCTCTTCTGGAACTCGTCCACCATCTCGGCGACCTCGCTGGAGGTGCGCTCCTCGCAGCACAGCTCGATGATCTTGAGCAGCACCGGCCTGCGGGTGAAGTTGCGGGCGAACAGCTCGCGGATCGCGTCCTCGGGGCTGTCGAAGCGGCTCTGGTCGTAGACGCTGGGGCGCTTCTGCTCCTCGGGAATCTCCTTGATCACGGGCAGCTCCTCGATCTCGTCGGCGGCCAGCTGCTCGGGGTCGTCGGGGTCGGGCGCGAACGGGTCGAACTCGTCGGCGTCCACGATCTCGAAGTCGAATCCCAAGTCGTCGTACTCCCCCGCGACGCCCTCGTTGTCAAACTCAGACATGCGTCTCTCCTCTCCCTTTGCGGCGCACGTGCCTGTGTGGCTACGGGCAAAAATGCTAGGTCGGGCAGGTCGGCCGCTTTCATAAACGGGGGATGATTTGACGGGCCAAGCCCAGCCCATGCAGGCATCATCAATCATGGATGAGCCGCTGAGCTGGGCTTTTGATGAGGCGTCATGAGACAGGCGCGCAAGCGGGCATGTCGGAGACCCGCGGGCCACCCATCCGTGCGCCCGTAGGCCACCCGCCCGAGCCCCCCGGCGCGCACAAAAAGGGCCCCGCGAGACGTGCTCGCGGGGCCCTCCTGGCCGAACGCTTGTCGAGCCTGCGCGCAGATCGCGCGGCTACCCCTTAGGCCTGGTTGTCGGCCTCGGGGTGGTAGCCCATGATCGCGGGCGTGCCCTCGGGCATGATGCACGAGCCCGAGCCGATCCACTCGCGGTCGCGGCGGTCGCCGTAGGTGTTGCGCAGGATGTACAGGTTCTGGGGGCCGTTGCCCTCGTCGGGGAAGCTGTACATCTCGTCCTCGGTGAAGGGCTGGACGTAGTCCACGAGCTTGAAGCGCGCGGCCATGGTGGCGTCGTAGGACACGTCCTCGCCAGGCTGGCCGGGGCCCTCGAAGGACTCGAGGCCCTCGTCGAGGTCGCCGAAGAAGCGGGCGCGGCCGCCGCAGGTGCGCACGCAGGCGGGCAGCTCGCCCTTCTCGACGATGTCGTGGCACATGGTGCACTTCTGCACGACGTTGAGGTCCTCGTTGAGGTAGCGCACGCCGTAGGGGCAGGCGCTGATGCACAGCTGGCAGCCGATGCACTGCTCGGCGTCGATCTGGATGGTGCCGTCCTCGGTCTTGACGGAGGCGCCGGTGGGGCAGACCTCCACGCACTCGGGGTTGGCGCAGTGCTGGCACTGGACGGGCAGGTAGTACATGTCGACGTCGGGGTAGTCACCCGTGCCGTCGGCCTTGGGCACGGGGCCCACGCGCAGCGAGCGGATCCAGAAGTTGCCCACGGGCACGTCGTTGGCAAGCTTGCAGGCCACGGTGCAGGAGTAGCAGCCCGTGCAGCGGTTCAGGTCGGTGATAATCGCTTTCTGAGTCATTGTTAGGCCTCCGTAGCTTCCCACTCAGGCTCGCCCTCGACGCGCTTGCGCAGACCGGTGATCATCCACTGCTTCAGACGCGGGTCGGAAGCGTCGGTGATGACGGGGTTGCCGTCGGGGTCGCAAGGCACGGGGTTGCCGAACGGCGAGTTCTCGGCCGTGGCCGCGTACACCAGGGCCGGGACGGCACGGGCGTTGTGCGAGCCGCAGACGGGGTCGCCGCCGCGCGGGTTGAGCGTGCAGTTGATGTTGACGAGGTCGAAGCCATGGCCCGCCGTGTCGATCTCGGGGTACCACCAACCGTGGTTGGCGTTGATGACGCCCTGCTTGATGCCGTAGTAGGAGTCGATGACCTCGCGGACCTTGCCCCAGGGAGTCTCGATCCACACCCACTGGCCGGCCTCCAGCCCCAGGCGCTCGATGTCGTTGGGGTTCATCTGCAGGCGCGGGTAGGGCCACAGCTCGCGGCACCAGGGCAGTTGGCGGTGCTCGGTGTGGAAGTACACGGGCTGGCGCGAGCCGGTCGTCATGATGAAGGCGTTGTCGGGATGGGCCTTCAAGCTCTCGACGTAGTCGGGGTTGAGGAACGTCGAGGAGTCGATCTCGTCGGCCAGGGAGGCATCGTAGTACTCGGGGTGGTTGACCGGCGAGTCCATGGGCTCATGGTACACGGGGAACCATTCGCCCTCGTCGATGTAGGCCTCGCACACCAGCGACCAGATCTCGACCAGGCCGGAGGCGGTCATGAAGCCGGGGTGGTTGTCCACCAGCGGGAACAGGTTGAAGCCGCCCTGCTGACGACGCATGCACATCTCGTGACGGCGGTAGAAGCCCCAGCGCTCGGGGTGCCACTCGCGGCAGCAGAACCAGCCCTCGTTCTGGAACTTCTCGGCAGCCTGGGCAAAGGTCGGGCCGTCGGGGAACTCGGCGGTCTTCCAGGCGTCGACGTTGTCCTTGAGGATGCGGTCGTGGTCGGGCCACAGGTAGCTGGGGGCGCCGGCCAGGGCGTTGGTGTACTCCTCGCCCAGGGCCTCGGTCCACTTGGCCACGTTGGTCTCGGAGCCGGCCGCGACCGTGGTGATGTAGTCCTCGGTGGACGGGGAGGCCTCGAGGTCGCGCGTGTTCCACGGCACGCCCATGGCGCGGTACATGCCGCAGTTCCAGTCGGGGTCGTAGATGGCCTCGCCGGGGGCCTTGATGGCGGCCTGGCCGCAGCCGAAGATGCCGCCGGCGCCCTGGGAGACGCGGGTGGTGTCGCACTCGAGCCAGTGCCAGCAGGGGAAGATGATGTCGGCGTTGCCGTTGTTGGGGCAGAACCACAGGTTGATGTCGACGAAGAAGTCGAGCTTGGTCATGCCCTCCCAGGCGCGGGAGATGTTGGACATGTTCATGATGTCGCCGGACTGGCACACGCCGCCGTGCAGGGCGTAGGGCACGTCGTCACGGTCGTCGTTGCAGGCGTCCCACACGGTGCCGGCGTCGACCCAGCGCGCCCAGTAGCGGTTGAGCGGGTAGCGCTCGGCGTCGACCTCGCCGGCGTTGCGCTCGAACACGGTCACGGGGTTGGGCCAGTACTGGGAGTTGCGGAAGGCGCCGCCGATACGCTTGGCGATGACGGTGAGCTCCTCGTCGGTGGGCTCCTCGGTGCCGTAGAGCTCGGTCAGCGGGGAGTCGTTCTCCTGCTGGTACACGATGTAGTCGTGCATCCAGCTCTTGACGCCCTCGAGGTCCAGGTCGCGGCCGTCCCAGGTCTTGGCCTCGTCGCCGTAGGCGGAGCTGGCCTGCATGTTGGAGCGGCCGGGGTTGCCGTCGAACTGCGACTTGGAGGAGCCGCGGTTGCCGGCGGGCTCGTCGGCGTTGCCCGTGATCTCGGAGAGGATCTGCAGGATACGGGTGTTCTGGACGCCGGTGCCGTTCTGGTCGGGAGCGAGCTGGAAGTGGATGCCGCCGTTGCCGTGGTCGGGGTCGATGCGGGTCGTCCAGGTCTTGACGGCCTTCTCGATGTCGTCGGCGTTGACGCCCGTGATGCTCTCGGTGGTGGCCAGGTCATACTGGCTGGACAGGTCGTGCAGGTTGTCCCAGACGGTGCGGCACTTGTAGGTCTTGCCGTCCTTCAGCTCGACCTCGATCTCGCCGGGGAAGAGGGCGGGCTGCTTGGGCAGGCCCTGGGGGTTGCACTCCTCGGAGCCCTCGGGGAAGCGGTCGGCCTCGGTGGCGGGGTCGGCGAAGGAGGACTCGTCGGGCAGGAAGCAGCGGCCGTTCAGGCCGGTGGGAGACTCGATCCAGCGGCCGGTGGTGGGGATGCGGTGCTCCTCGCCCTCCCACATGCCCAGCTCGGCGTCCCAGTAGGTGAGGCGCTCGTTGGCCTCGTCCCACACCATGAAGCGCTGGTACTTGCCGTCTTCCTTGATGTCGGCCTCGGTGAGCAGGCGGGTCTTCATCTCGATGCCGCCGTTGCCCTCGACGAGCCAGCCCTCGGTCAGCCACGGCTTGTCCTCGACCACGAGGAACGGGGCGTTGGACCAGCGGCGCACCATGGTGTCGTCGTAGGCCTCGTTCTCGATGATCCAGTTGAGCCAGCACAGGCCAAGCGCGCCGTCGGTGCCGGGGCGCAGGGGCAGCCAGATGTCGGCCTCCTTGCCGGAGGGGCAGATGCGCGGGTCGACGAGGATGTGGTGCTCGGCGTGGGCCATGACGTCGTTGATGCCACGGTTGTTGGTGTCGTAGTTGGAGATGGCGGTCTCGGTGCCCCACTGGACGTAGACCTTCGGCTCCTGCTCGACCTCCATCCAAGGCGAGCCCATCTCGTCGGTCATGATGCCGCCGAAGTGGCGCGGGCCCTTGCAGACCTGGTAGGCCAGGTGGGCGTTAGGCGTGCCGAAGAGCTGCTTCATGCCCTGGTAAGGGCCAAGCGACCAGACGCGCGAGGTGCCGCACATGACGAAGATGGACTGTCCGCCGTACTTGTCGACGCACTCGCCCAGGCCCTTGCCGGCCAGCTCGAAGGCCTCGGGCAGGGTGATGCGGACCCAGCCGGGGTCGTCCTCGCCCTTGGGGTTGGTACGCTTGACCGGGTAGCGCAGGCGGTCGGGGTGGTAGCAGGCCTGAAGCGAGGCCTGGGACTTCGAGCAGCTGTGGCCGCGCGAGTGGTTGGACTGGTCGTCGCCCTCGATCTTGACTGCCTTGCCGTCCTTGACGGTGACCCACACGCCGCACTCGATCTTGCCGCAGGCGCGGCAGCAGGAACGGACGCGCTTGACTTCGCCGGCGGTCTCGTCGACGCCCTCGGCCAGAGCCTGCAGCGGCTTGGTGGTCGAGGAAGCGAGAGCGCAGGCTGCCGCGGTGATAGCGGTAGCCTTGACGAAGTTACGGCGGCTCATGGTGAGCTTAGCCATACGTTCTCCCTCCATAGTGGTGGATTGGACACGCCTGAGTCTCAGGCGCCCTGATGCCTTGCCGGCCCGCCCCTCCCCTCGTCCCTTTGCGCGCCCCGGGAAGAGCACGCCGAAAGAAGTCCCGCGAGGCGTCCCCCGCACAGGCGCCCGGCTTTCGCATCGTGGCAATCCTCGCGCGGACGGCGCGCGACCAATCAAGACCGAAGGACGATTCTTGAGCCCGACGGGCATGGATGAGAAACGCGCCAACAATCATGAACACCGCATGATGATGCTGCGACCTGGTGTTTTATGCGACGGATGAGACGCGCTTCGCCTGCTTGGGCGTATTTGGGACGATTGGTGCGGATGTTAAAAACTCCGTGGGACCCGCGCGGCAGGCCCTGCGTATAATGGCCCTCAAGGGAGAAATGGGGACGAGGGGGAACCGTGACGCAATGGATGCGCGAAATACCGCAGGCGCTGGGAGTCAACGAGCAGCACACCGAGCCGGGCCTGGCGAGCGCCCTGGCCGTCTCCCTGGCCATCGCGCTGCAGGCCCCGTTCACGTTCTTCCACGCGGGGTGCGCCCTCTTCGAGGGACTGAGCCTGCACCTGCTCTCCGGGTCGTTCCTTGTGGCGTGCGCCGTCTTCTGCGGGGTCGTTTCGTTCCTCAAGCCTGAGTCGTACGCATACTTCCACAACCCCGCCTGCGCTATCACATGGTCGGCCCTGAGCGCCTTGGCCGCGGCGGCGCTGCCGGCACTCACGCGCGCCAGTCTGGCAAACGAGGCGATCCTCGTCATCGTGGGCGCGCTGTTCGGCGTGGGCGTGTCGTGCGTGCTGCTGTTCCTGGCGCACCTCTTCACGCGCACCTACATCCCCGACGTCGTGAAGCGCGGCTTTGCCGGGGCCGCCGGCACCGTGCTCCTCGAGGCCGTCGTCATGACGCGCCTGCCCGCCGGGGTCTCCCTCATCGTGTGCGCGGCGCTGCTCGTGGCCGAGGCGCCCATCATGCTGTTGCTGCTGCGCAACGCCCCGGCCGTGGGCGACTTCGCGCACTTCAAGGCCTTCAGCGAGCGCAAGGCCGACACGCGGCTCTTCCTGGCAAAGGTGTCGCTGCCGCTTGTCTGCACGGGCGCGGTGCTGCGCCTCTTCTTCGCGCACAGCGAGCATATGGCCGCCGACTTCGCCGCGCCGGGCCTGCTCAACGACGCGAACCTGCTCGTGCTCATCCTGGTGGCCTACGTCATCACGTGCTTCGCCGTCTACGGCGTGAGGACCTTCAACTGGCCCTTCGCGCAGCTCTTCAGCTTCCTCATCCCGCTCGTGTGCCTGCTGGGGAGCGTCTGCGCCTCCACCACCACGGACGGCGCGGGCGGCTACGACGGGGGCAGCGTCGTGGTGCTATGCATAATCCTGGCGCTCACCTGGTCGTTCATGGCGGGCGCGAGCCTGGAGTACCTGCTGCGCAGCGCCTCGGTCTTCGGGATGGGCATCTCGAGCCTGGCCGTGGGGATCTTGGGTGGCGACGTGTTCGTGCACGCGGGGCTGCTCGCCACCCCGCAGGGCTCGCTTGTGATGTCGCTCGTCTGCCTCGTCATGGCCGTGGGCTACCTGCCGCCCCGACCCGCGCCCAACCTGACCCTGAGCACCTACGCCACTCCCCTGCGCTCCGTCTGCACCAACGACGAGCAGGCGGATTCCCACATGGAAGACGAGCCTGCCGAAGAGAGCCACGAGCAGGCGGGCACCGGGCCCGCCGGGCCCGCCACGAAGGGCGACGCTCCCCACGCCCCCGTCAAGGGCCGCTTCATGCGCCGCTGCGACGCGGTGGCGAAGACGTTTCTGCTCTCCGCACGTGAGACCGAGGTGCTCTACCTGCTTGCCAAGGGCCGCTCCATGAACCACATCATGGAGGAGCTCGTCATCTCCGAGGGCACCACGAAAACCCACATCAACCACGTGTACAAGAAGCTCAACATCCACTCCCGCCACGAGCTGCTCGACCTCATCGAGTCCATCGAGGTGGAAGACGTCGACCTGAACGGGTAGAGACGACGAGGGACGCCAACGCGGGGCAGCTCGAGCTTCCAAAGACAGAAAAAGGGGTGCCAACCAGCTGGTTGGCACCCCTTTTCGCTAACCTGGGAAAACTTTGCTACTCGTCGCGTTCCCAGACGGCCTTGTTGGTCTCGGTCTCCCACACCTCCACCTTGTAGCAGGTGGGGCCCACCTGGTCGGCGCACCACTTGGCGATGTTCTCGGCCGTGGGGTTGCAGGGCAGGGTCTCGTTGAGGTTGGTGTGGTCGATGACGCCGTGGATGTTCTTCTTGATGCGCGTGAAGTCCACCACCATGCCGTCCTCGTTGAGCTCTGTGGCCTTGCAGTGCACCACGATTATCCAGTTGTGGCCGTGCAAGGCCTCGCAGTAGCCCTCCACGCACGAGTTGACGGCGTGCGCGCCCGAGATCTCGAGCCGTTTGCTCACGTAGTACATGTGCGCCCCTTAGGCCTGGTACTCGTCGAAGAGGGCCTTGAACGCGGGCAGCGAGTCCTCGATGGTCTTCTTGGCCACGCAGTAGGAGATGCGCACCCAGCCCGTCATGCCAAAGGAGTCGCTCGGCACGAGCAGCAGCTCATGGTTGTCGCGGGCGCGCAGCGAGAAGGCCTCGGCGTCCTCCTCCAGGGCGCGGACCCACAGGTAGAAGGCGCCCTCGGGCTCCACGCACTCATACCCTATCTCGCGCAGGCCCCCGGCCAGGATGTCGCGGTTCGTGGCGTAGGCGGCCACGTCGGAGGGCAGCGTGCAGCACTTCTCCACCACCCTCTGCACGATGGCGGGGGCGCACACGTAGCCCAGCGCACGGCCCGCGCCGCAGATGGCGGCGTAGACCTCCTTGTGGGCGGGCATGGTGTCGGGCACCAGCACGTATCCGACGCGCTCGCCGGGCAGCGACAGCGACTTCGACCACGAGTAGCACACCAGGGTGTCCGCGTAGATGGCGGGCACCCAGGGCACCTCGACGCCGGCATAGGCGATCTCGCGGTAAGGCTCGTCGGCGATGAGGTAGACAGTGCGGCCGATGCGCTCGCTTGCGGCGCGCAGCACCTGCGCCAGCCCCTCGAGCACCTCGCGGGGATAGACGGCGCCGGTGGGGTTGTTCGGCGAGTTGATGATGACGGCGCGCGTGCGCTCGGTGATGCGCGCAGCGAGGTCCGCCAGGTCGGGGTACATGGTGTCGGTGCAGGCAGGCGACAGCACGCAGGCGCAGCCGGCGTTCTCGATCCACATGCGGTACTCGGGGAAGAAGGGCGCGATGCAGATCACCTCGTCGCCCGGCTCGGTGAGGGCGCAGATGGAGGCGTCGAGCGCGGCGGCGGCGCCCATCGTCATGTAGAGCATGCTCGCGTCGTAGGCCGTGCCGAAGCGGGCGTTGAGGCTCTCGGCGATCGCGGTGCGCGTGGAGGGCAGGCCCTGCGCGGGGGTGTAGCCGTGCAGCTCGACGGCCGGCGTCTCGAGCGCCTCGATGAAGGCCTGCTTCACGGCCTCGGGCGCGGGGATGGAGGGGTTGCCGATGGAGAAGTCGAAGACCTTGTCGTCGCCGATCTGGGCCTTGCGCGCCAGGCCGTAGGCATAGAGCTCGCGGATGGCCGAGCCCTGGGCGCCCAGCTCGTAGTAATGGTCGTTGCAGCTTGCAGGCATGTGCTTCTCCTTTGGTGGAATGCGCCCCCGTGGTGCCGGGGGCCAAAGATATATGGCAGACATGATAGGCCCCGCGCGGCGCATCGGACGTGCACGGAAGCCGTCAGGTGACAAAAGAGCGCCCCCAACGTAAGCGGGGACGCTCCGAGTGTGCGCCCGGCACGATGGCGGGCCGAGCACGGGACGACGACAGCCAGGCGGGCCAGGCGGAAGGCCTGCGCGGGGCCGCAGCAGCGGCCGGGCGCGCACGGCAGCAGCCAGGCAGGTCAGGCGGAAGACCCGCGAGGGGCCGCCCGCGACCCTCCCGCAGGCGCCCCTGGCCGCCGCGCTTCCTACTTCGTGGGCGGGAAGAGCTCGCCGGCTGCGGTGGCCAGGCCTGCCAGACCCTGAATCTCGCTGGGGATGATGATCTTCGTGGCCTGGCCGTCGGCGACCTGCGCCAGGGCCTCCAGGCTCTTGAGCGCAAGGACCGCCTGGTCGGCGCCGGCGGCCTTCACCATCTCGATGCCCTCGGCCGTGGCCTTCTGCACCGCCAGGATCGCCTGGGCCTCGCCCTGGGCGCGCAGGATGGCGGCCTCCTTCTCGGCCTCAGCGGCGAGGATCTGGGCCTCCTTGGCAGCCTGGGCGCGCAGCACCGCGGAGGTCTTCTCGCCCTCGGCCACCAGGATGGCCGACTGCTTCTCGCCCTCGGCCTGCAGGATGGCCTCGCGGCGCTCTCGCTCGGCCTTCATCTGCTTCTCCATGGAGGCGCGGATGGCCTGCGGGGGCTCGATGTCCTTGAGCTCGACGCGGTTGATCTTGATGCCCCAGGCGTCGGTGGCCTCGTCGAGCGCCACGGACATGCGGGAGTTGATGGACTCGCGCGAGGTGAGCGTCTGGTCGAGCTCCAGGTCGCCGATGATGTTGCGCAGGGTGGTGGCGGTGAGGTTCTCGATGGCGCTCATCGGGTCGTTCACGCCGTAGCAGAAGCGCTTGGCGTCGGTCACCTGGAAGAACACCACGGTGTCGATCTTGACGGTGACGTTGTCGCGCGTGATGACCGTCTGCGGCTCGAAGTCCACGACGTTCTCCTTGAGCGACACCTTGGCCGCGACCTTCTCGACAAAAGGCAGCTTGAGGTGCAGGCCCGCCTTCCAGGTGGCTCGGTAGGTGCCGAGGAACTCGATGATCCAGGCGTCGGTCTGCTCCACCATGCGGATGCAGCGCGAGATGGCATAGATCACGATGAGCGCCGCCACGACGATGACGAGGATGCTCGTGAAGTTGCCGTACTCGATGAAGTCCATGTGCGTCTCCTATCTCAAACGGGCCCGCCGCGCGGCGGGCACCTGCGAGAACGCGGCCCGGTCGGGCGGCGCTTGAAACCGTGCGGGGAGGGCGGGCCTACTGCTGGGGCAGCGGCTCCACCACGAGGACCGTGCTCTCCACGGCGCAGACGCGCGCCCGGGCGCCGGAGGGAAGCGCGGCGCCGTCGGCCGTGCGGGCGATCCACGAGACGTCGGCGAGCTTGACGCGGCCCTTGCCGCCCTCGGGGACGCGCTGCACCACGGTGACGGTGCGGCCCACGTACTCGTCGGCGTTGGTGACGGCGTCCTTCTCCTTGGACTCGCTGCTCTTGCGCATGAAGGGGCGCAGGGCCGCCAGGCCCAGGGCCGAGGCGACCACGAACACGACCACCTGCACGAGCAGATCGGGCACGAAGAAGCTCACGACGAAAGTGAGCGCGGCGCCCACGCAGAACCACAGGCACACGAGCGCCGGCGCGGCGGCCTCGGCCAGGCCGAGCGCCACGGTGATGCCGAGCCAGATAAACGGTGACAAAGGACCCTCCTTTACCAGAGCGGCTGTTGCGACCAGTATAGAGCAAGCAAGGCCCCACAAGCAGGGCGTTTGTGGACTACTTGGCCAGCAAGGCCGCCGCGGGGACGCCGTAGAACCGCCTTGCCCAGCCATGCGAACCACCTGGTGAGGCGCAAGTCCGGCCCCCTGGCGCAAGACGTGCCGGCCATTGGCACACGTCCCATCCGCCGACACTCTTGCGCTCATTGAGAAAACTCAATCCCTTGACGCGCCGTGGGGGCAGGCCGGGGCCTTACACTTTCGCGGTTGACTATCGGGAAGGCCAGAGGGGAAGAGCATGAAGGTCGGCGTCCTGCTTATGAATACCGGCACGGCAGACGAGCCCACGGTGGAGGCGGTCGCGCGCTACCTGGGCGAGTTCCTCATGGACCCGGCCATCATCAGCGCCCCGGCGTTCGTGCGCAAGCCGCTCGTGCGCCACATCTGCGCGAGCCGCCCCCAGCGCACGGTGGAGAATTACAAGGCCTTCTGGACGCCCAACGGCTCCCCCTTCATGATCGCGAGCCGCGAACAGCGCGACGCCCTCAAGGCCGAGCTCGTCGCGCGCGGCCACGACCAGGCCCGCGTTTCGCTGGCCATGCGCTACGGCAACCCCAGCATCGCCTCGGGCCTGGAGGAGCTGCGCGAGCAGGGCTGTGAGCGCATCGTGCTGCTGCCCTGCTATCCCTTCCAGGTCAACGTCTGCGCAGGCACCTGCCTCAAGGAGGCCCGCAAGGTGCTGAAGAGGCTCGCTCGCCAGGGCTGGAAGCCCGAGGTCGTCGAGATTCCGAGCTTCTGCGAGCAGAAGGCCTGGCAGGACGCCCTCATCGAGAGCGTGCGGGCCGTGTGGTCGTACAAGCCCGGCTCGAAGCTCCTGGTGAGCTGCCACTCCACGCTGCTCGCCGACATCGAGCACGGCGACCCCTACCGCGACCAGATCGAGGCCTGCCGCGACATGCTCGCCCGGGCCCTGGGCGTGCCCGCGCAGGACGCCCTCACCTGCTACCAGTCGCGCTTCGACAGCCGCAAGTGGCTGCAGCCCTTCACCGAGCCGTGCGTGCTCGACCTGGCGGCCCAGGGCGTGAGGGACATCTGCATCCTGTGCCCCATCTTCACCGCCGAGAACATGGAGACGGCCCTGGAGGTGGACCGCGACCTGCGCGCGTCGTTCATGGCCGCGGCGGGCCCGGACGCGAGCTTCACCTACGTGCACACGCTCAACGCCGCGCCCGGCCTCATCGCCGCCCTGGCCGATGCCGTGGAACAGGCCCTGGGAGGAGCGGCCCCCCAGGTCGTGACCTCGGGCGTGGGGGCCGACGGCAGCCTTCCCGGCATGCTCATGGAAGGCATGTGCTCCAGGCACTAGGGCCGGCAGGCGGGTGCCCGTCAAGCGATAGAATCAGGTGAGAAGCCCGGGTGGCTTGCCGCCCGACCGGACCGGCCTGGGGCACCGATGCCCCGGCAGCGCACACGGATGCCCGCAGTCGCCGGTGGCCCTGCAGCGCACCCGGATACCCCCGCGGTCACCGGGCGACCTTCCGAAAACCGCCTCCGCCCGCCCAACCCTCGCCCACCCAGGAGATGCAGCCGTGCCGCAGCCTGCGCGACCCAAGAACTCAAACCGCCCGCGAGGAGCCGGCCAAGGCGCGGGCTTTGCCCTGGTGTTCCTGGGAGGCGCCGTCTGGGGCACCACCGGCCCCTTCATCCAGCTCCTGCTCGATTTGGGCTGCTCAAGCAGCCTGGCCGCCTTCGTGCGCATGGCCTTCGCCTTCCTCATCATGCTCGTGGCGACGCTCGCCCTCAAGGGGCCCTCCTCGCTCAAGCTCGGGCCGCGCGACATCGCCGTGTGCGCCGTCCTGGGCTTCGTGGGACAGGGCGTCTACAACATCGTCTACTGCGCCTCGGTGGAGCTTGTGGGCGTCACGGTGGCGGCGGTGCTGCTCAACGTGGCGCCCGTCTTCGGCGCCGTGTTCTCGGTGGCGCTCTTCCACGAGAAGATGACCTGCAAGAAGGCCCTGATACTGCTGGCCACGATGGCCGGCTGCATGCTCGCGGCCACCGGCGGCACCCTTGAGATGCCCCGCGCGGGCCTCGTCGGCATCCTGCTGGGCGTGGCGGCAGGGCTGTGCTACGCGCTCATCCCCATCATCAGCCGCTTCGCGAGCCCCAAGGTGGACACCTTCGCCATGAGCACCTACGGCTACCTCTTCGCCGCGCTCACGCTGCTAGGCGTGGCCCGGCCCTGGACGAGCGCCCTCATGCTCGACCCCGCCGTGCTGGCTGCGGGCCTGGGCATCGGCCTTGTCCCCACGGGCATCGCCTACCTGCTCTACTACCGGGGCGTGCAGCTCGTGCGCGAGACGAGCCTCATCCCCGTGGCCGCCTCCTCGGAAACGGTGGTGGCCGCCGCGCTGGGCGTGGCCCTGTGCGGCAACGTGCTGGGCCCCGGCAACCTGGCCGGCATCGCCGTCGTCATAGCCAGCATCGCGGCATTGGGCCTGCTGGAGCGCCGGAAGGGCTAGGGAGACTTTCCGCAGATGAGGAGGCCTGCTTTCGTACGGGCTGCGACCACATTCGCGACAACACCGCCCGGCCTCCTTGGTGGTAAGCTTACATGTCGCTGTGCACGGCACGGCCGCGCGCCCGGGGAGGTGCCGAACATCTCGCTTTACCAGCGCACCGCTGCGACAATGGCGAGGCAAAGGCCCTGCATGTTTAGGGCGGCACAACTCAAGCATCGTTCCCGAGCCGTGCCCGTCCCGACCTGAAAACGCCCGCGCGCAAGCATGTGGGCGTAGAACTGAAAGGAACCCCGTTTCCGTACCCACGCGCGCAGCACGCGAGCGTCAAACTGAAAGGAATCCCGTTTTGGCACTTCTGCGCAAGCTTTTCGGCGGCCTCAAGATGAGCTGGCCGGCCACCGTCCTGTTCGCCCTGGGCGCCGGCGTGTACGCCGGCATCATGGCCTCGATCCCGGCCCTTCAACAGACCTCACTGCACGACATCGCCGTGTCGTACGAGTGGTGGGTGGTCTTCGCCTTCATCATCGCCTCAAACTGCGAGAAGGGCTGGGAGTCGGCGCTCAAGACCTTCGTCTTCTTCCTCATCAGCCAGCCTGTGATCTTCGGCGTCGAGGTTGTGCTCGGCAGCGTGACGCCCTACATGGCCTGGTACTACTACAGCACCATCTGGGGGCCGGCCACGCTCGTAACCCTGCCAGGCGGCTTCATCGCCCATCTCATCACCAAGCAGAACGCCCTGGGGTGCATCATCCTGGGCCTGGGCTGCGCCATCGAGGGCCTCATGTGCGTGAGCTACGCGCTGCGCATGGTCTCCAACCCGCCCTACCACCTGCTCACGGCCGTTTTCTGCCTCATTGCCGCCGTCGCGATGTGCTACGCCATCCAGCATGACAACAAGCGCCGCGCCGCGAGCCTGCTCATCGCCCTCGCCGTCACCGTGGCCATCGTCGTCCTGGCCGTGGCCGGCGGCCTCAGCCTGTACTAGCAGCACCCGAACCACGGCGGGACCGCATTTCGACGGCCGCCTCGGCGCCCCATCAAGCCGCAAGGCAGCCACGCCAACGGCCGCCCCATCGCACCGTCAGGCCGTAAAACAGTCGCACGCCAACGGCCGCCTCAGCACCTCATCAGGCCGCAAGCCAGCCACGCCAACGGCCGCCCCACCGCGCCATCAAGCCGCAGATCCCGCGCGGCCCCCGGATGAGGCCCGGGCGCAGTTTTTCGCTGCGCCCTTCGCAGCGAAACTGTCTGAGCACCGGGGTTCATCTGGGGTCCTGGTGGACACGCACTACGAGAGCGCCCAATCCACGATGTTCTCAATTCGCACGCCAGTCGAAGTCGTCCCCGTCTTCCACCTGTCAGCAACAAGCACGATTTTGGGAAAAGAATCATGGATTGCCTCGAGAGGCGCAACCTCGCGTTGAAACGTCGCCTCGTCGAGCACCGATTGGCATACCTGGACATACACACGCTCATCTCGGCGCGTGGCCACAAAGTCAATCTCCCCCGCCGGCAAAGACCCAACCGCGACGCGCCAGCCCCTGCGAATCAGCTCGTTGTATACAACTGATTCAAGCTGATAGCCTGTATCGCGTGCTCTGTTGAACCCTATGGTCAAGTTGCGCAGTCCGTTATCCACCGCATAAAACTTGCGCTGCGGTCGAAGTACCGCCTTGCCTGCAAGCCCCTGCTGTTCGCACGCGGCCATAACCTTGGCATTCACGAGAGCCGCCAGATAGTTATCGACCGTCTCCTGCGACACACGCCTGCCTGATGAAGACAGGACATCTACCACGCGTTTTGTTGAGAACAGATTGCCCGATGTGGAAAAGACATACCGCACGATCTTTGTGAGCAAGTCGACGTCTTTGATATGGGCCCGCGCAATCACATCTTTAAGAATGACCGTGTCGAAAATGCCCGCCAGCACCCGTTCATATGAAGACACGTCGCCTTGAGAGTAGGAGAACAACGCCGGCATGCCACCGAAAGCAACGTAATCAGGCAAAAGGGTCTGCGGCGAGGAAACGTCCCATCCAAACGTCTGCCCAAATGAGAGATACTCTCCAAAACTCAGCGGGTAAACCGGTATCTCCACATACCTGCCCGACAACAAGGTTGCGAGCTCGCCGGAAAGCACCCGGGCATTCGACCCCGTCACAAAGACCTGGGTGTTGGGAAGAGAGTTGACCCGACGTACGACGTCCTCCCACCCTGCGACTTCCTGCACCTCATCGAGAAGCACGTAAGCGTCTTCCCCTGTGGGAATCTCGGCAAGCTGTGGCCGAATCTGTGCATCCAACCAGCGTGCGTCCGGCTCAAGCGGTACGTCATACCCATCGAGCTTCAAGTGAACGATATGATCGTCGTCCACCCCCTGCGAACGCAGGCGCTTTCCAAGCAAGGCGAGCAAGGATGATTTTCCACAGCGCCGCACGCCAACAAGCACCTTTATCTCAGGCGAGCCGATAAGGGAATCGATGGCCGAATCATACAGTGGCCGAGGAACAAGCACTTCATCCATGCTGACACCAAACTTTCGATTAGTCGAACATTTGCGGTCAGTATAGTAGAAAACTTTCGATTAATCGAAAGAAAATAGCTATATAGCATTGAACTTCAGTTTCATCGAAAGTTTAAGCCAAGTAACAGCCCCAATAAGGTCCCCGGATGAACCCCGGGCGCAGTTTTTCGCTGCGCCCTTCACAGCGAAACTGTCTGAGCACCGGGGTTCATCCGGAGGCCCTGGTGGACACGCGCTCATCGAGCCACTCCCGCAGGTGCCCGGCCATCCGCGCAACCTCGGCCGCCGTCCTCTCGTTCGTAAACGGCAGGCCCAAGAGCTTCCAGACAAACCCCTGCTCAGAGGCAACGTACAGGCCATATGGATGCACGACCTCGAACAGCAGGCACGCATAGCTCACCAGGATGTCGGCGGCACCTGAGCGCTCGGCCCGCTTGACCGTGCGATGGGCATAGAACGCATCGTGCACGGCAGGAGAGATCTCACCTGCCAGAATGACGCCCATCGGCACATCGAGCACGGCCGACAGGTCCGACTCCCCCACCGCCTTCAGGATGTCCACCTTGTCGGCGTCGCGCAGGATCTCGCAGAACATGCGCGTGCGCGCGTCGAGCCCCTCGGGCAAGCGGTAGTCGCTATGGGTGCCCACGACCTCGGCGATAAAGCGAGCAAAGCCCTCGGCCCCGTCGTCCCGCTCCACAAACTCCCACAGATGCCCCTCGTCGAGCAACACCTGCACTCCCAGCTCCGCATGGCTCACCGACCGCGCATCGCTGAACGTGCCGAACCGTCGCACCTGCTCAAACCGCCCAATGTCATGCAGAAGCCCGCACAGCCATGCAAGGTCGACGTCCGCCGCCGCAAACCCCTCGTCTCGCGCAATCCCCTCCGCCAGCTCCGCCACCCGATAGGTATGCTCGATCTTGAGCGCGATCTTGGGGTCCGCCGGGTCATACGCAGCCACATACGCGCCGAACGCCCCCACACACCTCTCCCGATCAACCACCATCGCCAACCTCCCTCGCCTTCACCCACAACCAAGCGCCCGCCCGCCACAGCCGCGCCCCCATGCTCCTCAGCGCATGCCCGCCGCAGCCGCGCCCCTGCGCGCTGCGGCCCAGCAACCGCCCTTCCCCACTCGCCCCAGCGCTCGCACGCCGCAGCCGCGCCCCGCGCGCTGCGGCCCGGCAATCCCCCGTTCCCGTGCGCCCCGCGCGCTGCGGCCCGGCAGTCTCCCTTCCTCGTGTGCCGTCCTTCCCCATACAAACGTGCCCGCCGTGCGCAACGCGCATGGCGGGCACAACTCATCTCCCCGTTCTTCCCCCGCGTGGAGGCGCCCCGCACGCAGGGGGCCGCAGGTGGGGTTCGGGCGAGTTCCGCAGCCGCGAAGCGGCGAGGACTGTCTGAGCCCGTACCCCACCTGCGGCCCCTCGGGAGACTACCGGACCAAAAAAGCCCTACTTCTCCCTCTCGTCCAACATCTCGCCCAGCGTCCTCCACGCCAACTCCGCGCATTTCACGCGTGCCGGCATGCGCGCCACGCTCTGCAGGCAGGCCGCGTCGCCCAGGTCCTCGAGCACCTCGGGGTCCTTCTCCTCGCCGCGGGCCATGCGCTTGAACACCTCGCACAGGCTGCGCGCCTCGGCGGCGTCCATGCCCGTGATGAGGTCGCTCATCATGTCGGCCGAAGCCTGCGACACGGCGCACCCGATGCCCTGCCAGGCCGCCTCCTCGATGACGCCGGCGTCGTTGATCTTGAGCGACAGCGTGAGGTCGTCGCCGCAGGAGGGGTTCACACCCTCGTGCACGCAGGTGGCGTCCTCCATCTCGTACTTGTAGTCCGGGTCGGAGCTGTGCTCCATGAGAGCCGGCGTGTACAGCGGGTTAATTGGTGCCATGGAACATCCCCCAGACTCCCTCGAGGCCCTCTACCAGGCGATCGATGTCATGCTTGTCGTTGTAGACGCCGATGGACGCGCGGCACGAGGAGCCCATGCCCCCCAGCCACGTGAGCAGCGGCTGCGCGCAGTGGTGGCCGGCGCGGATGGCCACGTCGTAGCCGTCGAGCAGGCTCGACACGTCGTGGGGATGGATGCCCGCCACGTTGAACGAGAACGCCCCGTGGTGGCGCGCCGCGTCGTGGCTGCCCACGAACTCGATGTAGGGCAGGGCCTCCATGCGCTGCACCAGGTAGGCCATGAGCGCCTGCTCGCGGGCCACGAGGTTGTCCATGCCGATGGACTCCACGTAGGTGAGGGCGGCGTCGAGCGCGTAAGCGCCGGCAGCGTCCTGCGTGCCGGCCTCGAACTTCTCGGGGATGGGCGCCCAGGCGGCCTCGGTCTCGCTCACCCAATCGATCATCTCGCCGCCCAGAAGCATCGGGGGCATGGCCTCCAGGATCTCGCGCTTGCCCCACAGCACGCCGATGCCCATGGGGCCCATGATCTTGTGCGCGGAGAACGCGTACAGGTCGGCCCCGAGGTCGCAGACGTCGACGCTCATGTGCGGCACGGCCTGGGCGCCGTCCACCACCACGTAGGCGCCCATCTCGTGGGCACGGGCCGCGATGGCGCGCACGGGGTTCTCCACGCCCAGGACGTTGGACACCTGGCCCACCGACACGATGCGCGTGTTCGGGCCGATCTTGGAGTCGATCTCCTCCTGGGAGATGACGAAGTCGCCGCCCTTCTCGGGGCGCAGGTACACCAGCGTCGCGCCCGTGGCGCGGCAGAGCTGCTGCCAGGGGATGAGGTTGGAGTGGTGCTCCATGATGGAGATGGCCACCTCGTCGCCGGGCTTGAGGTCGCAGATCCCCGCCAGGCCCCTCGCGGCCAGGTTGAGCGCCTCGGAGGCGTTGCGCACGAAGACGACCTCGTCGGCCTCGGGGGCGCCGATGAAGCGCGCCACATGGGCGCGGGCCTTCGCGATGGCCTCAGTGGCCTCGATGGAGAGGCGATACAGGCCGCGCAGGGGGTTGGCGTTCATCGTCTCGTAGAAGCGGCGCTGGGCGTCGAGCACGCACGCCGGGCGCTGCTCGGTGGCGGCGGAGTCCAGGTAGACGAACTCAGGCGAGTTCGCAAGCAGGGCGAACTCGGCGCGGAAGGGGTTCTTCTCGATGTCGTCGACATCGGGGCTGCCCGCCGCCGCGCTCACGCACCCCGACAGGCCCAGATCGGCCGTCTCGGTCGCGTCGATGGAATACAAACGTGCCATGGGGCATCCTCCAGTGAGAGGTTGAGGTAAGAAGAGCCCGCCCATCTGCCCTGCTTGCACGGGAGATGGGCGGGCGGGAACGATCGTGAGGGGCGCGCTACTCCCCCAGCATGTCGGCCACGGCGTCGGGGCCGAGCACGCGCTCGGCGGCCGCGCGCACGGCGGCGCTTGCCTGAGGCACGGGGGCGACCTCAAGCGCGGCGGCGAAGGTCGACTCCATCACGAGGGCCGGGATGTCCTCGGGGGCCAGGCCGCGCGACACCAGGTAGGCGCGCTGCTCGGGGCTGATCTCGCCCACCGTGGCGCCGTGGTCGCCGGCCACGTCGTCCTCGTCGCACAGGATGACGGGCAGCGACTGGTTGCCCACGCCGTCGCCGGCCAGCAGCACCGTCTCGTTCTCGCTGCCCTTGGAGCCCTTGCAGCCGCGCACGAGGTCGATGGTGTCGCGCAGCGACTTGCAGGCGTCGTCGGCCAGCACGCCCGAGAAGGTCATGGTGCACTGGGTGCGCTTGCCCAGCTGGCGCACGACATGGCCGAAGTCCAGCATCTGCGAGCCGCGGCCCAGGTAGCGGCAGTCGAGCTCGAGCACGGAGCCGTCGCCCGCCAGGTCGCAGCGGAAGCCCGTGGACGACAGGGGCGCGTCGAGCACGTACTGGCTCACGTGCACCAGGGCGTCCTTGCCGGCGACGATGCCCACGTTGTCGAGCATCTGCTCGGCCCCGCAGGCCACGACGGAGAAGAGGTCGAGCTTGGCGCCCTCCTCCACCGCGATGCGCACCGACCAGCCGCTCGTGGAGGCCGCGCCCGCGGGGGCGTCGCCCACGAGCACGACGCTCGCCTGAGCGCCCGCGCCCAGCGTGACGTCCAGGGCGAAGGCCATGCGCGCCACCTGCTCCATGTCCACCACGATGGGCTCGCCGGCCACCTCGCCGGGGGCCACCTCCACGCGGCACACCTCGCCGGCCGCGGCCTCCAGCCAGGCCTGGGCCTGCTGGCCGGCGCCGCCCACGGGGGGCACGCAGCTCGCAGCCGCGAAGCGCTCCTCGGCCTCGCTAGCCTGGGCGGCCTCGACGGCGGGCACCTCGATGTCGATGCCGTTGATCTCCAAGTGGTTCCAGGTGGGAGTGGGGAGCTCGTTCACCTGCTTCAGTACCTGCGTGTTCTGCGTCTCCACGTTAGCCCACCGCGCCTTCCATCTCGAGCTTGATGAGGTTGTTCATCTCGACTGCGTACTCAAGCGGCAGCTCCTTCGAGATGGGGTTGGCGAAGCCGTTCACCACCATGGTGCGGGCCTCGTTCTCGGTGCAGCCGCGGCTCATGAGGTAGGTCACCGTGTCGTCGGAGATGCGGCCGATCGTGGCCTCGTGGCCCACGCTGGCGGTGCGGCAGCGCACGTCGATGGCGGGGATGGTGTCGCTTCGGCTGTGGTCGTCGAGCATGAGCGAGGCGCAGCTCACGGAGGCCTTGGCGTGCTCGGCGCCCTCGGTGATGCACACGGCCGAGCGGAAGGTGGAGATGCCGCCGTCCTTGGAGAGCGACTTGGCGTTGATGGAGCAGCGCGTGTCCTTGCCCTGCAGCACCACGCGGGTGCCCGTGTCGAGGTTCTGCGTGGCGCCGGCGAAGGTGATGCCGGTGTACTCGCAGCTGGAGCGGTCGCCCACGAGGAACGACGTGGGGTACAGATAGCTCACGTGGCTGCCGAAGGAACCCGACACCCACTCGATGACGCCGTCCTCCTCGACGCGGGCGCGCTTGGTGTTGAGGTTGTACATGTTCTTGGACCAGTTCTCCACCGTGGAGTAGCGCAGGCGCGCGCCCTTGCCCACGTAGAGCTCCACGCAGCCCGCGTGCAGGTTGGCCACGTTGTACTTGGGGGCCGAGCAGCCCTCGACGAAGTGCAGGTCGGCGCCGGGCTCCAGGATGATGAGCGTGTGCTCGAACTGGCCGGCGCCCGCGGCGTTGAGGCGGAAGTAGCTCTGCAGCGGGAAGTCGACCTTCACGCCGGCGGGCACGTACACGAAGGAGCCGCCGCTCCACACCGCGCCGTGCAGGGCGGCGAACTTGTGGTCGGTGGGGGGCACGAGCTTCATGAACTTCTCGCGGATGAGCTCGGCATAGGGGCCCTCCAGGGCCTCCTCAACGCCGGAGTACACCACGCCCTGGGCGGCCACCTCCTCGCGCATGTTGTGGTACACGAGCTCGGAGTCGTACTGGGCGCCCACGCCGGCGAGGCTCGCGCGCTCGGCCTCGGGGATGCCCAGGCGCTCGAAGGTGTCCTTGATGTCCTCGGGCACGTCGTCCCAGTCCTGGGCCTGGTCGGTCTTGGGCGAGACGTAGGCGGAGATGTGGTTCATGTCGAGGCCCTCGATGGAGGGGCCCCAGTTGGGGGGCATGGGCGTGCTCTCGTAGATCTCGAGGCTCTTGAGGCGCAGGTCGAGCATCCACTGGGGCTCGTTCTTCTTGGCCGAGATCTCGCGCACCAGCTCGGGCGTCAGGCCGTCGGCCGCGCGCTCGTAGCCCTCCTCGGGCTTGGTGAAGTCGTACAGGCCGCCGCCCGCCTGGGTGAAGTCGGCCACGTCGGTGTTTGCCATCGCGCGCTCACCTACTCGGCGTCGTGGGCTTGGGCGGCCTCGAGGGCCTCGTAGGAGGCGAAGCCGGTCTGGTCGATCTGCTTGGCCAGGGTGCCGTCGCCCGTGGCCACGAGGTTGCCGCGCACCATGACGTGCGTCTTGTCGATGGAGAGGCGCTCGAGGATGCGCGTGTTGTGCGTGATGATGAGAAGCGCGCCGTCGCACATCTCGCGGTAGGCCTGGATGCCGCGGGCCACGACCTCGAGGGCGTCGACGTCCAGACCGGAGTCGGTCTCGTCGAGGATGGCGAGCTTGGGCTGGAGCAGCAGCAGCTGCAGCATCTCGACCTTCTTGCGCTCGCCGCCCGAGAAGCCCACGTTGAGGTCGCGCACGAGGTTGGACTGGTTGAGGCTCAGCTGGTCGCACAGCTCGCCCACGTGGGCGCGGAACTTCGAGCCGCTCATCTTGGGGCCGGGACGCTTGCGCGTGATGGTGCGCAGGAACTGGTACAGCGGCACGCCGGGCACCTCGACGGGGGCCTGGTAGCTCATGAAGATGCCGGCCAGCGAGCGCTTGTCGGCGCTGAGCTGCGTGACGTCCTGGCCGTCGAACTCGATGGTGCCGCCGGTGACCTCGTAGGTGGGGTCGCCCATGATGGTCTTGCCCAGCGTGGACTTGCCCGCGCCGTTGGGGCCCATGAGCACGTGGACCTCGCCGGGGTTGATGGCAAGGTCGACGCCGTGCAGAATGGGCTTCTCGCCAACCTGGGTGCTGAGGCCGGAGACGCTCAGCAGGGCAGAATCAGCCATTGTTTCCTCCATACTCTCCTCGGGGCTGCCCGGCGCGCTCTCCTTGCGCGCCGCCCCGTGATTTCCACGGCGCAGAAGTCTATGCGTACGTGGCAGCGGTTGCAATTCTAATCTGACTGACTTTGTATGATTACGGCAAATCTGAGCAAATCCGTATGATTTGGTGCCAACGCGGCACACCCGCGCCCTATGCGGGGGCGGGCCGCCGGCAAACGCATGGGAGCCGGTTCGCCCAGCCCGGCCACCCGCGCCCGCATGCGAGGTGCGGGCCGCAGGTTTTAGACGAGTCTATGGAGCCATGCCGCGTGCGCGCCGCGCCGCCCCATCTCATATATAGTGCTCACGTCGATACTTAGTTTGTCTAACTATCTATCCAACACCACCCACGACGCCGAGGGAGGCGAGATGGCACAGCAAGACGCGCCCGAGGAGCGCAGCGCGGCCCCGCAGGGCGACGACGCGACGTTCGACCGCGTGCTCAACGAGTTCCTCGTGCGCACCTACCGGGCCATCGAGCGCTACGAGGAGAAGTCGCTGCGCGTGATGGGCGGCCTCAACCTCACCTCAGCCGAGGCGCACATGGTGGAGGCCGTGGGCCTGGGCCAGGCCGAGCACCCCGAGGGCGTGCCCGTCACGGCACTCGCCGAGATGCTCGACGTGCGCGTGCCCAGCGCCACCGCGCAGGTGAAGCGCCTCGCCGAGAAGGGGCTGCTTGCCAAGGAGCGCTCCGAGAGCGACGGCCGCTCGGTGGTGGTGCGCCTCACCCAGCAGGGCCGGCGCGCCTACCGCCTGCACGCGGGCTTCCACCGCCACATGGTGCAGGCCTGCGCCGGGCAGCTGAGCCCCGAGGAGCGCCGCGTCTTCGCGAGCAGCCTGCAGAAGCTCGCCGACTTCTTCAACGCCGCCGCCGACGAGACCGACCGGCGCGTCGCGCAAGGCATCACCCACCCCCACGCCCAGGCGGCGCCCTTCGAGGGCGCGGGCCAGGCGCCGCAAGACTAAGCAGAGGAGAGCATGGCATTCCACGTGATGGGCACCGGCAGCGCCCGGCCCGACAACGTCGTGACCAACGACGACCTTTCCAAGTTCCTCGACACCGACGACGCCTGGATCGCCTCGCGCACGGGCATCTCGTCGCGGCGCTGCAGCACGCACGAGACCTGCACCGACCTGGCCGAGGCCGCGGCCCGCGCCGCACTTGAGGACGCCCAGGTAGACCCGGCCGAGCTCGACCTCATCGTCTGCTCCACCATCACCGCCGACGACCTCACGCCCTCCTGCGCCGCCATGGTGCAGGCGCGCCTGGGCGCCACCTGCCCGGCCTTCGACATCAACGCGGCCTGCGCGGGCTTCGTGTACGCGCTCGACGTGGCGCACGGCTACTTCGCCCGCGGCGCGGCCCGGCGCGTGCTGGTGGTGAGCGCCGAGAAGATGAGCCGCATGGTCGACTGGACGGAGCGCTCGGTGAGCGTGCTGTTCGGCGACGGCGCCGGCGCGGTGGTGCTCGGCGCGGGCGGCGAGAGCCCGCTCTACACCAAGCTCACCACCAAGGGCTCCCACGACGTGCTCTTCTGCCCGGCCATGCGCGGCAACTCCCCCTTCGACCAGACGCCGGCCGCCGAGCCCTTCCTGCACATGAAGGGCCAGGAGGTGTTCAAGTTCGCCGTCACCTCCATCTGCGCCGACGTGCGCGCGATGCTGGCCCAGTGCGGCCTTGAGGCCGCGGACGTGGACCACTTCGTGTTCCACCAGGCCAACAAGCGCATCCTGGACTCCGCCGTGGAGAAGCTGGGGCTCGACCGCGACAAGGTGGCCTACACCATCCAGGAGAGCGGCAACATCTCCAGCGCGTGCATCCCGCTCACGCTCGACCGCATGAGCCGCCAAGGCCAGCTGCACGAGGGCGACCTGGTGTGCTGCTCGGGCTTTGGAGCAGGCCTGGTGGTGGCGACCACGCTCCTGAAATGGGGCAGGACGCAGTAGAATGTCACCTTTGCGGGCATAAGGAAGCGCCCGCTCTAGGATATGAGCAAGCACAAGGCGCACGGGAGAGGCCCGTCGCCGCGAACAGAGAGGAACACACCATGTCCGATACGCTCGAGCGCGTCAAGAAGGTCCTGCAGGAAGGCTTCGAGGTCGACCCCGCCAACGTCGCCCCCGAGTCGACCCTGGCCTCCCTGGGCCTGGACTCCCTGGACACCGTCGAGGTCGTCATGCAGTGCGAGGAGGAGTTCGGCATCGAGATCGACCAGGAGTCCAACCCCTCCACCGTCGGCGAGTTCGTCGCCGTCATCGACCAGACCCTGGGAGAGTAGTTCATGATCCGCACCCCTCTGTGCGACCAGCTCGGCATTGAGCGCCCCGTCTTCCAGGGCGGCATGGCCTGGATCGCCGACGCGAGCCTGGCCAGCGCCGTGAGCGAGGCCGGCGGCCTGGGCATCATCGCCGCCATGAACGCCAACGCCGACTGGCTGCGCGACCAGATCCACCAGCTGCGCGCCAAGACCGACAAGCCCTTCGGCGTGAACGTCATGCTCATGAGCCCCTTCGCCGACGAGGTCGCCCAGGTCGTGGCCGACGAGCACGTGCCCGTGGCCGTGACCGGCGCCGGCAACCCCGCCAAGTACATGGAGCTGTGGAAGCAGGCCGGCGTCAAGGTCGTGCCCGTGGTGGCGAGCGTCGCCCTGGCCAAGCTCATGGAGCGCCTGGGCGCCACGGCCGTCGTGGCCGAGGGCACCGAGAGCGGCGGCCACATCGGCGAGCTCACCACCATGGCGCTCGTGCCGCAGGTAGTGGACGCGGTGAAGATCCCCGTGCTCGCCGCCGGCGGCATCGCCGACGGCCGCGGGGTCGCCGCGGCCTTCATGCTGGGCGCACAGGGGGTGCAGGTCGGCACGAGGTTCCTCGTGGCCGAGGAGTGCACGGTGAGCCAGGAGTACAAGGAGCGCGTCCTGAAGGCGCGCGACCTGTCCACCACCGTCACCGGCAGGCGCACCGGCCACCCCATCCGCTGCCTGAAGTCGCCCTTCACGCAGAACTACGCCGCCATCGAGAAGGCCGCCCAGTCCGACGAGGAGCTGCACGGCCTTTCCGCCGGCGCGCTTCGCAAGGCCGCCCAGGACGGCAACGGCCAGGAGGGCCAGTTCATGGCCGGCCAGATCGCCGCGCTCGTCAATAAGGAGCAGACGGCGGCCCAGATCGTCGACGACCTCATGGCCGACGCCGAGCGCGTGCTGGGAGGTGCCCAGACGTGGGTAAGGTAGCCATCCTCTTCGCGGGCCAAGGCGCCCAGCACGAGGGCATGTGCGCCGAGCTGGCCGCGGCCGACGAGGCGGCCCGCGCCGTCTTCGGCCTGTGCGACCAGGTGCGCCCCGGCACCTCGCAGCAGTGCTGGCACGCCGACAAGGCCACGCTCGCCCTCACGGCGAACACCCAGCCCTGCGTGTGGGCCTGCGACATGGCGTGCGCCCAGGCCCTTCGGGCCGCAGGCGTCGTGCCCGCCGCCGTCGCGGGCTTCTCGCTGGGCGAGCTGGCGGCGCTGGCCTTCGCCGGCGTCATGGGCCAGGAGCAGGCATTCCGCCTGGTGTGCCGCCGCAGCGAGCTCATGGACGCGGCCTGCCAGGCCAACCCCGGCGGCATGGCCGCCGTGCTCAAGCTCACCCCCGAGCAGGTGGAGGAGCTGGCCGCCCAGGCCGGCGCCTACCCCGTGAACTACAACTCGCCCGCCCAGACGGTGTGCGCCGGCACCAAGGAGGCCGTCGCCTCCCTGTGCGACCTGGTGAAGCAGGCCGGCGGCCGCGCCATGCCGCTCGCCGTGCAGGGCGCCTTCCACAGCCCGCTCATGGCAAGCGCCCGCGAGGGCCTCGCCGAGGCGCTGGCAGGCGTGGAGCTGCACGAGGCGCAGGTGCCCGTGTGGGCCAACGCCACCGCGCAGCCCTACCCCGCCCAGGCCGATGAGGCCCGCGAGCTGCTCGCCTCCCAGGTGGCCAGCCCCGTGCGCTGGGCGCAGACCCTCCAGGCCATGGCGGCCGAGGGCATCGACACGTTCATCGAGGTGGGCCCGGGCAAGACCCTCACGGGCCTGGTGAAGCGCACCCTGCCCGACGCCTGCGCCCTGTCCTGCGAGACGCCCGACGACCTGGCGAGCGTGCTCGCCGCCCTCAAGGAGGACTAACCATGGCCGAAGATCAGGCAACGCAGGCCCCCGAGACGCCCGCCCGCGTGGCGGTCGTGACCGGTGGGTCGCGCGGCATCGGGCGCGCCTGCGCGCTGCGCCTGGCCCAGGACGGCTGCGACGTGGCCGTGCTCTACGCCGGCAACGACGAGGCCGCCCGCGAGACGGTGGCCGCCATCGAGGCCCTGGGGCGTCGCG
Source organism: Acutalibacteraceae bacterium (assembly GCA_963619535.1). GTDB lineage: Bacteria > Actinomycetota > Coriobacteriia > Coriobacteriales > UMGS124 > UMGS124. The sequence continues at coordinate 9,525 of CAVEWV010000013.1, read as the reverse complement.
CCCGCGCCTGGAAGTGCGACGTTGCCAGCGCCGAGGAGTGCGCGGCCGTGTGCAAGGAGGTCGCAAGCGAGCTGGGCGCGGTGGACGTCCTCGTGAACAACGCCGGCGTCACCCGCGACAACCTGCTGGGACGCATCAAGGACGAGGACTTCGACCGTGTGATCGACGTCAACCTCAAGGGCGCGTTCAACATGGTGAAGGCCCTGTACCGCACCTGGCTGCGCAACAAGGGCACCGGCCGCATCGTCAACGTCAGCTCCGTGGTGGGCCTCATGGGCAACGCCGGGCAGGTCAACTACGCGGCGAGCAAGGCGGGCCTCATCGGCCTCACCAAGAGCGTGGCCCGCGAGCTCGCCCCGCGCGGCGTGACCTGCAACGCGGTGGCCCCCGGCTTCATCGAGACCGACATGACGGCGGCCCTGTCCGACGAGGTGCGCGCGTCCTACGACAAGCAGATCCCGCTGGGCCACATGGGCACGGCCGAGGACGTGGCGCAGGTCGTGGCCTTCCTGGCGAGCCCGGCGGCGACCTACGTCACCGGCGAGGTCATCAGGGTAGACGGCGGCATCGCCATGTAGCAAGGGCGGGCCCGGGCCCGTCAGGCAAGAGCAAGACCTGAGCAAAGGAGCACGTCCCATGCAACACAGAGTCGTGATCACCGGCATCGGCGCCGTGACGCCGCTGGGCACGAACGCACCCCAGAGCTGGGAGGCAATCAAGGCCGGCACCTGCGGCATCGCCCCCATCACGCACTTCGACACCGAGGCCTACAAGGTGAAGGTGGCCGCCGAGGTCAAGGGCTTCGACCCGCTTGAGCACGGCATCACCAAGGCCGAGATCCGCCGCAACGACCCGGCCATCATCTTCGCCCTGGCGGCCTCCGACGAGGCCGTGGCCGACGCCGGCCTGCTCGTGGAGGGCTCCGCCCGCCTGGCGGCCCTGGCCGAGACCGACCCCGAGGCCCAGGCCAACGTCGAGGCGCACCGCGTGGGCACCTACGTGGGATCGGGCATCGGCGGCTTCTCCACCATGGTGGACAACGTCGTGAAGTGCCACACCGAGGGGCCGCGCAAGGTGGGCCCGCTCATGATCCCCAACATGATCGCCAACATGCCCTGCGGCGCGGTGTCCATCCGCCAGCATGCCACGGGCCCCACCCTGCCCGTCGTCACCGCCTGCGCCACCTCCGCCCACGAGATCGGCGAGGCCTTCCACGCCCTGAAGCTCGGGCAGATCGACGTGGCCCTGGCCGGCGGCACGGAGTACGCCGTGATCGAGGACGCCGTGGCCGGCTTCACGAGCTGCATGGCGCTCTCCAAGAACCCCGACCCCGCCACGGCCTGCCGTCCTTTTGACGCTGAGCGCGACGGCTTCGTGATGGGCGAGGGCTCGGTCATCCTCGTGCTCGAGACCCTCGAGCACGCCCAGGCGCGCGGCGCGAAGGTCTACGCCGAGGTCGTGGGCTACGGCAACACCGCCGACGCCTACCACATCACGAGCCCCGACCCCGAGGCCGCAGGCATCGCCCGCTGCATCCGCATGGCCCTGGAGGAGGGCGAGGTGAAGCCTGAGGAGGGCCTCTACATCAACGCCCACGGCACCTCGACCCACCTCAACGACGCCTGCGAGACGGCCGGCTTCAAGCTCGCCCTGGGCGAGGACGCGGCCCGCGCGGCCCACATCAGCTCCACCAAGAGCATGCACGGCCACATGCTGGGTGCCACCGGCGCCATGGAGGCCATGGTGTGCGCCCTGGCGCTGCGCGAGGGCGTCGTGCCCGCCACCGTGGGCCTCACCACGCCCGACCCCGAGTGCGACCTTGACTACACCCCCGGCAAGCAGGCGGTTCCCGCCGAGCTCACCTGGGCGCTTTCTACCAACCTGGGCTTCGGCGGCCACAACGCCGCCCTGGCCTTCAAGAAGTACGTGGAGGAGTAAGCATGGACCTCGAAACCCTGCGCGGCTTTGCCGACCTGATGCAGGAGCGCGGCCTTGTGCGCATCAAGCTCGAGGAGCCCGACCTGTCCTTGGAGCTCGAGCGCGAGGGCAGCGCGCCCCAGCCGCCCGCCTGGCCGGCCGGCCCCGCGCCGATGCCCCAGCCCTGGCCCGCCATGGCGATGCCGGCCGCGCCGGCCGCCGCTGCCGAGCCCGCCTGCGCGCCCGCCGCACCGGCGGCGCCCGTGCCCGCGGCCGCGCCTGCGCCCAAGCCCGGCACCACCGAGGTCTGCGCCCCCATGGTGGGCGTGTTCTACGTGGCCCCCTCCCCCGGCGCCGACCCGTTCGTGCGCGTGGGCTCGAAGGTGAAGAAGGGCGAGACCCTGTGCATCCTCGAGGCCATGAAGCTCATGAACGAGGTCGTGGCCGAGTGCGACGGCGAGATCGCCGAGATCTGCGCCTGCGACGGCGACCTCGTCGAATACGGCAAGGTCCTGTTCCGCATCTACTAGGCGCCATCGCACTGGTTCGTTTTTCAAACCGTCGGGATAGACGGACCGCTTTTCGCAAGGCACCCGAGGCCGCAGCGTACCGGACGCACCCCAAACGCGCGCCCCACGCATAAGGTCTCGGACAACGCCGTAAACCCTGGGATAGACGGATTGTCTCTCGCAAGGCGCCCGGAGGCGATGTGTACTGGACGTACATGAGCCTGCGGGCAACGCAGCGAGAGACAATCCGCGATCGGGAGAGACTATGGATCGCGAACAACTCAAAGAGATACTTCCTCATAGGGAGCCGATGCTTCTTCTCGACTCCTCCGAAGTCGTGGAGGGCGTGGCCTGCGGCACGTACAAGGTGCGCGGCGACGAGTTCTTCCTGCAGGGGCACTTCCCCGGCAACCCCGTGGTGCCCGGCGTCATCCTGTGCGAGATGATGGCGCAGAACTGCTGCGTGCTGGTGGGCGCCGAGGCCACGCGCGGCAAGGACACGTTCTACACGAGCATGGACAAGATCCGTTTCAAGCACCCCGTGGTGCCCGGCGACGAGGTGTCCATCCGCTGCGAGCTCACGCGCCACAAGGGCCCGTTCTACTTCGCCTCGGGCCAGGTGCTCGTGGGCGACACGCTGTGCGTGTCGGGCGAGTTCTCCATCGCGCTCATGCCCAAGAAGGACGCATAGCCGTGCAAAACCAGGGGCCGTCGCAGCACGTCGCGCGAGGTCATGCGCCTCGTAAGGCGGCGCTGCGGCGGCCCCGCGCATATTAAGGTCATCAAGATGTTCAGCAAGATTCTCATAGCCAACCGCGGCGAGGTGGCGGTGCGCGTCATCCGCGCGTGCAAGGAGATGGGCGTCGAGACCGTCGCCGTCTTCAGCACGGCCGACAAGGACGCCCTGCACGTGGCCCTGGCCGACGAGGCCTACTGCATCGGCGGGCCCCGCCCCCAGGAGAGCTACCTCAACAAGGAGGCCATCCTCACCGTCGCCATCAAATCGGGCGCGGCGGCCATCCACCCCGGCTACGGGTTCCTCTCGGAGAACGCCGACTTCGCGCGCATGTGCAAGCAGGCCGGCGTGGTCTTCATCGGCCCGGAGGCCGAGGTCATCGAGAGGCTCGGCAGCAAGGACGCCGCGCGCATCTGCGCCCGCGAGGCCGACGTGCCGGTGGCCCCGGGATGCGACCTGCTCACGAGCGCCGACCAGGCCGAGGCCGAAGCGCGCCGCATCGGCTGCCCCGTGCTCATCAAGGCACGCGCCGGCGGAGGCGGGCGCGGCATCCGTCGCGTGGACTCCCCCGAGGCGGCCCGCGCGGCCTACCAGGAGGCCTACTCCGAGGCCCTCTCGGCCTTCGGCGACGGCGAGTGCTACATGGAGAAGTTCGTGGAGCGCGCCCACCACGTGGAGGTGCAGCTGCTCTGCGACAAGCACGGCCACGCCGTGGCCCTGGGCGAGCGCGAGTGCTCGGTGCAGCGCCGCAACCAGAAGCTGCTCGAGGAGAGCCCCTGCGCCTGCCTCAAGCCCCGCGTGCGCGAGAAGATCCTCGAGGCCGCCGTGCGCCTGGCCCGCAAGGTCAAGTACACGGGCGTGGGCACCATCGAGTTCCTCTACACCGACGCCGGCGACTTCTACTTCATGGAGATGAACACGCGCCTGCAGGTGGAGCACCCCGTGACCGAGATGGTGACGGGGCTCGACCTGGTGAAGTGGCAGATCCGCTGCGCGGCGGGGGCGAAGCTGCCCTTCAAGCAGGAGGACATCCGCCCGCAGGGCGCCGCCATCGAGTGCCGCATCAACGCCGAGGACGAGAACTTCCGCCCCTCCTGCGGCAAGGTGAGCATGCTGCACGTGCCCAACGGGCCCTGGGTGCGCTTCGACTCGGCCCTCTACCAGGGCTGCACCGTGCCCCCTTGGTACGACTCGCTGCTGGGCAAGCTCATCGTGCACGCCCCCACCCGCGAGGAGGCCGTGCGCAAGATGCGCTCGGCCCTGGGCGAGCTGGCCATCGAGGGCGTCTGCGACAACTCCGAGCTGCAGCTCGACATCCTCAACAACCCCGAGTTCCTGAGCGGGGTCTATCACACGGACTTGATGGGACACCTGTATGCCAATCGTGACTAGGCTGGGCAAGAAATCGCGCAACACGCTTGAGAGCAGCGCAAACGACGTCCCGGTGGAGATCCCCGAGCGCAGGCTCTACGCCAAGTGCAACTCCTGCAAGCGCATCGTCGACGTGGAGGAGGCCGCGCACAACCTCGACGTGTGCCCCAACTGCGGGCACCACATGCGCCTGGGCGCGCGCCGCAGGATTGAGCTGACCTGCGATGCGGGCAGCTTCCGCGAGTGGGACGCCGACCTTGAGGCGAGCGACTTCCTGAGCTTCCCGGGCTATGCCGACAAGCTCAAGGCGGCGCGGGCCAAGACCGGCGAGGCCGACGCCGTGGTATGCGGCAGCTGCACCGTCGAGGGCATGCCCTGCGCCCTGTTCGTGATGAACGGCGACTTCATGATGGGATCCATGGGCGCCGTGGTGGGCGAGAAGATCTCGCGCACCTTCGAGCGCGCCGCGCGGGAGGGCCTGCCCGTGGTGGGCTTCACCGTGTCGGGCGGCGCGCGCATGCAGGAGGGCACCACCTCCCTCATGCAGATGGCCAAGGTCTCCGCGGCCAGGCAGCGCTTCGGGGCCGCCGGCGGCTTCTACCTGTGCGTGCTCACCGACCCCACCTCCGGCGGCGTGACGGCGTCCTTCGCCATGGAGGGCGACGTCATCCTGGCCGAGCCCGGGGCGCTCGTGGCCTTCGCGGGCCCGCGCGTCATCGAGCAGACCATCCACAAGAAGCTGCCCGAGGGCTTCCAGAGCGCCGAGTTCCAGCTCGAGCACGGCTTTGTGGACCGCATCGTGGCCCGCAAGGACATGCGCGACGAGGTGGGCAGGCTGCTGGCCCTGCACGCCGCAAGCCCCGAGCAGGCAAGCGCCTGGGTGCGCCCCAAGGCTGCGCCGGCCCCCGAGGCCGCCGCGCCCGCAAAGCCCGCCAAGCCCTCCAAGCACGCAAACGCCGCCGGCCAGGCCGCGCAGGCGCTGTGCGCCTACGACCGCGTGAAGAACGCCCGCAGCGCCGAGCGCGCCACCGCCAGCGACATCATCGACAACCTCTTCTGCGACTTCGTGGAGCTCCACGGCGACCGGGGCTTCCGCGACGACGCGGCCGTGGTGGCGGGCGTCGCCTCGCTTGAGGGCCGCCCCGTCACCGTCATCGCCACCGAGCGCGGCCGCAACCTCAAGGAGCGCGTGGCCCGCAACTTCGGCTCGGCCCACCCCGAGGGCTACCGCAAGGCCTTGCGCCTCATGCAGCAGGCCGAGCGCTTCGGCCGTCCCGTCGTGTGCCTCATCGACACCTCGGGCGCCTACTGCGGCATCGAGGCCGAGGAGCGCGGCCAGGGCGCGGCCATCGCCGAGAACCTCGTGGCCATGGCGGGCCTGACCTGCCCCATTGTGAGCGTCGTCATCGGCGAGGGCGGCTCGGGCGGCGCGCTGGGCCTGGGCGTGGCCGACCGCGTGTGGATGCTCGAGAACGCCGTGTACTCGGTCATCAGCCCCGAGGGCTGCGCGTCCATCCTCTACAAGGACGCCTCCAAGGCCCCCGACGCCGCGGCCGCCCTGGGCCTCACCGCCCAGAAGCTCTACGACCTGGGCATCATCGACCGCATCGTGGAGGAGGGCGCGGGCACGCCGGCCGAGGTGGCCTCGAACCTGCGCCAGGCGCTCGTCCCCACCATCGACGAGCTGGCCGGCAAGCAGCGCGGCGAGCTGCTCGACGAGCGCTACGCCAAGTTCCGCGGGATGGGGGTGTCCACCATATGCTCGCGATAGTCGTCGACTCCAGCGCCTGCCTGACCCGCGCCGAGGCCGCCCGCATCGGCGCCACCATGGTCCCCATGACCTACCGCCTCGACGGCGCCCTCATGCAGGAGACGTTCATGGGCGAGAACGGCGACTTCGCGGCCGCCCTCGACGAGGAGCGCATCACCGAGGGCGCGGGCACGAGCACGCAGACCTTCCTGGAGGCCTTCGAGCGCCTCTCCCAGGACGGCTCCGACATCCTGTGCATCACGACCTCCGGCAAGTTCTCGAGCTGTTACCGCAACGCCTGCAAGGCGGCCGACCAGGTGCGCGCCACCATCCGCCGGGCCGCGGGCGCCACGAGCCGCGAGGCCAACTCCGCGGCCGCGGCGGGCGCGGCGAAGCTGCCCCGCATCTCGGTGCTCGACTCGCAGTCCACCATCTGCGGCGTGGAGGCCCTCGCCACCCTGGCCCGCGAGCTCGACGAGCAGGGCCTCACCTACGACGAGATAGTCGCCCGCCTCGAGCAGGTCCGCGCCGACCAGGGCATCGCCTTCAGCGTGCCGAGCACCGCCGCACTTCGCCGCACGGGCCGCCTCGCCATGATTCCGCTGTCGGTGGGCAAGCTGCTCAACCGCTACCCCGTGCTCACCGTGCGCGAGGGCTCCGTGACGCACGTGAGCACCGCCCGCGGCATCCAGGCGCTCGCCCGCCAGATGGCCGCCTGCGTGCCCGACGACGCCCCGCGCGACATCACGCTCACCTACTTCGGCAGGCAGGGGGCGAGCTGCGTGGAGCTGCTGCACGCCGTGAAGGCGCGCTTCCCCCTGGTAAACGTGCGCGTGAAGCAGGGGGGCCCCGTGCTCAGCTCCATCCTGGGGCAGGGCGCGGTGAGCCTGGCCTGGGGCCGCGCCCTCGCGTAGGGCGCCGAGCCACGCCGCAAAACCCGCGTCGCATGAGCCGCCTGCGCGCCCTGAACGGGGATGCGCGGGCGGCTTTTTCGTGCGCCCCGGGCCGCACGGGTTGGGCGGGATTGTTACAGCAAGCGAATCCATCCGCACGCACGGTATAAAACACCGCGCCCCTGTGGCATCATATGCAGCGCACGACTTTACCCAAACGACCCTGGAGGGCTTATGTCAGACGTTCCGTGTACCAAGATCGGCTTTATCGGCTTCGGCAACATGGCTCAGGCCATCGCGCGCGGACTCCTGCGCGCCGAGGCGCTTCCCGCGGGCAACATCTACGCCTGCGCGAAGAACTTCGACAAGCTCCGCGCAAACGCCGACAAGCTCGGCATCAACGCCTGCGAGAGCGCCGAGGAGGTCGTGGAGGCCTGCGAGGTCGTGTTCATCGCCGTAAAGCCCTACCTGGTAGACGAGGTCTGCGAGCCCATCGCAGACGAGCTGGCAAGCAAGATCGTGGTCTCCGTGGCCGTGAACATGCCCTTCGACGAATACGAGCAGGTGCTCGTGCCCGGCACGCACCACCTCTCCTGCCTGCCCAACACCCCCGTGCAGGTCAACGAGGGCGTCTGGGTGTGCGAGTCCACCCACTCCCTCACCGACGCCGACCTGGCGATCGTGCGCCCCATCCTCGAGGCCACGGGCATCGTCGTGTTCGTGGACGCCTCGCTCATGGGCGTGGCCGGCGCCGTCTCGGGCTGCGGCCCCGCCTTCGTGGCCATGTTCATGGAGGCCCTGGGCGACGCGGCCGTGAAGTACGGCGTGCCCCGCGCCATCGCCTACCAGCTCGCCGGCCAGATGATCGCCGGCACCGGCAAGATGGCGGTTGAGACCGGCGAGCACCCCGCCGCCCTCAAGGACGCCGTGTGCTCCCCCGGCGGCACCACCATCAAGGGCGTCGCCCGCCTGGAGGAGTGCGGCCTTCGCACCGCCGCCATCCAGGCCATCGACGCCGTCATGCAGGGAAAGTAGGACGCGCGTCGGCACTGCCCTTGCCGCAAGCAAGCATGCATGAGGCCTCCCCGAGCCCAGACGTCGATTACGACGCGCGGGCCCGGGGAGGCCTTTTCGTACCCGGACCTGCGGCTTTTAACCGGGCGCATCCAGGCAGCAAGCGACGCATGTCCCCCGCCTGCAAATTTCTCGCCTGACTTTGCCCGCGCCGGTTGACAGGGCGTGCGGCCGGGCGTATCTTGCCCTCAGTTCATATGAACGATTGTTCATATGTTAAGAAGTTTACGTACGCGCCGAGTCCCGCAACGCCCGGCCGGAAAAGGAGAGAGCCATGCGCAAGGTATTCAAGCTCGACGAGATCGACTGCGCCAACTGCGCCCAGAAGCTGCAGGACGGCCTGGCAAAGCTCGACGGCGTGAAGAGCGTCTCGGTCAACTTCATGACCCAGAAGCTCACGCTCGAGGCCGAGGACGGCGAGTTCGACGAGGTGCTGGAGCGCGTGGTGGAGTACACCGAGGAAGTGGAACCTGATTGCGAGATCATTCGTTAGGGGGATGTCGCACGAAAGGGAAAGGATGAGGCCTGCTGCTCAGACAGTCCTCGCCGCATCGTAGATGCGGCTGCGGAACTCGCATCAGGCCTCATCCTTTCCCTGGGGGCGCAGACTCCTCGGGTGATGGGAAGAACCTTAAATTTTGTTGTTCACGAGCTGAGCTCGTGAACATTTTTGAAAAGGACCCCGCGGTGGCGGGGTTTGTTGTAGATGGGAGGGGTTAGGGATGGCTGACAGCAAGGCTGACAAGGCCAAGAAGAAAAAGAAGAGGCGCAAGAAGGAGTCGCTCAAGCACCGGTTGGCGCGCATCCTGGTGGCGCTGGGCATCTTCGCGGCGGTATACGCGCTCGACGAGCTGGGCGTGCTGGAGGGCGTGTTCGGCAACCCCGGCGGGGTGTACGCGAGCTTCGTGCTGTTCCTCGTCCCCTTCCTCATCGCCGGCTACGACGTGCTCGCCAAGGCCGTGGGCAACGTCAAGCACGGAAGCGTGTTCGACGAGAACTTCCTCATGACGGTGGCCACCGTGGGCGCGTTTGCGATGGTGTTCTTCCCCGAGGCTGAGCCGCACATGGCCGAGGGTGCCGCCGTCATGCTGTTCTACCAGGTAGGCGAGCTGTTCCAGAGCTATGCGGTGGGCAAGAGCCGCAAGTCCATCGCCGCGATGATGGACATCGCGCCCGACTATGCCAACGTCGAGCGCGACGGGGCGCTTGTGCAGGTGGGCCCCGACGAGGTCGAGGTCGGGCAGGTCATCGTGGTCAAGCCCGGCGAGCGCGTCC
>CAVEWV010000012.1:1264-46729 GCA_963619535.1 Acutalibacteraceae bacterium | reverse complement strand
CCAGACGGTGCGCTACATCTCCGACCGCATCATCGTCATGAACGGTGGCAAGCCTGTGGAGGAAGGCACGGCCGAGCAAGTGTTTAACAATCCGAAGGATGAGTATACTAAGCTGCTCCTCGGAGCTGCCCCGTCGCTGCTCTACCCGGATTTGGGCAAGTAGAAGCAAGTACGTGCACAATCGTTAGCAAGATACGAAAGAGTGGACTCATGGATCCCAAGTGCATCAAAGGCGTCATCCCTCCTGTAGTCATCCCCCTGACGGCCGAGCGCACGCTCGACCTCAAGGCTTTCACCCGCAACATCAACCGCATGATCGACGCCGGCGTCGACGGCCTGTTCTTCCTGGGCTCGTCGGGCGAGGTCGCCTTCCTGACCGACGCCCAGCGCCAGCATGTGCTGCAGGAGGCCGTCTCCATCGTGCGCGGCCGCGTGCCTGTCCTTGCCGGCATCATCGACATGGAGACGCTGCGCGTCATCGACCAGGCCAAGCGTGCCGAGGCCATCGGCGTCGACGGCCTCGTCTCCACGGCTCCCTTCTACGCCCTGGGCGGCCCCAAGGAGACCGAGCGCCACTTCCGCGCCATCCGTGAGAACACCGACCTGCCGCTTTTCGCCTACGACCTGCCCGTGTGCGTGCACACCAAGCTCGACCCCACCATGCTGGTGCGTCTGGGCAAGGACGGCGTGCTCCAAGGTGTCAAGGACTCCTCGGGCGACGACGTGTCGTTCCGCTGGCTCATCCTTGAGAACGAGGACGCCGGCCACCCCCTGCAGCTGCTCACCGGTCACGAGGTCTGCGTCGACGGCGCTTACCTCGCTGGCGCCGACGGCTCCGTGCCCGGCCTGGCCAACGTGGATCCGTACAGCTACGTGGAGATGTGGCGTGCCTTCCAGGCCGGCGACTGGGCCAAGGTCAAGGAGCTGCAGGACCATGTGGCGCGCCTCATGTTCCTCACGCGCGTCGTGAAGGCTACCGTCGGCTTCGGCGCTGGCGTGGGCGCCTTCAAGACCGCTCTGTGGCAGATGGGCATCTTCGAGACCAACCAGATGCGCGAGCCCGTCCAGCCTCTCGTGGGCGCCGACGTGGAGGCCATCTGCGGCGTGCTCAAGACCGCTGGCCTCATCCCTCAGGACCAGCCCGTTCGCGCTTAGTTTGAGGAAAGGAAGCGGAGAATGACGACTGCATCATCCTCCGCCGCCATGCAGGGGGGCGAGGTCGCGTTCGCGACCCCGTCCCCCTTTTCTGTGGTGGCGCTCGACATCGGCGGCACGAAGATTGCCGGCTGCATCGCGGTGTATGAGCAGGCAGGCTCCCTGCCGTGCGTGACTGAGCGCGTGAGCATGCCCACGGAAGCGCAGCGCGGCGGTTCCGACGTGCTCGCGCGTGTCTGCGAGCTTGCGGCGCGCCTGTGCGAGAAGGCCCGTGAGGACGCCGGCTGCCCCCTTGTGGGCGTGGGCGTGAGCTCAGCCGGCACCATCCGCACCTCAGACGGCCTGGTGGCCTACGCAAACGACCTCATGCCTGGCTGGATGGGTCAGCCGTTGGGCGCAAGGCTGGAGCAAACGTGCGGGGTGCCGGTCGCGGTGCTCAACGACGTGCATGCCCATGCCATGGGTGAGGTGCGCCACGGTGCGGCCAAAGGCGCGCAGGTCGCCATCATGGCGGCTGCGGGCACGGGCCTGGGCGGCGCCGTGGTGATCGGCGGCAAGGTGTTCTTTGGGGCGCACGGCTACGCCGGCACCCTGGGGCATGCGCTGCATCCGGCGGCTGTGGGCAGGCCCAGCGGGTGGGCCGGCACGGGTCATCTGGAGAGCGTCGTTGCAGGCAGTGGTATCGAGGAGTGCTATCGCTCGCGCGGCGGCGAGGCCCTTTCCGGTGGCGAGATCTCGCGTCGCGCCAACGAGGGCGAGGCTTTGGCCCGCGAGGTCATCGAGCAGTCGGGTCGCGCACTGGGCGAGTCCATCGCCTCCTGGGCCGACATCATCGACCCTGAGGTCGTGGTGGTGGCCGGTTCTGTGTGCAAGGCGGGCGCTATCTGGCGCAACGCCCTGCAAGCGGGTCTGGATGGCTTCATCACACCCGAGATGGCAGGCCTGCCTGTGGTGGATGCGGCCCTGGGCGACGACGCCCCCCTCATCGGCGCGGCCGAATGGTTGCTCGAGCGCGTGTGCGAGGGGAGATAGGCGCCGGCGAGAGTCGGGTGCCCAGCTTGCCTGTGATGAACTTGGCTCGCCTGCGAGAAGCACGGGGCCGGGTGTGTTTGTGGTTTCTAGGGTTGTCGGGCCTCGTGCGTAAAGCGCGCGGGTACCTGCCCGAGAGACCTTGGGAATAGAAGGCGGCCCATGCGCAAGGCGCACAGGGCCGAAGTGTGCTGGACGTACATGGGGCCCTGCGCAACGCGGCGCATGGGCCCGCGCGATCGGAAGAGACGGTGTTTCATATGCATCCCGTAATCGAAGCTTTGCAGGGGAAGTTGATCGTCAGCTGCCAGGCCTACATGGGCGAGCCCCTGCGCCACCCCGAGACGATGGCCCAGATGGCCCGTGCCTGCGAGCTGGGCGGCGCGGCCGCCATTCGTTGCCAGGGCCTCTCTGACATCGCCGCCATCAAGGGCCGCGTGGAGGTGCCGGTCATCGGCCTGTGGAAGGAGGGCCACGAGGGCGTCTACATCACGCCCACCCTGCGCCATGCCATGGCGTGCGTGAACGCGGGTTGCGACGTGGTTGCGCTCGACGCCACCGACCGCCCGCGTCCCGACGGCAGCACGTTCGAGCAGATTGTCGCGGGCATCCGTGCCCAGAGCGACGTGCTCATCATGGCCGACTGCGCCACCATCGAGGACATCCGCCGCGGCGTGGCCGCCGGGTGCGACCTGGTGTCCACCACGCTGTCGCACGGTGTGGCCGCCATCGACTGCACGATGGCCGACGGCCCCGACCTGCCGCTTCTGCGTCAGGCGTGCGAGGAGTTCCCGGGATTCCCGGTGGTGTGCGAGGGCCGCGTGCACTCGCCCCAGGATGCGAAGGAAGCCATCGAGGCGGGCGCGTGGGCGGTCGTGGTGGGCACGGCCATCACGCATCCCACGAGCATCACTTCCTGGTTCGCGAAGGCGATGGGGTAGGGGAGGCTCCCTCGGGGCCGGCGCGGCGTCTCAGTGCTCAAACAGTTTCCAAGAGAAAAGGCCCGAGAGGGCCTTTTCTCTTGGAAAAACTGCGCCTGAGACGCCGCGCCGGCCCTTGCGCGTCCCACACCCCGGATCGCGTGGGGGCGAGGCCGGGCAGCATGCGGTGTGGGGGTTGGGCGGCCGGCAGCTTGCAGCTGCGGCCTTCGAGGAAGGTGGGGTTGGGAGCTGGAGGGTCGGGCGGCCGGCAGCCTACGGCTGCGGCCTTCGAGTATGGAAGCACAGGGTCGGGGGCGCTCGGACGTAGCTAATCCCGTATGTACGGTGCCTTGGTTGCCTGCCTACTGCGCGCATATGCATGAGGGCAAGAACAGAGGCCTGGTCGGCCCAACGAGTGGGAAGAGACGTTCTCGTTCACAGCGCATGTCATGGTCAGTTTCGGCAAGCTGTCAGTTTGCTCAACACATCGGCCTATCTGCTCATTGTCTTCTGGGCGCGGCGTACGCATATTGAGAATCAACATGTGTACATTTTCCGGTTCGCGGGTTGTGCGAGCCGGGGGGACGGGGGAGGAATGGGGTCATGGGTATCGTCAGAAATGCGGTGACAGCGGGTGTTATGGCGGCATCGGTCTTCGGTGTCGCGGCGCTTATAACGTGCAACCCGGTCGATGGTCAGGCTCAGGGGCAAACGGATGCCTCCGGCAATGTCGCCGACGCTTTGCCGACTCAAGCGGCGCGGGACACTGCTGAGGACTACGCGAGCATCTTCCCCAACGAGGTGAACTCCTTCTTGGCGGGTACCAGCGAGGCAGAAGAAGAGGACGACGGGTACGTTCACTCTCACGCCACGCTGGCCGAGCATGTCGAGCCGATGCTGTTGCAGCAGGGCTCGTCCATGGCGTGCATCTCGTGCAAGTCAACAGATTTCAACGCCCTGTATGCGCAGGAGGGCAAACAGGCCTTCGCCGCTGACGCGGCTGACTATGTCGGCAACGGCAACTACTGGGATTGCAACATCTGCCACGCGGATACGCCGGGCAGCTCGCTTTCCCCAAATCTGGTGTTCTACCAGCTCATTGGCAAGACGGTTCTGACCCAGGTGAGCACGGAGGAAGCCGTGTGCGGCCAGTGCCACAACGCTGTGGGCCGTTACGGTCGTGCATGGCTTGCGGACTACGAAGGCGACCTGGAGGACATCGACCCCTATCGCTACGGCTTCGACCCCGACTCGCTCAAGCGCGCCTTCCTGGAAGACGGGGTACAGCCGACTCATGAGGAGGATACGGGCGCAGACGTCTTCATCACGCAGCATCCCGATATCGAGATTTTCCAGGGCAGCGTCCATGAGATGCTGGGACTGACGTGCGTGGATTGCCATATGCCCACGAAGGCGGACGAGGACGGCAACGAGTACACCTCCCACGATGCTTCTTCCACGCCGCTTGAAAACGAGGAGGCCCTGGAGTTCTGCCTCACCTGCCACGAGAGCCAGGGTGTCAATAACGTTGATGAGATGCGCACGTTCATTGAGAGCGCCGAGGCCGAGCTTGGCGAAATGGAACAGACCGTCCAAGGGAAGATTTCTCAGGCTCAGGAGCTGTTGACAAAGGCCACGAGCGACGGCGGTGTGGACGAGGAGACGCTGGCCCAGGCGCGCGAGCAGTATGCGACTGCCAAGTGGTACTACACGTACGCCCACGGCTCGGCCGAGAAGGCCGGCCAGAAAGTCGCCCACAACCCCTCTGCCGAGCGCTTCTACCAGCAGAAGGCGGCGGAACTTCTCGACCAAGCGATTGCGTCTCTGGGCGATCTTTCCTAGAGAAAGGGTGAACAGGTCACTTTTCTCGTGCGCCAGCGTACCAACGGGGCAGGCAGGGCCCCATGCAATTGGGGCCGAATGACTCAATCATCGTTTTCCCGGGGAAACGCTGGACGCGTCACTTTCCAGTGTGCTAGCGCACCAACGATGCAGGTAAGGACCCTACGCGATGGGTCAGCATGGCTCAAGCGTCGTCTCCCTGACAAGACTGACGGCAAACGCGACCGAGTCCTGTGTCTACGGGCAGCATGGGGTTGACGGACTCCCAGAAAGAAAGGCATGCGAGATGACCCATCCCGTGCGCATCACCATCTTGAAATCGGAGCTCGACGAGGATTTGGCGCGGCGATATGCGCTTCCCACCTTCGGGGTCTGCCCCTTTCACAAGCCGGGGCAGGTGTTTGCGAGCGACGGGGCGCACAAGCCGGAGGGGCTGTGCGAGTACGCGTGGAAGCCCATCGAGGAGATGGTGGTGCGGCTCTCAGAATCCGGCACGCTCCTGCCTGAGAACGCGGGAGCGAAGGACCCTGGGAAAGGTGTGTTTGCCTGCGTAGACGGCCTACGTCCCGTCATCATGCTGGTCGAGCGCGTAGAGTAAGGAATCCATCGCCCTCATGGCGCTTCTGTGATTGGCGCCATGAGGGTTTTTTTTTGTTGCTACCTGTCGCCGTCACCTGCACTCAGAGCACGGAAGCCGCCTTCGACGAAGCGCGACAGCAGGCCCTGCGCGTCTGCAAGCTCTGTCGTTCCCGCCCAGCCCAGTTGCCGGTTGACGGCCAAATCGCCTTGCGCGAGGAAGGTGAACAGCGTGTATGCGTCCTTTTCGCCCAGGCCGGTGCGGGACATGATATCCGGAACTATTTTGGGGGCGCTTCGCTCAACCACCCGTCGTGCCACATGGACGAACGTGTCCGGGTCTTCGTACAGCAGCCGCGCGTCGTCCGTCTGAGGGATGCGCTGGCATAGGGCGTCGGGGTTTGCGCCCAGAATCTGGCCTGCATCGAGGGCCTCGTCTATAAGCTCGCCGAGGAGCGCGTATTTGTCTTCGTAATGCAGGTAGAACGTGCCGCGGTTGATCTGGGCTGTTTTGCAGATGTCGGTCACGCACATACGCGCGAAGCCCTTTTCACGAAGGAGGGAGAAAAACGCCTCCGTAATCACCATCTTGGTATACCTCGTGCGACGGTCGGTTGCTTTTAAGCTCCCTGTTGCGGTAATCCCGCCGTCCTTGTCGGTGCGGCGGCCGCTTTCGGCCGATGAGTTGCCGAGCGTCTCATGCTCGCTGGCTGCTGACTCGCTCATTCTGAACACCCCTTATGTTCATAGACACATGTTTACCATACTGTAAAGCGGAAGAGGCGCTTGATGTAAGGCGCAGAGAAGAAACCTGATTTCTCTTAAACCGGCAGCGTTTGCCTTGGTCTTCCGAGAGGACCATTGGATTCAGCTTGTTGTTATTGTTATGCAAAATTAATCGTCAGCAGCCCAGATACGGTGTATTGTGTCGGTCTGTCCTTGCGGCTCGTTGTTCGCATGGGAAGCGAAGAGGGCGCAGCCGCAAGGGAGCCGGCGCGCACCCGCGTGCCGGAAGGCAAGTAGGATGTCTGACAAGGGGGACATCGTATGTTTGCTTCAGAGAGTGCTGCCTGTTCCGTAAGCCGTCGCGGTTTTGTTGCCGCTGCTTCAGCGCTTGCCGCAGGAGGAGCCGTCACTGCCGCATCGGCGCATGCCGATGAGGCGGCGGTGGGGGCCGAGGGCCAGGCATGGGACGCGACTTATGACGTCATCGTGTGCGGAGCCGGCGGCGCGGGCCTGACGGCGGCCTATGCTGCGCTTGAACAGGGCGCCGAGAAGGTTCTTGTTCTAGAGAAGGCCGATGTGTGCGGCGGCACCACGGCCACGGCCGAGGGCGCCGTTCAGGCGGCCGGCACCACGTGGCAGAAGGAGCTGGGCGTCAACGGCGTGGAGGACGACTCCGCCGACAAGCATTACAAGTTCTGGATGCAGGACGGCGAGGGCCTCGTGGACCCCGACCTCGTGCGTGTCATGGCCGACAACGCGGCCGACAACCTGCAGTGGATGGCCGACAGCTTCGGTATCACCTACTCCAAGGTGTTCGGCTGCTACCCGGCCTCCTACACGAGCGCGGACAACATGGCCGACCGCATTCACCTCATCACGGATGCCTCCGACGCCACCAAGACCGGCGGCGTGGTGTGGACGACCAACGCCGAAGCCGCCGTGCGCGCGGCGGGCGGCGAGATCCAGACCGGCGTGGCCGCCGCGCATCTGGTGATGGGCGACGACGGCGTGGCCGGCGTGGAGACGGTCGACGGTAGGCGCTTCCAAGCCACCAAGGGCGTCGTGCTCGCCATGAGCGGCATCGAGCACAACGAGGAGTTGGCCAAGAAGTACAACCCGCAGCAGTACTGGGACCTTAAGACCCAGGCCGTTGCCACCGCCGCCACGGACACGGGCGACGGCATCGTGATGGGCATCGAGGCGGGCGCGGACGTGGGGCGCTTCGGCGGCGCGGTGGACCTGCTGCTGGCCACCTGGTCCTACACCAACAACACCAACCCCGAGATTCCCTACATCCTGGTGAACCAGCGCGGCGTGCGCTTCGTGCGCGAGGACACCACCTACGCGTTCCACTGCCGCGCCATCTACAACGCTTGCGTGCAGGAGGGCGGTTTCGACGACGAGGCCGGTACCACGGGTGCGTGCTGGATGGTCATGGACGGCAAGATGACGGGCGTCTCCCAGGCTGCCTGGAGCGACCCCGACACGCTCCAGGCCGCTCTTGACGACGGCTCCATGGTGACGGGCGACACGGTGGAGGAGCTGGCCACGGCCATGGGCTGCAACCCCGCTGTCCTCACGTTCACGGTAGACAAGTGGAACACCGACGTCGAGGCCGGCCTGGACCAGCTCTTCGGGCGCACCGTCCAGGTGACGGCCCTCGACGAGCCGCCGTTCTACGCCTGGAAGACGGTCAACACCAACATCGGCTCCATCGGTGGCCTGAAGATCAACACGGACGCGCAGGTCATCGATCGCAACGGCGAGCCCATCGCCCACCTCTTCGCCGCCGGCACCAACTCCGGCGGCTGGCTGGGCCCGTACTATCCCGGAAGCGGCACCTGCCTGCAGGGCACGCTGAATTGGGGCAGGATCGCCGGCGTCAGTGCGGCCAAGGCGTAGTCGCCGGCATCTCCGGCAGGTATGATCTGAGTCCGCGATTGGGCGATGGCGGATAATCAACAAGGCGAGGGGCTCCCGGCAGCGCACGTGCAACGCCGGGAGCCCCTCCTGTCTCGAGGGAGGGCGCCTCCGCGCTACTTCAGCAGCTTGCCGCGCAGGACGACGTGCTTGACCTCGAGGGTGTCTTGGTCGAGCAGGACCAGGCTGGCGGTGTGGCCGGGGGCGAGGGAGCCGTACTTGTCGCCGACGCCTAAGGCGCGGGCCGGGTTGGTGCTGGCGGCGCGCACGGCGCTGAGCAGGGGGATGTCCATCTCCAAAACGGCCGTGCGCAGGCAGGCCATCTGGTCGCTGGCAGAGCCGGCGAGGGTGCCGTCGGGCAGGGTGCAGCGGCGGCCCTCAAGCGAGAAGGTCTGCCCGCCCAGCTCGTAGTCGCCGTCGGCCAGGCCGCAGCAGCGCAGGCTGTCGGAGATGATGATGACGCGCCCATCGCCGAAGAGCTCGAAGGCCAGGCGCACCATGGCGGGGTGGACGTGCACGCCGTCGGTGATGACCTCGGGCGTCACGCCGGGCGTCTCGCTGCCGGCAACGATGGGGCCGGGCTTGCGGTGGTGAAGCGGCGGCATGGCGTTGAAGAGGTGCGTCATGTGCTGCGCGCCTGCCTCAAAGGCCTGCTTGGCGCAGTCGTAGTCGGCGCACATGTGCGCGAGCGACACGCGTACCTCGCCGGAGACGGCGGCGATGAAGTCGAGGTTGCCGGGCTCCTCGGGAGCCACGTCCACGAGCTTGATGCGCCCTTGGGCGGCTTGTTGCAGCTCGCCGAACTCCTCCACCGAGGCGCCGCGCACGTACTCGGGGTTCTGGGCGCCCACTTTGTCGGGGGAGATGAAGGGGCCCTCCATGTTCATGCCCACGAGCTCGGCCTCGCTGCCGGCCGCCTCAAAGGCGCCGACGTTGGCCATGATCTGCATGAGCCTGTCGTGCGGCAGGGTCATGGAGGCCGGGCAGATGGCCGTGACGCCGCGGGAGGCCTCGTAGGCGGCCATGCGGTGCAGGCCTTCGGCGCTGGCGTCGGAGAGGTCGTCGCCCATGCAGCCGTGGAAGTGCAGGTCGATGAGGCCGGGGATGACGTAGCAGCCGGTGGCGTCGAGCAGAAGGCCGGCGGTTATCTCGTCGCACGTCGGGTCGGCGGCCGCGCGGCTGCCGTCATCCTCCCCACATGCCGCACGGCCTCCGTCGCCCTCGCCGTCCGCCAGGCCTTCTACGACCTTCTCGCCGCAGATCCATACCTTGCCGGGGGCAAAGGCGCTCTCACCAAAGACCAATCCGCCCGTCACGCCCGCTACCCGCACCAGCGCGTCGTTCGCCGCGTCCGAGCAAGCCCCATCTATCGTGCCCATGCCCATCATGCCCGCCTTTCAGAAAAGGCCGCAAGCCCGGATGGACTTACGGCCTAAGGGATACGTCGCCGTGCAGCGCCAAGCAGCGGCCCCTGGGTAATCGAACTAGACGCCTCGCCCCTGCCGTTCAGGGTCATTCCTTCGCGCCGTTGTCGCAGCGGCGCACGGAAAGGCGACCGCCCTTCGTCTTCCTAGAGCGCCGCGGCGGCCTCGCGGTCGAGCACCACCGTGACGTCGGGGTGGAACTGCAGGATGGAGGCGGGGACGCGCGGGGTGACGGGGCCCATGAGGGCGTCGCGCACAATCTGGGCCTTCGCGGCGCCGTTTGCCACGAGCAGGAGCTTGCGGGCGCGCATGATGGTGCCGATGCCCATGGAGCGAGCGTGGGTGGGGACCTCGTCGATGGAGTTGAAGAGGCGCGAGTTGGCCTCGCGGGTCATCTGGGTGAGCTCGACGCGGTGCGTCTGCTTCTCGAAGACGTCGTCGGGCTCGTTGAAGCCGATGTGGCCGTTGTGGCCGATGCCGAGCAGCTGGATGTCCACGCCGCCGGCGGCCTCGATGGCGCGGTCGTAGGCGTCAACGCCGTCTTCCACGTCGAGCGCCTGGGCGTCGGGCGTGTGGGTCTTGGCCACGTCGATGTCCACGTGGTCGAAGAGGTTCTGCTGCATGAAGTAGCGGTAGCTCTGGGGATGGGTGCCCTCAAGGCCACAGTACTCGTCGAGGTTGAACGACTGGCACTGCGCGAAGCTCAGCTCACCGGCCTCGTAGCGCTTGACCAGGTCGGCGTACAGGCCGATGGGGGTGGTGCCCGTGGCCAGGCCCAGGACGCAGGCCGGCTTGGCCTTGATGACGGCGGCGATCTCGTCGGCCGCCAGGCGGCTCATCTCTTCGTAGGTCTCGGCAACGATCAGCTTCATGCCCCTCGCCTTTCTCAAGCGCGTGCTCGCATAGGTCAAAACAACCTGCCGCATGGTACCACGCGTGCCGGGCGGTGGGGCATCTGCGCAAGATTTGTCCAGGTATCGGCTACAAAATGCAAGCATGCGCCCGGCTTGGGGCGGCTGGGCTATAATCGCGGCCTGACCTTGATCGGGCGAGGGTGCAAGGAGGGCCTGCGTGGATGTGAAGCGTTGTGCGGCCGTGGTGGCCGCCGCCGAGTGCGGCACGATGTCGGCCGCGGCCAAGAAGCTCGGCTACACCCCCTCGGGCATCATCCGCCTCGTTGACTCCCTGGAGGAGGAGCTGGGGTTCTCGGTGCTCGTGCGCAAGACGACGGGCGTCGAGCTGACCCCCGAGGGCCGCCGCATGATTCCCCTCTTTAAGCAGATCACCGCCACCGACGAGCAGGTGCGCCAGACGGCCGCGCGCATCCGCGGTATGTCGGAGGGCGCCATCGTCATCGGCGTGCAGTCCAACGTGGCCTCCTTCTGGCTGCCCGACGTGCTGCGCGACTTCCAGGCGCGCTACCCGAGCCTTCAGGTGCGCGTGGTGGAGGAGGGCACCGACCGGCTGCGCACCATGCTTGAGCAGCGCCGCATCGACTGCATGGTGTTCTACGAGGGCCACGCCAAGCTCGACTGGATCCCCCTGGGGCGCTGCGAGCTCGTGGCGTGGGTGCCTGCCTCGTCGCACCTGGCGGGCAACTCCAGCGTCCTTTTGGCCGAGCTGCAGGGCGAGCCCTTCATCCGCATCCACCCGGCCGACGAGACCTACGAGGAGAAGATCCTGCGCGAGAAGAGCGTCGAGCCCAACGTGCGCTTCGCGACCGACGACACCTTCACCGCCTTCAACATGGTGGCCGCCGGCGTGGGCTGCACGCTGTGCATGGGCGGTATCGCCGACAGGTTCTCCGGCGACGTGCGCGTGATGCCGCTGTCGCCCCAGCGCTTCTTCGAGTATGGCATCGCCACGCTGCCCGGATCTGCCTTCTCACCTGCGATGGAGGAGTTCGTGAGCGTGGCGAAGCAGCACGCCGGCGACTGGCCGATCCTCACGGAGGCGTAGGGCGGGCGATTTCGCCGAGATTGTGCCGCATAATCGGGGTTCGCCTACCGCGTTTTTGCGCCAGCGGCCCGCCGGGCTGCTCCGATGTGCGCCCGTTGTATGGCAATCGCGCTCAAAACCCCTGGTAAGACGCATGCCTGTAAACACGGATGCCCCCGCTTGTCATGGCAGGGGGCATCAACAGGCCTATTCGTGGTAGGCGAACCCGCAAAACGCGGCGGCATCCGTCCGTTCGATCTCGCCGCCGTTGGCGCGAGCCTTAGGCCGAGGCACCCATCATGCCCTCGGCCGCGAGCCATGCCGTGGCCGCCGCGTAGCAGCAGTCGCCGTTGGCGCCCGTACCGGGGCGTCCCACGGCGCAGCCGCTTGCGTACAGGCCGGCGATTGCGTTGCCGTTGGCGTCGAGCACCTCGCCTGCGGCGCCCACGGCAAGGCCGGCGTGCGTCGCGAACACGAGCGAGCCCAGGGCCATGCCGTAGAAGGGCGGCTGGGCGATGGGGTAGAGGAACTCGTCGGGCATCTTGCCCTCGGGGTCGCTGCCTTGCTCGCACAGGGCGTTCCACTCATCGACCGCCGAGGCCACCTTGCCGGGGTCGAGGCCGAGCTTCTCGGCCAGCTCCTCGATGGTGTCGGCGCTGGTCACCGTGCCTGCGGCGATGGCGTCGCGCACGCCGTCGTACCAGTGGGGGTTGGCGAGCGCCTCGGGCACGCGGCCCTCGTCGGGCATGGAGTCGGTGTCGATGAGCCTGCGGCACATGCCCTGCTGGAACGTCGGGCCGTACTCCTCGAACTTGTCGTCGAAGAAGACGAAGCCCTCGTGACCCGGCAGCGAGTCGAGCTGCTGGGCGGCCGCCACATACTCCGAGGAGCCGCCGCCGGGGATGTAGGGGTAGCGCTCGCCGTAGCGGGTGATGCCCAGCCAGGGCTGGCGGGCGATCTGCACGGCGGAGTTGTACAGGTAGACGTTCCAGTCGGGGTAGTCGATGCCGCCGTCGAACTGCATGAACTGGTCGAAGCCGTCCAGCGTGCCGCCTGCGCCCAGGCCCATGCGGATGCCCTCGCCGGAGTCCTGCACGCCCGTGCAGCTGATCTTGCAGCACTCGTAGGCGGTGGGGACGTAGGTGCGTAGCATCTCGCGGTTGGCGCCCATGCCGCCGGTCGCGAGCAGGACGCCCTTGGTGGCGCGCACGTACACCTCCGAGCCGTCGTCGGCGCAGAGCTTGACGCCGGTGACGGCACCGCCCTCTTTCACGAGGCCGACCAGCTCGGTTTGCAGGCGCAGCTCACCACCTGCTACCTGGAGCTGCTCTGCCATGAACTCGTAGACGCCCATGACGGCGCGTGCCGTCATGCCGCCTTCCTCCGACCCCGCCGGCGCAATGCCTACCGGGCCAGGCTCGCCGGTGACGGTGGTGGGCTGCCAGGCAAAGCCCCTCTCGCATGTCCAGCTCACCAGAGCCAGCGCAGCCGAGGCCGTGGCCTGCGTGTATGCCGCGCGGTTCGCGCCGAACGGCTCGGCGGCCAAGGCGGCCTCGAGGAGCTTGTCGGTGATGTCGGGCAGGCCGAGCTCCTGCTGGGGCTGCGAGCCGGAGACCACCCAGACGCTCGCCTCCTTGCTCGCGCCGCCGATGTCGGGCATCTTGTCGACAACGAGCACCCGGGCGCCCAGGTCGCAGGCGTGCACCGCCGCGGCCAGGCCGCCTCCGGAGCCGACGACCACCACGTCGAACTCCTCGTCCCAGGCCTGCGGGGCCTCAAGGGGAGCAATCGCGCCCGTCTCGTCAGCCTGCGCCTCATCGGCCTGCGCGGCGACAATGCCCGTCATGCCCTGCGCGGCGATGCCGGCACCGGCAAGCGCGGCTGCGGTCGCGGTGAAATTCCTGCGTGTCATCGTAAAAGCCATGGTGAGCCCCCTCGGTATCCATGCTGTATTTGGGTGAATGCAGGTGCGGCCGCGCCCCTCACAGTGCCTACCATACGGCATTTCACGCCTCGGGGGCTCGTCGGTCTTGTAGGGCGGGGCGACGGCTTTGTATACTTGCTATTCATATTTGAATGGCCTGTCGCCAAGGGGGTCGGCATGCTGTACGACTATCTGGACGAGTTCACCGTCATCGCGCGCACCGGAAGCCTCTCCAAGGCCTCCGTGGAGCTCGGCGTGTCGCAGCCGGCCCTGGGCCGACACCTCGACGCACTCGAGTCGCACTTTGCGACGCCGCTGGTCACAAGGGGAGCGCACGGCGTGACGCCCACGGCGCAGGGTCGTTACCTGCTGGGCATGGCGCTCGACATCCGCAGCATCGGCGAGGAGATCGAGCGCCACTTCGAGAGCCTGCGGCACGGCCATGCCGCCCGCCAGCTCTACATCGTGGGGTTTGCCTCGATGGACGCGGTGCTGGGCGCCATCGGGCAGGCCTGCGACGCCGCGGAGGCGCACGGCTTTCAGATAGATATGCCGCTCTACCGCTTCGACGTCGACGCACGCGACGTCAAGGGGGCCCTGACCTCGTGCGGGGCCGATGTCGTCATCACGCTGGAGGCCGCCCTCGGCGGCTCTGCCGTGCCGGAGGGCGTCTACTGCCGCAGGCTCTACGACGCGGGGTGCCTTGCGGTGGTGGAGCCCGACAGCCACCTGGCCGGGCGGGGCACGGTGCGCCTCAAGGAGCTCGCCGGCACGCGCATAGCCAGGCCGTCGGGTGCCATCGAGTACTCCGACCTGCAGTGGGAGGAGCTGCGCCGGCGCTGCCTGGAGCAGGGGTTCTCGCCGCTTTCATACACCACGAGCTTCGACGCGCGGCCCTATAACGGGTGGAGCCTGCCGGGGTGCGTGGTACTGTTCCGCGAGGGGCAGATCGCGACCGAGGAGGTCGCGGGGCGCCTGGGCAAGGCCGTCTTGCGCGTGGAGGACTTCGCCTACCGGGTGGTCGCGGCCTGCCGCGCCGACGACGTGCTCGCGCGCTTTGTCATCGACGAGGCGGCGGGCTGCCTGTCCCCGGGTGGCGAGTCGCACGGCTAAGTTATCTCAAAACATGCTAGCGAAGAGCATTCGTTATAACAAAATGTGTTGACAAGCACCCCACATACGCCTAAAGTGCCGATTTGCTTATCGGCAGGCGTTTGTTTGGAGCGTGCATCATGGTCGCAAAGGTGTGTTTGGTACTCATATTCTTCGGGGTGGCGATTGGCGTGGGCATCTACTGCCGCCGCACCACTTCGAGCGTTGACGGCTTCGTGCTGGGCGGGCGCAACGTGGGCCCGTGGCTCAGCGCCTTCGCCTACGGCACGAGCTACTTCTCGGCGGTCGTCTTCGTGGGCTACGCCGGCCAGTTCGGCTGGAAGTACGGCATCGCCGCCTTCTGGGCGGGCATCGGCAACGCCCTGCTCGGCAGCCTTCTGGCCTGGTGGGTGATGGGCGCGCGCACCCGCGAGATGACGCACCGCCTCGACGCCAAGACCATGCCGGAGTTCTTCGGCAAGCGTTACGGCTCCAAGGCCCTGCGCGTGGCCGCCGCCGCCATCGTGTTCGTGTTCCTCATCCCCTACACCGCCAGCGTCTACAACGGACTCTCGCGCCTGTTCGGCATGGCGTTCGGCCTGCCCTACGAGGTGTGCGTGCTCGCCATGGCCCTCATCACCTGCATCTACGTGGTGGTGGGCGGCTACATGGCCACGGTGGTGAACGACTTCCTCCAGGGCATCATCATGCTCATCGGCATCATCGCCGTTATCGCCGCGGTGCTGGGCGCAAACGGCGGCTTCATGGAGTCGCTCACGGCGCTGTCGCAGATAGACGGCGGCACGGGATTCCAGGGCGTGTTCGCCTCGATGTTCGGCCCCGACCCGGCCAACCTGCTGGGCGTGGTCATCCTCACCTCGCTGGGCACCTGGGGCCTGCCGCAGATGGTGCAGAAGTTCTACGCCATCAAGGACGGCCCGGCCATCAAGCAGGGCGCCATCGTCTCCACCGTGTTCGCCCTCATCGTGTCGGGCGGCTGCTACTTCCTGGGCGGCTTCGGACGCCTCTACGGCGACACCATCGAGTATCAGGCCAACGGCACGCCCGTGTACGACTCCATCATCCCCTCGATGCTCTCCACCCTGCCCGACGTGCTCATCGGCGTCGTGATCGTGCTGGTGCTGTCGGCCTCCATGTCCACCCTGGCGGGCCTCGTGATCAACTCCTCCTCCACCCTCACGCTCGACCTGCTCAAGGACAACGTGGTGAAGGATATGGACGAGAAGCGCCAGGTCGTGTGGATGCGCGCCTTCATCGTGGTGTTCATCGTGGTGTCTGCGGCGCTGGCGCTCTACCAGTACAACTCCAACGTCGCCTGGATCGCCCAGATGATGGGCATCTCCTGGGGCGCGCTGGCTGGCTCGTTCCTCGGTCCCTTCGTGTGGGGCCTGTACTCGGGGCGCATCTCCAAGGCCGCGGTGTGGGCGAGCTTCATCGTGGGCGTGGGCCTCACCACGGGCAACATGATCGCCGGGTTCTTCGGCTGCGCGCTCTTCGCGAGTTCCATCAACTGCGGCGCCGTCGCCATGATTGCGAGCCTCGTGATCGTGCCGCTCGTGAGCCTCGTGACGCCTGCCGTGCCCTTCGACGTGAAGCCCCCCTCGCCTCAGGGCGCCATCGACCGCGAGATGGCCGAGGAGCTGGCCGAGCCGGCGGGCAAGTAAGCCGCCGAGGCGTGCGACTTCGGCCGCAGCCATAGAGAGCGTGATATGGGCGGGTCCAGCTTCGGCGGGGCCCGCCTTTCGATTGCGGGCTGGTGGGGTTTTGAGGGCGCGGCCGCCTCAGGCCGACGGCCCTGGCAGACGAAAGGCTTCGCGGTCGTGCGCGTCCGGGAGACGCAGGGTTCGATAGGGGAGCCGCAGGCCTGACTCTGCGACCCCGGCGTTTCGCCGCTAGGCCCCTTCAGTCTCGCCCTTCCCCTGTCCGCGCTGCTCCCAGAACGCGAGGCCTGCGAACAGCAGGTTTGCCACGATGACGGCTCCGGAGAAGACGGGGTCGCCGATGCCGCTCATAAGCTCGAAGAGCGAGGAGAACGCCACCACGCCGCTCGTGAAGATGAACTTGCCGAAGCGGCCCGTGCGCAGGCCGTGGATGCCCATGACGCCCTGGATGGCGCTCAGGATGCCGAAGTTCAGAAGCGCCACGCCCAGCGCGGCCATGACGAAGTAGGCCTCAAGCTGCTCGGCCTCATCGGCGCTGCGCGACAGCAGCAACGACGTGTTGCCTGCCACGGTGGAGTGGAAGGCCGGCATCCCCAGGAAGCACAGGAGCGCCGCGAGCAGGATGGACGCCGTGCCGCAGACGAGCACGACCACGGTGATGATGCGTAGGGCCAGACGTTTCATGGTGCGCTCCCTATTCCAGACCGAGCGTCGCGGCATCGCCTGCCACGGCGAGCCACGCCAGGTAGGTGGGCAGGTAGTGGCTGGCAAGCACGCGCGCCGAGTCGATGTCGTAGACGAAGAGGTGGGCGACGGCGCACATAGAGTCGAGCGAACCCAGGCCCTCGCAGCTGGGCACCGTCTGATAGAACTCGTCGAGGGCGGCGTCCACCGCGTCGGCGTCGGCTGGGTCGCTTGCGCTCTCAAGGCCGAAGGCCTGCTGGTAGTAGGCGCGCATCTGGGTGTCGAGCGTCTCAAAGCCCGCAGACCCCATGCGCGGGAAGTACGCGTCGCGGCCGTAGCGCTCGTACCCCCAGGCCTGCAGGGGCAACGCGGGCACGATGTCGCTGGGCAGGAGCAGGTTGAAGATGTTGCCGTAGGCGTCGCTGTTGGCGTCGCCGGAGGTGGTGACGGTGGGGCAGGCGATGGTGTAGCAGAAGACGTCGCCGGCCTCGATGCCGTAGGTGCCGGCGAGCGCCCCGTCGTCGGCCTTGGCCGCTATCAGGTTTGACACGGCAGACCCGCGGCTGTGGCCGCACACGAGCAGGCAGAGGTCCTCCCCGGCATGCCGGTCGAGGTAGGTGTGCAGGTCGGCCATCACCACGCTTGCCGCTGCGGCGAAACCCACGTGGTCGTCGGGGTAGCCTGCGGGCGCGTCGCCCGCGATGTTGAAGTCGCTCAGCCACTCCGAGCCGTATGAGCCGCGCACGGCCACGAGCACGAGGGTCTTGGCCTGCCCGTCGTCGGCCGTGATGTGCTTGGAGGCGAGCGTGTAGGCCACGGTGTCGGTGGCGCCGCTGGCCAGGCTGGCGATGTTGTCTTGGATGGTGGAGCGATGCTCGTAAGAGGTGGTCTGCACGTCGTCGAAGCCCAGGTCGGCCAGGACGTCGGCCATGGTCTGGTTGTCGGTGCCGCCGTTGTAGCTGGCCGACTCGGAGTTGGCGAAGGCTGCGAGCACGCCGCTGGCGAGCGCGAGCTGCGCGTTGTAGGCAGTGGGGTCTTGGAAGAACCACTCGTCGCTCCAGCTGAAGTCCACACCCTGCGCCTCGGCAGAGTCGGAGGCGCCGATCGCGCTGATATGGGCGTGGGCGGAAATCTCGCCCGTGGTCGTGGAGGCAGGCAGGCTTTGCGCGGGGTCGAGCGTCGCCTGCGAGCTCTCCTCGGCCAGAGGCGCGAGGTAGATGGAGAGGATGGAGGTGGAGAGCCATGAGACGCTCCACACGCCTGCGCTCACCAGCAGCATCGCGACGAAGGCGCCCAGTATGTGGAGCCAGGTACGCTGGCGGCGCGGCTCGCTCTGGAACACCCAGAAGCGCTCGACGGGCCAGGCCAGGGCGACCATGGCCAGGCCGGCGATCGTGCGCGCCACCACCACGGCCAGGCCCAAGACGTCCTGCATGATCCACGACAGGGCCAAGAACCCCACGATGAGCACGATGGTGAGCGCGAAGTAGCG
The DNA here is from genome assembly GCA_963619535.1 of Acutalibacteraceae bacterium. Taxonomy (GTDB): domain Bacteria; phylum Actinomycetota; class Coriobacteriia; order Coriobacteriales; family UMGS124; genus UMGS124. Next base: position 28,325 of record CAVEWV010000012.1, on the reverse strand, counting down.
CACGAGGGTGCCGTCCTGCTTGAGGCAGTCGGCAAAGACGAGGTAGCGCGACAGCACGTAGTTGAGCGCGAGGCCCACCGAGAAGAACGCCGCGCCCAGGGCGAAGTTGGTGATGAAGCGCCCGTCGCTGAAGCCCTCGACGCTGGCCCAGAAGCCCAGTTTGTAGACAAGGACGCAAATGGCCCCTGCCACGAGGTACTTTGCGACCTCGAAGGCGCGTTGCTTGGCAATGGTCATGGTGGGCTTCCGTTCCTGGCGGGCGCGTGCGCGTGCGCGGCCGTGCCGCCGACGTCCAAAAAGAAGCGGGGCGCCCGCTTGAGGGCGCCCCGCATGAAGACGAGCTCTGCGCAATCCTACCAGAACGCGTGGCCGCGTGTCGGCAGGCGTCCCGCAAAAACCTTACTGCTGCTGGCAGGCCTTGTAGTCCTCGATCGACTTCTTGCCCACGGTAGCGCGCAGGACAAACAGCACCACGACGGTGAGCACGACGGCGATGGGCAGGCAGACGGCGGCGTTGCGCACGAAGCCGGCGACGATGAACATCACGAAGGAGATGCTGGCCACGGTGAGGGCGTAGGGCAGCTGGGTGTTCACGTGGGTGATGTGGTTCACGTTGGCACCGGCGCTTGCCATGACCGTGGTGTCGGAGATGGGCGAGATGTGGTCGCCGCAGACGGCGCCGGCCAGGCACGCGGAGATGCCGATGGTCATGAGGGTGGCGTCGCTGGAGGCGAAGATGGCGGTGACGATGGGGATCAGGATGCCGAAGGTGCCCCAGCTCGTGCCCGTGGAGAAGGCCAGGAACACGGCCACCAGGAAGATGATGGCGGGCAGCATGCTGTAGAGGCTCTCAGCGGCGCCCTCCATGAGGCCGGCCACGTAGGCGTCGGCGCCCAGGGCGGTGGTCATGGACTTCAGGGTCAGGGCGAAGGTGAGGATGAGCAGCGCCGGCACCATGGCGGTGAAGCCCTTGGTGACGCAGTCCATGGACTGCTCGAAGGTGATGACGCGGCGGGCGAGCAGGTAGATGAAGGTCAGCACGAGGGCGATGATGCAGCCCCAGGGCAGGCCCACCGAGGCGTCGGTGCCCGAGAAGGCCGTGGAGACGTCCATGTAGGCCTCGGAGCTGGCGTCCCAGAAGCCGCCGACGTAGAGCATGCCGCAGATGCAGCAGACGATGAGCACGATGATGGGCAGGAGCATGTCCCACAGGTTGGCCTTGGGGTTGTTGACGACCTCCTCGTCGCCCAGGCGGCCCAGCTCGCCGTCGCGGTAGGCCTCAAGCTCGGCCTTGGCCATGGGGCCGTAGTCGAAGCCCATGACGCACAGGCCGATGATGAAGACGATGGTCATGAGCGAGTAGAAGTTGAAGGGGATGGCCGAGATGAAGAGCTGGATGCCGCTGATGCCGTTGTCCAGGTCGGCGGCGGTGGAGCTCACGGCCGCGGCCCAGGAGGAGATGGGGGCGATCATGCAGATGGGCGCGGCGGTGGCGTCGATGATGTAGGACAGCTTGGCGCGGGAGATGTGGCACGCGTCGGTGACGGGGCGCATGACCGAGCCCACGGTGAGGCAGTTGAAGTAGTCGTCGATGAAGATGAGCGCGCCCAGGGCGAAGGTGGCGAGCTGGGCGCCCACGCGGGTCTTGACGTGCTTGGCCGCCCAGGAGCCGAAGGCCGCCGAGCCGCCGGCGACGTTGACGAGGGCCACCATGATGCCGAGCATGATGAGGAAGATGAAGATGCCGGCGTTCCACGGGTCGGCGACGGCGTGGATGAAGCCCACCGAGGTCTCGCCGCCGTCGGCGTCGACGGCCGTGCCCAGGATGAGGTTGTTCAGGGTGTCGATGGGGTTGAAGCCTGCGACGAGCAGGGCGCCCACGACGATGCCCACGAACAGCGAGCTATACGTCTGCTTGGTGATGAGGGCCAGCACGATTGCCACCAGGGGCGGCACGAGCGACCAGAACGTTCCGACGAACTCCATGGTTCCTCCTATCCGACAGGCTCGACAGCACGCGTCTCAGGTACCCGTCGGGCAGAAGGTTCGTCTCGTCCTGCCCGTTTGAGATAGCGCTCCGCCTTGCGGCGACAGTGCGTGGGATGTTCTCCCGCGCCCCAGGGACAGCATGCGGAAACATGCGCCCTTCGGCGGCTTCCCCTTTTGTCCGGGCGCATCTTTCCGGATGCGTTGCAGCCCGGGCTACTCTTGGTCGCCGCGCCTCTATCGTGCCTCCTTACAAAGACGCGCTCATCCTAAAACCGCCGGGCCGCGCTCGTCGCCAGAAATGCGGTTTTTTCAGAATCCGTAATCTAATGCGCATAAAAGGCGGCCGAGTGGTTTTTGGGGGCGGCGGACGGTAGGCCGCGCGTGATTCGCGGGATTGCGAGGCGGCCCCGCCCGGCTCGTGAGCCTGGACGTGGCGGGGGCAGGCGTGAGTTCGAGAGGTGCCTGCCCCCGCCGTGTATGAGCCTGCCTGTGCTACCACTCCAGGCCCGGAAGCGAGGCCTGGTTGTCGGGCTTGACCGCGGCCTTGGGGGCCTTCGCCGGCTTCTCGGGCTTGGGAGGCTTCTTGGGCGGCTGCTCGGCAGGGTAGCCCGTGATACGCGGTCGGTAGTCGCGCTGGGGGTCGAGGACCACGTAGGCGTTGAACTTGTCGCCCGTCTTCTGCGAGGTGAGGCCCTTGAGCTCCACCGTCTTGAGGGCGAGCAGGGCCGAGACGTTGGTTTTGGTGAGTTGTTTGCCCAGGTAGTCGCGGTAGAGCTTGAAGTCGCAGGCTTGCTGGGCGTCTGGGGCGCCATCGGGGGTCTGGGGCGCTTGCCCCGGCTGGGGAGCCGGCCCGCGCCGCCCGCGGTTGTGCTCGCACAGGAAGGGCACGCGCTCGTTTGCGGTGTCGAGCACCTGGCCGCCGCACTTGGGGCAGGTGCCCACCTTCACGCTCTGGTCGGCGGCGATGCGCACGCGCCAGCCGTGCTCGGGGTCGAGTGCCACGAGGCGGTCCATCGTCGTGCCGTCGGGGCGCGTCATCCCCTTGAGCATGACCGTCTTGCCGCCGAGCAGCTTCTTGGCCGTGGCGGGCGTGATGGTGCTGCCCATGAACGAGCGCGGCAGCTTGAACGTGCAGCTGCCGCAGTCGCGCCAGCCCACCTGCCCGTCGGGGGAGTCCACGCGCTCGCGGCGGGAGTTCTCGCACACGAAGGGGGCGCGCTCGTTTGCGGTGTCGAGCACCTTGCCTGAGCACTGGGGACACTTGCCGATGGCCTCGCCCTTGGGAAGCGTCGTCCTGAAGGGGCGTGCGAGCTGCTCGGACACGATGCGGCACACGAGCTGCACCACCTCGGCTATGAAGGGCCCCGCCTGCGCCTCGTTGCGGGCGATGGAGGTGAGGTCGCGCTCCATGCGCGCGGTGAGGTCGACACTGCGCAGCTCGGGCACCACCTCGTCGATGAGGGCGCGGCCCTCGGGGGTCGAGGTGAGCGTGGAGCCTTTGCGGGACAGGTAGCCGCGATCCACGAGCGAGGCGATGATGCCGGCGCGCGTGGCGGGCGTGCCGATGCCGCCCGAGTGCAGCGAGGAGTCCTTGATGGCGGCTTTGAGCTCGTCTTCCTCCACGAAGTGGTCGGCGTGCTCCATCGCGGCGAGCAGGGTGGCGTCGGTGTAGCGGCGCGGCGGCCGGGCCTTCGAGGTCTTCACCTCGCCGCCCACGACGGCGCGCGTGCAGGGCGCCTCCAGGTCGGCGGGGATGCGGGTGCGCGTGGCGTCGTCCTCGCCCGTGCCGCCCTCGCCGGTCTCGCCTGTGCCGGCTTCCTTGTCGCCGGCGGCGGCCTGCTTGGAGGTGCGCAGCAGCTTCCAGCCGCGGTCGACGTCGGTGGATGCGGTGGCCGTGTAGGGCAGGCCGTTGCAGCTGGCGCTTACGGACACGCGGTCGAACACGCGGTCGGGCGCCACGGCGGCAAGCAGCGACTCGCACAGGAGCCGCGCCACGGCGGCCTCCTCCTCGGACAGGGCCGCAAGACGGGCCGCGGTGAGCTGTCGGGTGGGCAGGAGCGCCCCGTGCCCCTCCACCTTGGAGTCGTCCACCACCTTGGCGACGTCGTGGGGCATCGCGCGGAAGGCCTTGGCGGCGGCCGGCCCCACATGCGCCTCGTCGGCCACGAGGCCCACGAGTCCCTCCAGCGTCGCGCCGTCCTCGGAGTTCACGTACTTGGAGTCGGTGCGGGGGTAGGTTGCGAGCTTCTTCTCGTACAGGGCCTGCAGGGCGCGGTCCACGGCGTCGGGCGCCATGCCGAGCCGCTCGCTTGCGAGCTTCTGCATGCCGGTGGTGTTGAGCAGGGTGGGGGCGCCCTCGCGGCAGCGCTTGCGCTCCACCGACGTTATCTGGCAGTTCGCGCCTTGGGCCTTGGCGAGCACGTCTTTGGCCTGCGCCTGCGAGCCGCCCGGCTCGCCCGTGACGAAGAAGCCCTGGCCCAGGTCGAGGCGCACGCGATAGGCCTCCGAGCCCTTGAACGCCTCGATGGCGCGGTCGCGCTCCACCACGATGGCCAGGGTGGGTGTGCGCACGCGCCCCACGCTCTGCGCCGAGCGCATGGCGGCCGAGTAGAGCCTGCTGGCGTTCATGCCCACGAGCCAGTCGGCCTTGGAGCGCGCCACGGCCGACTGGTAGAGGCCGGCGTAGTCGGAGTTGGGCCGCATGCGCCCGAAGGCCTTCTTGAGCGCGGCGTCCTCAAGTGAGGAGCACCACAGGCGCTCCACCGGCAGCCGGCACCCCATGAAGTCGAGCGCCAGGTCGGCGATGCACTGCCCCTCGCGGTCGGGGTCGCATGCGTTCACCACGCGGGCGTACCGGCCGCTTTGCACGAGCTCGGCCACGGCCGCGAACTGGGCGTTCGCCCCGCGCTCCTGCGAGACGGCCCAGCGCCACTCGGTGTCTTGGGGGATAATGGGAAGCGACCCCGACCCCTTGGTGCGCCACTCGGGCCGCTCGGGGTACTCGTCGGGCATGAGCAGGCGCAGCAGGTGGCCCTGCGCCCAGGTCACGTCGAAGCGCTCGCCCTCCACCCAGGCGCCCCTGTCGGCCTTGCAGCCCAGGAACGCCGCGAGCGTCTTGCCCACGCTGCGCTTCTCGGCGATGACGAGGGTCTTGCCGGGCTGTGCGCCGGCCTGCGTAGGGTTGTGAGTGTCCTGCATGCGCTAGTAGCCCATCGCGTAGAGCTCGTCGTCGTCCAGGCCGAAGTAGTGCCCCACCTCGTGCACCACGGTCTTGCGCACCTCTTCGGCCAGCTCGGCGAAGGTGTCGCAGCAGCGCTCGTGCGGGCCCTTGTACACGGTGATGACGTCGGGCAGGTCGAGGCCCCCGTCGCCGTAGTCCACGCCGCGCTGCGTGATGGGCGTGCCGTCGTAGAGGCCCAGCAGCTCGCCGGACTCCTCGTCGCAGCTGCCGTACTCGGCCAGGTCGAGCTCCTCCTCGTCGGGCTCGTCGGCCACGGCGAAGGCCACGTTGTCGATCGCCGAGGCGAAGCGCGCGGGCAGGCCCTCCATGGCCTGCTCCACGAGCTGGTCGAACTTCTCGTCGCTCACCTGGTACATGGTTCCTCCCGGTGTCTGGGTAAGCGGGCCGTGCCCGCGTCGTGTGCGAGGTGCTAGGGTATGCCCTGCGCGCCGTGCGGGCAAGTACGGATTGCGTGCGGGGCGCAGGGCGCACACGCCTGCTGTCTGCACTTCCAGCACCGGGCGGGCTGCGCGGCTGTCCGCGGGCCGGGTTTTCTCGAAACCATGGGGATTGTCTGAGCCGCTTCGTGCCAGATGCTATTCTCCGTCCTCGCAAGCGGCCCACTGACAGGCGGCTCGGAAGGATGCCTTGTCAGCCACTTGCCAGGAAGTCGCCGTAACGTTTCGTGGTGCCATCGCGCCCGTTCGCTGCGCGCCCCCTCGGTTTGCTCAGGGGGCCGGAAGATCTGTGTCGGCATACGCGCCGGCACGCGCAGCGAAAGGAACGTGCGACACATGCCCCGCAACGGAAAAGAAGGAATACTCTTCAGCTTCGTCATGAGCGCCCTGATGATCTACATCATGGCCGCCCTCAACATGTACGTGCGCGTGGCGCTGGGCCTGGGCGGCCTGGTGCTGGACGCGCCTTGGCAGCCCTGGTGGTACGCCGTCATCAACTTCCCGCTGGCCTTCGTGGTGGGCATGGTTTGCGACCTGGGCTTTTGCACGCCCACCTCGCGCAAGGTCATGCAGCGCTTCTGCCGCGATGAGGACCGCGCGGTATGGAAGGGCATCACCGTCAAGTTCATGATGGTCGTGCTCATGACCGTGGCCATGACGGTGTACGGCGCCATCGCGGCCACCGGCTGGCGGACTGCGGCGGTCGGGGCGTTCCTCACGCTGCTGCCGTACAACTTCATCATCGCGCTGCCCATCCAGATGCTCATCATCGCCCCGCTCGCCGGCAAGATCGTCCACGCTGTGGGCGACACGTGCGGCTGGAACGCGCTGCCCCGCCCCGTCATGCCCGAGGGCATCCGCACCGTGGCCGACGTCATGGAGCCCGACGCGTACAGCGTCCCCAGCACCGCCACGGTGGGCGAGGCGCTGCAGGCCATCATCGACCGCGGCGTGAGCGGCATGCCCGTGGTGGGCGAGGGCCAGGCCGTCGTGGGCTTCGTGAGCGACTCCGACGTGCTGCGCACCCTCGCGCGCTCCGACGCCCCCGTGTCCGACTACTCCACGCTCGTCACCGGCCTGGCCAAGGGCGAGCTGCCCCGTGAGGACTACGCCCAGCTCATGGGCAAGAACGTGCTCGAGGTCGCCACGCCCTCGGTGCTGTGCGTGTCGCCCGACACGGGCGTCGACGAGCTCTCGTCGCTCTTCGGCTACCGCCGCCTGAAGAAGGTGCCCGTGGTGCAGGACGGCAGGCTCGTGGGCGTCGTGAACCGCTCGACGCTCTCCCGCCGTGCCATGGAGTCGTATCTGGCGAGGTAGGGCGGGGCGGTGTTCGCAGCCAACAATTGTGGACCAGCGAGCCTGGATACCCGCCTTTTACAAGATATTCTCGGCTATATCTGTTTGCAGACGCTGGGCGAGAACGTTAAACGAGTAGAGCAGCTTCTTGCGCACCTCTAGGGACATACCCTCGTAGGGGCCGTGGCCGTTGAGGAGCGGCTCGGAATGAAAGGGGATATTTGGGAGGCCCGAACGCAGCAACGACTCTTCGTAACGTTCGATTTAGATCGCGTGTCTCAACTGCCGACCCTCGTATCTCGTCTCTGCCAGGCCCGATGGCCCTCGCGCCACTGCGTGGGGGACACGCCGCAGGCCTGTTTGAACTGGGTCTGCCCCCCAGCGCCATCCGGCCGCCTACCCCAAAGTGGGCATGCGCGGTGTGAGTCGTCTATCAGCGGTTTCATCATCTTTGGGCATCACGCTTGCCGGGCGGTGCGGTTAGGGTTGTTGGCGCTGCACGGTCACGGGCTTTATGATGCTGGTAGCATGCGTATTACATACCGACCAAAAGGGAGATTGCCCAAATGAGCTGTGGAGAGCGCGAAGTCATTCAGTCGAAGGTAGTGCAGGACAGCGTCGTGTGCCCCTCGTGCGGTGCGGCCGACCAGCTGGAGGTGTGGGAGCGCATCGAGGCCACCTGCAACCCCGAGCGGGCCGCGCAGCTGGCAACGGGTCAGGTTTTTCTGCATACGTGCCCAAAGTGCGGGGCCATGGCCCCGCTGGACTACCCGGTCTTCTATATCGACCGCGACCGACACGTCGCGGCATTCTATCCAGCCGGAGAAGGCGACCTGGAAGCGCTCAAACAGGCGTTCACCCAGCTCATCATCAAGTTTCGTGGGATTGAGCTTGCCACGTTGGGCAAAGGCGAGTTCGAGGTGCGCCTTGCCGCGCAGCGCTACGAGATGGTGGAGAAGGCCGCAGTGTGGCAGGCGGGCCTCAACGACAAGGTGATCGAGCTCCTCAAGGCGAGCCTCCTGGAGGAACTTGCGGGTCGCTATCCCGACCGCACGTTCGTCGACGCCCAGTTCACTGGGATCGTCGAGCATGAGGGCGGCGAGCGCGCCATCAAGTTCGCCCTGTTCGACGAGCAGGACACGCAGGGCACGGGCATCCAAGTGCCTTACGCGGCCTACCGAACCCTGGCAAACGACGTGGAGGTGCGCACGCAGTTCGACCGCCACCGCACGCCCCTCGTGGACGGGGCCTGGGCCCGCGAGGTGCTTGCGGCAGTGAGGGCCGCGGAGCAGGGGTAGGGGATCCGGTCAGGGACTCGTAGGGCCACAAAAGGCTGGCGTCCTCCAGAGGGTGCCAGCCTTTTGAGTCATGTTCGCGCGCGAGAATCACGTCTCGTGGGCGTTTTCAGCGCGATGGCGCCAGACGCGCACAGGTATCGCCGGCAACCGCGCCGACGAAAGACAGCGCCGCCGCGAGCGCCCAGAATGGCGCTCGCATAACAAGCTGTTCGCACGTGATCAAGTCGCCGAGAACCATCAGGATATCGCCTGCCATAAGGGGCATCGTCCCCAAAACGACGGCCGGCACCCAAGCGATGAACTGCCCTTTCAGGCGGGTTTTCAGGCGAATGACCAGGCAGGCGATGAGGGTGGCGCCGGCAGCCAACACATGCGACCCCATCATGAGCGGGTGCATTTTCCCAAGGACAAGCGAGAGGGTCGCAGCGGCGCAGACAACGGGCGCGTAACCACCGGTGCGCATACCAACAAATGACGCCGCAAACCCATACAGCGGCGCTACGAGCAGGCCGTGGGAAATCCAGGGGCTTCCGATGGCATGAGAGACATGCCTGCTGAGTACAGCCGCCGCCCACAGCGCCGCAAATGCGATCGCCCACCAAACCAACCCCCGCGTGATGTGAGGCAGGCAGCCCTTGGGACTTCCTGCTTGCTCCTTGGAAGGTGAGGGGGCCCCGGGCAGCCGGTCACTCCGACTGCCCGGGAAGGTGTCGCTACTCGCCGACCTTCGCGAGCGCATTGCCCACGGCATCCATGATGGCACGGCTGGTGAACGTGGCGCCCGAGACGACGTCCACATCGACAGATTGCTTCTCGATGATGGCTGCCGGGACTTTGACGATGGCTTCGTCGCAGATGCCGATGGTCTCGTAGGCTTCAAGGAACGCGATGTCGCAGATGGAGCCGTCGTCTGCCAAGGTCACCTTGAGCGTCATGACGTCGCCCATACCCAGCTCGCTTACACCGATGTATTCGTTCTCTCCCTCCGCCTCGAACGTCTTGGCTGTCTGGCGCTCATAATCCACATCAAGGGCGAAACGGATATCGGATTTTACGGCCGTGGCGCCTTCGAGAACCGGCAGTGGGTCCTTTGCCTGGGCGGCGTTCCTGCCCGCCACGCGACCGGAGATGAGCACCTCGGCCAGGTTTCCGTTGCCCTGAAGGTAGCTGGGCACGATGCCGCCGAACTCACCCGTGCCGTATAGGTGCGGAATGGTCTGGTACTCACGGTCGACAAGCTCGTAGTTGCCGTTGCGCCGTGCGCCGCCCTCGGTGTTCTCAATCGCTACCTGCAGAGGGATGGCATAGAGCGTCGCCGTGTCGTCAAAGGACCGCATAGTGTCAACCGGGCGCTTGCACATAAGGTCTTCGCCCAGTTCAATACACAGGTTGTACTTGCGGATAGTGTCGGCGAGGACTTCGGCGTCGAGCCCGTCGCACTGCGCGCAGAGTTCCTCCACGCTCCTCGCGCTCACCATGTTGCGCGTCGCGTCGGCGGTGAGGGAGCCTGCCGCCTCCAGGTCGTTGTACTGCGCCTGGTCGAACACGTAGTAGTTGTTGTGGGTATAGCGCGGGTAGCTCCACTCGCCGCAGTGCTCCAGGCGTCCGTGTCGGTCTTCGCGCAGCTCATGCCCGAACGTCTGGGCGTTCTCGTTCACATAGCGCTGGCCGTTACCGCCAACCATCAGGCAGCTGCCCACACCAATGTTGTTGTCGAGGAGCATCTTGGCATGTCGGTCTTCGGGCTGCACCCAACACATGCCGCCCAGGTTTCCATAGCCGGAGTAGTTGCCCGTATGCTGGATGGCCGCGCCGCACTCTGCAGCCATGACGATGCCGTCGCCCGTGTTGTAAAGCGAACCGAAGCAGTGGGCGTTGGTGTAGCCCAGGTACGACTCGACCATCCCCTTGTTGTTCTCGTAGCCGCCGCACGCCAGGATCACGCCGTTGTCTGCGCGAACGTTGAGGGTTTCCCCTTCCTTCTCCACCACGACGCCCACTACGGTTCTCGTGTCGGGGTCCTGAATGAGACGCTTGGCGGGCGACTCGTACCAGATGTCGATTTTGTCGGCGTATTCCGTCACGACAGGCTTGCGAATCGTCTTCCAAAGCTGGGCGCCGCTGTTGCAGCTCTCATCGGAACCGGCCAGGCACCAATGGCAGCCGGATGTGGAGGAAAGTTCGGGATATTCGAGCGTTTCCTTCTCGTTCACGAACGGGGTGAAGCCGTAGAAATCCTCGAAGGCGTCGACCTGGTCAACAAGTCCCTGGACGAATGTGGCAAGCGGCTCCTCGTCGTACTCGAAGTGGTTCATGAGCGTGACGTAGTAGTCATACGTCGTCTGATAGTCTTCGCTCATCATGAAGTACTGCTTGGAATAGCGGGTGTTGCCGCCGATCTCGCCCCACGGCGCCTTGTCCACCACGAGGACCGAAGCGCCCTCGCGAGCGGCCGACTGGGCGGCGACGGCGCCCGACCCACCAAAGCCCACGATGACGACGTCGTAACGGCCGTCCCATGCAACGGTGTCGGCGAACGTCACGCCTTCGGTCTCAGGGGCGGACGCGTGCGCGGCAGGGACGCTGGCGATGCCGGCAACAAAGACCCCCGTTGCGGCGGTGCCAATGAGCTGGCGGCGGGACAGCACGGTGTCGTTCATGTCTTCCATAATCTCCTCCATGTTGGCTGTGTGCGACGCGTGATGCACGCGCCGCGTGGGAGCCCCGTGGTCCGATGGGCATCCCGTGGGCAATGCAGTCTCAATTATTTGCAACCCGCCAAATCGCGCTGTCACCGAAACATTTACAGACCTCATTTATCGAGGTAGATTGCGCGTTTTTCTTTCATGGCACACATGGCACACGTGGTCCCCAGACAATGGTGCATCGACATTTGGCCCGGATGCCCTACACTGTGTTCCCATTGCCATATGGTCCCCCCATGAACCTCGGGCACATGGAAGAGAGCCGGATGCTCATGAAAGGTGTCGCATATCCTCTGATTTGCACGCTCGGCTTCGGTCTGGCGCTTGTCTCCCTCAACCTGGGCCATGCGGCCACGACGCAGGGAGCCGTCGCTGGGATCGGCGCGATAATCATGGCGTTCGTCTGCCCAAGGCTTGGCGTGGCAAAGAGGACTCCCTGGCTTTGTCGCCTCCTGGTCCTCTCGGCTGTTCTGCTCTTAATCGCAGTTGTGGTGCCCGTCGCAAGCGCCAACGACGTCAGCGCTCTGCGCGGCGTATCCGCCCTGCTCGCCCTCATCGTTGCACAGGACCTTCTTTCCCGTATGATTCCGCGCCGCGCCGTTGTTGTGGCGGGCATGAGCGTCGCCCTGAGTCTGCTTTCCGGAGCCGTGCAAGCCCCAGCCTGGTTTGCCTGCGCCGCCGGTGGCTCAAGCATCGTTGTCTTGGCGATTGGAGTCGCGCTCAGTAGCTCCCTTCACGATGAGGAGACGCCGGAAACCCTCGAGAGACATGCACGGGCAGACTTTATCGTTCTGTCGAGCTGCATCGCCGCGATTGGATTTGCCGCCGGAGCATTCCAAGGCGTTATCGGGGAGCTCAATCTCATGACAGGCCTGCAGTCTTGGCTCGGTCAGGCGCTCCTTGCCGCAGGCGTGCTTCTGCCCTTGGTGTATGCATGCTGGATTGGAGTGCCCCAGCGCGGCGAGTTCATCGTCATTGCGGCCAGCGTGGCAATACTGGGCGCCTTCGCCCTAGGGTCAACGGGTCACGAAGGTTTGAGAATTGGCGGCGTGCTCTGTACCGTCGGCGCGGCGATAGCCGCCCTAGGCATATGGACGCACGTCACGCTCGAAGTTCGCGCAGACAGGCCGGCGGAACTGCCTCTCATGGCACTTGCGCTGACAGCGACGGCGGTGATGCCCCGAATGGGCATGGCTGTGGGCGAGATGTTCGTGACAACAGCCAAAGCATCGTACGCCCTGCATCTCATGGGGGCCGCCGCCGGAGTCGTTTGCGCTCTCTGCTGTGCCGGGATGCTGCTATGGAGCAGGCATAGTGCGGATATCGAAGTGTGCGAAACAGTGGAGACCGAGGCTGGCATCCGTCCTCTTGCATCGACGGCAGACGAGCTGCCGGTAGACAATCCCTCGTCGTTTGCCAGCCATTACGCGCTTTCTGCGCGCGAGCAGCAGGTGCTTACCGCTGTGCTTGCCGGATACACGCTTGCTGCCGCAGCCGAGGAGCTTGGGCTCTCCAGTAATACCACACGTACGTATATGCGCCGTATTTGCATCAAGACAGGCGTAGACAACAGACAGCAGCTGGTGTCCCTGGTCAGGGAGTTCAACGGTCGGGCAGTCAGCAACTAACCGGCGGCAGAGGCCGCCCTCATCTGCGCGAAGCAGGCGATCGCCAGGACAATCGGCGCCAGCATGGCCAGCGGGATGGTGGGGCTGGGGTCCAGGAGGCAAGTGGTCAGGCTTACGCTGAGTCAGGTCGGCGGCTCACCGATGGCGTTGACCATGCCGTGGAACTGACGGTCAAAGGCCTTGCCCCCGGCTACACGGCTGATCAGCTCGTGTCCAGCATGACGCTCGGCGCCGGCGGACGTTGGCCTTTAAGCCGACGTATCGCGCAGGCCGGGCCACACCGCCGGGGCCTGAGGCTCCCGGTGTCTACCCCCTCACCACGAGCGTCTCTTTGCCCTGGAAGGCGATGCCAAAGGAGAGGATATGCTCGGTCGGCACGCCCCGGGCGACAAGGCCCGCCGCATAGTCCTTCTCGGCGATTTGGGCCAGTGCGGCCTTGCAGGCCTCCTCGAGCGTCTGTCCCTTGGAGCACGTCTTGAACTCAAGGATGATGCCGGGGTCGTGGGCGAGGTCGCAGGGGATGAGGGCCACGTCGAAGCGCCCGAAGCCGCTTTCGCGGTTGCTTTCCACAAGGTAGCGTCCCCGCAGGTCGACGACGAGGCCCAGCACGAAACCGTGATAGAAGCTTTCCGCCGCCCGTCTGCCGGTGTCGAAGTGGCTGAATGACTCATGGGCCACGTCGCAGAGATAGGCGTCCATGGCCTCGGCGTCACCGGCAAGCATGGCGCGGCAGAACTCGCCGTAAGGTCCTTGGAACTGTGCAAACCACCCGCCCACGGTCTTTTCGAGCATGCGCATCGTTTCGAGATTCGTGACGGCCAAGGTGCGGAAGTCGTGCCAGCCGTCGGCGAAGTCCGTGCACTTGAGGTAGCCGCTGGCCAGCAGCAGGCTCCATACGGCGTCGGGGTTATCGGCAAGCTGCGAGAACACCACCTGCTCATCGATGGGCCGGGTGATGGAGGCACCGTCCAAAAGCATGCGGAAGTCTTCCTTGAGGGTTTTGTCGCCGTGTGCGATGCACGATGAGACAAGGGCGTTTCCGCTGCTATTTGCCCAATAGGGCTTGAGCGTGCCCTCTTTTAGGTAGTTTACGACCGACCAGGGGTTGTAGATATCGGGCGTGCGCCCAAAGACGAAGCCGTCGTACCACTGTTTGACCCCGTCCTTGTCCGCGCGACCCATCTCGTCCATGGCATCGAAGACCTCAGCCTCAGTGAACCCGAAACACGTCTCGTATTGCTCGGTCGTCGTAGTGACTACACGCAGGTTGTTGAGGTCGGAGAAGATCGATTCCTTCGACACGCGCGTGATGCCTGTGAGCAGGCCACGGCCGAGGGAGGGGTTGGTTTTGAACGTGGAGTTGAGCAGCGGCCGCATGAAGCTCACGGCCTCGTCCCAGAAGCCGCCCGTCCACGCTTCCTGCATGGGTGTGTCGTACTCGTCGAGCAGGACGATAGGCTTTTTGCCCGTCTTGCGCTCTAAAAGCGAGCAGAGGAGCTTGATGGAGCTTGATGCGGCGGCATCGTCCATGGTGGGGGAGATTCCATAGGGTGGCTCAGGTCCGTCCCAGTCTTGTGGCTGCATGCCGAGTTCGTCGGCATGTGCCTTGAAGGCATCGACGAGCACACGGCATGTCTTGGCTCGCGCGGATTCGAAGGTACTCTCCTTGATGTCGGCAAAGCTTAGGAAGATGACCGGAAGCGTGCCCTGGAGCGAGCGCATTTTCTCGTCGGACCAGATGTGCGGGATTGTACACCAGGCACATGGTGGAGCTGCAGTGCGCCTCGGTCGGTTGGCGCCTCTAGCACGTCTTTCCCCTGTCTCACGCGCTCAAAAAAGCCGCGCCCGGTCTGTGTGACTCCGGCGCGGCTTTTTTCGTGGCGGCTGCCGGCGAGTCCGGCTACCAGTGGGGCCGGGCCGACCCGACCCCTACTCGATTACCTTGTGGTTGATGCAGTTGGTAAAGCAGTAGTCCGACAGCTCGTTGCCCAGGCCGGGGAGGTCGGGGATGGAGTAGCGGCCGCCCACGGGCTGGTAGTCGTGGATGCAGAGCTGCTTGTTGTAGGGGTGCAGGTTGTAGCAGTGGTGCTCGTGGATGGTGAAGTTGGGGATCACGGCCTCGAGCTGCAGGGCCGCCGCCGTCGAGAGTGGGCTCGCGCACACGTGCGCCTGCACGCCCACGTCGTAGACGTGCGCCATGTCGCAGATCTTCTTGCCCTCGGTGATGCCGCCGCAGTTGCCCAGGTCGGGCTGGACGAGCTGGATGGAGCCGTCCTCGAAGTAGGGCGCGTACCCCCAACGGCTGTAGATGCGCTCGCCCTGCGCGATGGGGATGTTGATGCGGTCGGCCACGAACTTGTTCATCTTGGGGTTGGGCGTGGTGGGCTCCTCAAAGAAGAGGATGTCGTACTTCTCCACGGCACGGCCGAGCTGCACGGCGCCCTGCGCATCTATATAGGAGTGGTTCTCCATGATGATGTCCACGTCGGGGCCCACGGCCTGGCGCACGGCGGCCACGCGGCCGAGCACGAGGTTGCGGTGCGCGGGGGTGAGGACGCGGGTCGTGTCCTCGGCGTTGAAGCGACGCCCGTCCACATCGAAGGTGAAGAAGTCGATCTTGATGGCGTCGTAGCCCTGCGCCACGGCGGTCAGGGCGTTGGCCACGTACTCCTCGTTGGTGCGGGCGGGCACCTTGGCCTCGCCCCAGCCGAACTGCAGCTGGCTGGCGTAGCAGCGCAGGCTGTCGCGCCTCTTGCCGCCGAGCAGCTCATACACCGGCACGCCGTAGTGCTTGCCCTTGATGTCCCACAGGGCGATGTCGATGGCGGAGATGCCGGCGAACACCACGGGACCTCCGTTCTGCCCCCAGAACGTCGACTTGTAGAGGTTCTCCCAGATGACCTCGTTGGCCAAGGGGTCGGCGCCGACGATTTTCGTCGCCAGGTCGCAGATCATGCCGAACGCCGCGGTGGAGGCGCAGCCGTAGGCCAGCGCCGCCTCACCGTCGCCGTAGACGCCCTCGTCGGTGTAGATGCGGCAGACGATGGGCTCCCAGCCAGGGTTGCTCGCCGCCTTGGCGTCTACCTGCATTACCTCGACTTTCGTAATCTTCATAGCAAGCCAGCCTTTCCTGGGCTTTGGTTAGTTGATGGTCCAGCGCAGCACGTGGTTCTTGAACTTCTCGAAGAGCTGCATCACCACGACGAGCACCACCACGAGGAAGATGAAGCCCGCCCACACCTGGTCGTACAGGCCGTACTCGGCGTACTTGCGCACGAAGTAGCCCATGCCGTACTGCGTGCCGTACATCTCGGCGTACACGAGCACCACAAAGGAGCCGCGCAGGGTGGTGACCAGGCCGCTCATGATGGAGGGCATGGCGGCGGGGAACACGATGCGCACCATCCGCTTGAGGCCGCGGATCTCCAGCGTGTCGGCGTTGTCGAGATAGCGCTTGTCGATGGTCATGATGCCGTTGATGGTGGCGAACAGCGTCGCCCAGATGGCGTTGTACACGATGAGGAACATCGACGCGGTGCGGAAGTCGGGGGCCAGCAGCAGCGCGAACGGCGACATGAGAATCGAGGGGATGACGCTCACCGAGTAGATCACGGGGTGCAGCACCTCGCGCACGCGCTTGTTCATCCCCAGGGCCGTGCCCAGCGCGAGCGCGATGACGATTGCGATGGCAAGCGAGGGGATGAGCAGCTGGAACGTGTAGAGCATGTTGAGCACGAGCGTGTCCATGTTGTTGGCATAGACGGCGCCGATCTTCTCAACGTCGGGGAACAGGAAGGCGTTGAGCAGGTCGAATTTGGCAATGACCACGTAGATGCCCACCATCGCGGCGTAGATGGCGATGGTGATCCAGTACTTCTTGAAGAAGCCTCCAATTTTTTGGAGAAGTGCCATGTCGGCGTCCTCCCATTCACAGGGCCCGGCCGGGCGACGCCTCGAAGGTCTCGCGCGCCCGGCCGGGCGTCGTTTGCTCGGATTGCCCGAAGGCGTGCATTAGGCCTTGGAGAGGACGGACTCGGGCGTGTCGTCGAAGGGGTAGGCCTTGAGGTTGTTGGCCTCGAAGAACTCCACGCGCTCGGCGTAGAAGGCCTCGTCGTCGCTGCCCTTGGACTCCTCCAACAGCTCGTCGAGGGCCTGCTTGTACAGGGCGGTGTTGATGTGGTCGGCGTCGACGTCGATGGTCGCGGCGGCCTCCTCGTCGATGAAGCCGGTGGCCACCATGACGTCCCAGGTGTGCAGGATGGAGTTGCGCACGGGGTCGACGCTGGGCACATAGTTCTCGTTCTTGAGGTAGGCGGCCACGTACTCCTCGGGGGTGGAGAGCTCCTCGGCGAGGATGGTCACGCACTCGTCCTCGTTGGCGTTGAGGTAGCACTCGCTCCTGAGCAGGGCCTTGAGGATGAGCTTCACCGTGTTGGGGTTGTCGTTGACGAACTCGGTGCGCATGTTCATGCGGCAGCAGCCGTAGTTGGGCGTGAGGTCCTCGAGCCAGGCGACGATCTCCAGGTCGGTCATGTTGCCCACCGTGAAGAGCAGGTCGCCGGAGAGCACGGCGTAGTCGGCCTCGCCGGCCACGACGGCCGACAGGCGGTCGGAGTTGGTGGAGTAGGTGAGCCACTCCACGTCGTTGATGGGGTCGTAGCCGGCCTCAAGCAGGGCGCCGGTGATGGCGGTCTGAGAGGCGGGGCCGGCGAACTTCTTACCCACGAGGTCGCCCACGCCGCTCCAGCCGGTGCCGGCCTTGGCGACGATGTACATGCCCTTCAGCATGTAGCCGCCCACCATGGTGAAGTCCTGGCCCGCGGCGATCTGGGAGAGGGGGTTGTTGGTGCCGTTGTTGGAGGTCACGTCCACGGCGCCGTTGCCCAGGGCGGTGAGGGCGTCGGTGGTGGAGTCCACGGACTTCTCCTCCACCTCAAGGCCGTAGTCGGCGAAGTAGCCGTTCTTCTGGGCGAGGGTCACGAAGATGTTGCCGGAGTTGGCGCGGGCCCAGACGATCTTGGAGGTCTCGGGCTCATCGCCGGTGGCGCAGGCGTCGCCCTTGGCGCCGTTGTCGGCGTCCAGGGCCTCCTCAGCCAGGGCGATGCGGCCAAAACCGCAGGCCAGGCCGGCTGCGGTGATGCCGGCGACGAAGTTGCGGCGGGAGAGGGTGAGGTCGTTCATGAGGGTCTCCTTTGTGTTCGCGCCCGATCGGGCGTGGATGGGTGAGGGGCGGCCCCGCGCATTCGGTGCGGTGCCGCGGTTGGGGCACTGTGCGACGCGCGGGCGCGTGCCGGCGCGCGCACTTGGGCGTGACGTGCGGAGTGGCTGCTATTCGGCGCTGGCGTGCCGCGCGACGTCCTGGTTTATCTGCTTGATGAGGGTGTTGCGCAGCTCGAGCACCTTGGGGTTGTCGAACTGGTTCTCGCGGGTGGGCCGGTCCTGCGGGGCGATGGAGCACTGGTAGATCACCTTGCTCGGCGACTGCCCAAAGACCACGATGCGCGTGGAGAGCAGCAGCGCCTCGTCCACGTCGTGCGTCACGAAGAACACGGTCTTGCGGTGCTCGTCTTTGCTCCACAGGTCGAGCACCATGTCTTGCAGGCGGGCCCTCGTCACGGCGTCGAGCGCGCCGAAGGGCTCGTCCATGAGCAGCACCGGCGGGTCGATGGCGAAGGCGCGCGCGATGGCGCAGCGCTGCTTCATGCCGCCCGAGAGCTCCTTGGGGTACTTGCCGAACACCGAGTCGTCCAGGCCGACGCGGGCGAGCATGTCTTTGGCTAGCTTGACGCGCTCGTGCTTGTCCATCTGGGGAAAGCGCTGCTCAAGCGCCAAGACGATGTTCTGTCCGGCCTTCATCCAGGGAAAGAGGCCGTAGTCCTGGAACACGACGCCGCGCTGCAGCCCGGCGCCCTTCACGGCCTGCCCGCCCACCAGGACCTGCCCGGCGGTGGGTTTCTCAAGGCCTGCGAGCAGGCGCAGAAAGGTTGACTTGCCGCAGCCGGATTGGCCCAACAGGCAGACGAACTCGCCTTGCGGCACCTCGAGGTCGATGCCGTCGAGGATGAGGCGGTCAGTTCCGGGGTAGGCGAACGCCAGCCCCGAAGTCGCGACGTCGAACATGTGCGTCCCTTCGCCCCCACGCACACGTCACGACGCCGGCAGGCGACATACGGTGCGCGGGGATTGCACTGGATTTCTCATTTGTTGGATGCAGCCCTGACCGGGTGCTGAGCGCATCTCCTGCATAAGGCGCCAAGACGGTCGCCTCATGCTCAAAATTCGCCGGCCCCCGTCAAGTCTTGCCGGGGGCCGCACGAAGAAGACCCCGCCTGCGCTTGTCTTGAGCCGCGCAGCCCGGGGTCCCGAATGCCTGAGAGGAGATGCGGTTGTGGTCGCGTCCCTGCTCACGGCAGGGCCTTGCGCATAAGGCTGATACCAGGATGCTGTAATCGCGCATGCCGTATGTCACCTCCCTTCGCGAAGTTCGAGAATCGATGCCCGGGCGAGATGTTTGCCCGAGCTAATGTCGGCGTGATAGTAGCAGCAGGCGTTGCGTTTGCAACCCGTTGGAGCCGGCGAATGCGGCGAGCGGCGGGCATGCTCGAAAGTTCTCCATCTCGCACAGCAGGGGTGCGCAGGCGATTTCCGCCGCCTCGCGTCGCGAATCGTCTGCGCACAAAAACGCCGCCGAGAGGGTATGCCCTCCCGGCGGCGTCCGTCGTCTTGCGTCTTGACGTGCGGTTTTGCTGCGCTACTTGCTGCGTGCCGCGAACTCCTCGAAGAAGCCGCGCGGGTTGCGCGCCTCGATGACGTCGGCCACGTCGCGGCGGAACACCAGCCCGGCCGTCCAGTCGCCCCACACGCGGAACTTGCGCTCCCAGCTGGGAAGCGCCAGGCCGTGGTACACGCGGTGCGCCATCCAGGCCAGCCAGCCGGAAAAGCGGATCTTGGCGCCGCCCTTGGTGAGCGCGCCGCTCGTGAAGGCGCCGTAGCAGGTGCCCAGGCCCGCCACCATGCCGGCGTTCTCGTGGCGGTACTGCTCCATCTGGCCGCCGCGCAGGTGGGTGAGCAGGTTGCGCGTGAGCACCTTGCTCTGGCGCATGGAGTGCTGGGCGGTGGGGGCGCAGGAGCCGTCGGGCAGGCCGTGGCCGGTGAGGTCGGGCACGCACGCGCAGTCGCCCACCGCGAAGACGCCCTCGATCGGCTGCTCGTCGCGGTACACGCGCAGGTCGGCCCCGCAGGTGATGCGGCCGCGCGGCTCTAGCGGCAGGTTGGTGGCCTTGAGCACGGGGTTCGCCATGGCGCCGGCGCACCACAGGATGAGCGCCGCGTCATAGCTCGCACCGTCGGAGGTCTCCACGTGGCCGTCAATCGCGCTCTGCACGCAGGTCTTGAGGTGGATGTGGGCGCCGAGCCTCTCCAGGTGCGCCACGGCCTTGCTCGACTGCTCCACCGTCAGCTCGGGGAACACCTTCTCGGCGGCCTCGATGAGGTGGAAGTTGAGCTCGGAGACGTCCAGGCGCGCGTCCCTCTTGCAGATCTTGCGCGCCAGGTCGTACAGCTCGGCGAAGCCCTCCATGCCCGAGAAGCCGCCGCCCACGCACACGAGCGTCATGAGGCGGGCGCGCTCGGCGCTGCCGCGGGGCAGCTCGGCGGCGCAGCTCAGGTTGTTGATGAGGTTGTCGCGCAGGTAGACGGCCTCCTCGGTGGCCTTGAGGCCCACGGCGTTCTCGGCGATGCCGGGGATGGGGAAGGTGCGCGTGACGCCGCCCAGGGCCACCACGAGCGTGTCGCACTCAAGGGTGAGCGCGTTGCCGTGGGCGTCTGTGGCCTGCACGCGCTTGGCCGCCGCGTCGATGCCCGTCACCTTGGCGCGCACGAGGCGCGTCTTCTTGAGGTGCATGGCGAAGGGCGTCTCGATGTGGCGCGGCTCGATGGCGCCGGAGGCCACCTCGGCCAGGAAGGGCTGGTAGACGCAGGCGGAGCGCATGTCCACGAGGGTCACTTCGGCCTCGCCGGGCTGGAGCTTCTTCTCAAGGCCGCGCGCGATGTAGTAGCCGCTCAGGCCGCCGCCGAGGATGAGGATGCGGTTCACTCTTTTTGTCCCCTCGTCTCACGCGGGCGCGTTTGGCCCGCGATGCCGTACAATCCGTAAGCCCGACAGGGTACACCTTTTCCGGCTTGCCTTGCGTTGCGGCCCTGTGATAGGCCCGCCCGCAACGCAACCCCCGCAGCCTCTCCATGCAGAAAGGAGCCAGCTCATGGCTTATGACATCCAGGTGAAGATCAAGCGTCTCGACCCCGAGCTGCCCCTGCCCAAGTACGCCAACCCCGGCGACGCGGGCCTGGACCTGTACAGCGCGGTGGACGTCACCATCGAGCCCGGCCGGCGCACCATGATCCCCACGGGCATGGCCATCGCGCTGCCCCAGGGCTATGCGGGCTTCGTGCAGCCCCGCAGCGGCCTTGCGGCCAAGAAGGGCCTCTCCATCGTGAACACGCCGGGCCTGGTGGACTCGGGCTATCGCGGCGAGCTCAAGGTCATCGCCATCAACACCGACGTCGACGAGCCCATCGTGGTGGCACGCGGTGAGCGCATAGCCCAGCTCGTGGTACAGCGCGTGCCGTCCGTCGAGCTTGTGGAGGTGGACGAGCTCGACCAGACCGAGCGCGGCGAGGGTGGCTTCGGCTCCACGGGACTTCGATAACCCCGATGTATACTTCCGTAACGAAATCACGTACACGGAGGTTCGCGTCATGACCGAGGATTCCAAGACACCCGCCCCGCCCGCCGAGGCTGCTCCCCACAAGGGTAGGGGAGGCGCGCGCCCCGGTGCGGGCCGCAAGGCCAAGTGGGGCGAGAAGACCGTCGTCATGCGCGTGCCTCAGTCGCTGCGCGCCGACGTGGAGGCCTACGTGGGCCAGCGCCTGCAAGGCGAGGTGGCCGCGCCCGCGTGC
This sequence comes from Acutalibacteraceae bacterium, assembly GCA_963619535.1. Lineage (GTDB taxonomy): Bacteria > Actinomycetota > Coriobacteriia > Coriobacteriales > UMGS124 > UMGS124. The sequence continues at coordinate 6,773 of CAVEWV010000012.1, read as the reverse complement.
GGTGACGAGCGGGGCACCCGACCCTGCGCCGATGCGGATGCGCAGCGCGCCCTGCAGGACCTGCGCGAGCAGCTTGCCCAGGCGCAGGCCGAGGCGGCGGAGGCCCGTGCGGAAGCCGAGCGTGTGCGAAGCGAAGCCGCCGAGGCCTGCGAGCAGGTCGAACGTGCGCAAGCCGAGGCCGCCGAGGCGCGCGAGGAAGCGGTGCAGGCGCAGCGAGAGGCCGCCGATTCTCGCGAGCAGTTGAGCCGCGCCCAGGCCGACGCCGCCGAGGCCCGCGAGCAGCTCCGCGCCTCTCAGGCAAGCGCGCCCCTTGCGCCTTCGCCCGAGCCGGCCCAGCCCGCGCCTGCCACCGAGGCGCCGCTCGAGCCCGCGCAGCCCGAGCCGCCTGCGGCCTCCGCGCCCGCGCCCGAGAAGCCCAAGAAGCCCCGCGCCCCGCGCAAGAAGGCGGCTCCTAAGGCCGGCGCCGTCGACCCCGAGCGCCAAGGCTCGCTCTTCGACCTGCTGTAACTCCGTACCTGCCACAAAACGGCCCTCGCCGCCCGTCGGACGATGTCTCCGGCAGGCGGCGAGGGCTTGTTTCTTTGCGTATGGCCAGATCTTCTTGCCGGCTCCCTTAGAACCCGGCGGCGCAGAGCTCCTCGACCACGCGGGCGCAGCGCACGGCACTGCTGGCCTCGAACTCCGGGTAGGCCATCTCGGCCGAGCCGTCGGCCTTGTCGGAGATGGCGCGCACCACGGCGAAGGGGATGTCGTTGACGTGGCAGGCGTGGGCGATGGAAGCGCCTTCCATCTCGCAGCACATGCCGCCGAACTCGCCGGCGAGCTCGGCCTTCTTCTCGGGGCTTGCGATGAACTGGTCGCCCGACACCACGCGTCCCTCGAACACGTGCACATCGGGCGCGGCCTTGGCGGTGGCACGCTTGATGCCTTCGGCGAGCTCGGGGTCGGCCTGGTAGGCGATCGTGCCCAGGCCGGGCACCTCGCCGGGGCGATAGCCCAGGGCGGTGACGTCCATGTCGTGCTCGAGCGCGTCGGTGCTCACCACGAGGTCTGCGATGTCGATGCGCGCGTCGAGCGAGCCGGCCACGCCCGTGTTCACGATGTGGGTCACGCCGTACAGGTCGGACATGGCCTGCACGCACAGCGCCGCCGACACCTTGCCGATGCCGCAGCGCGCGATGACCACGCTCATGCCCATGAGTGTGCCCGAGCAGAACGTCATGCCCGCGCGTTGGCGCATCTCGGCGCCCTCGACGTGCTCCATGAGGGTCTTGACCTCGACTTCCATTGCGCCGATGATGCCGAGCTTGACGCTTGCCTTGTCCATGGGTGAATCTCCTCGTGTGTCGTTGGTTGATATCGTTGCGGATTCATGATACTCGGAATTGCCTGGGCGACTCTACCTCGAAAACAACGGCGCGCCCGCCCTTGCCGCCTACGCGCCTTGCTTGGCCTGCTCCTGTTGCGCCATGACCTCGCGCAGGGTGGCGTCGAAGGCGGGCAGCTCGCGGTTCACGCGCATGGGGCGGCCGTCGGGTCCCACGAAGCAGTGCTGCGAGGTGCCGGTGAACACCACGTGGCCCGGCGTGCCGTCGGCCTCGAGCTTGCGCATGGTGTAGCCGAAGGTGGAGCGGATGCCGTCGTACTCGGGCAGGGTCACCTCGATGGCCACGCGGTCCTCGAAGGTGGTGGGCTTCTTGTAGCGGCACTCCACCCCCAGCACCGGGCTCGTGATGCCCTCGGCCTCCATGCGCGCGAAGTTCCAACCGATCTGGTCCATGAAGTCCACGCGCGCCTCCTCCATCCAGCGGATGTAGTTGGAGTGGTGGGTGATGCCCATGCGGTCCGTCTCGTAGTATGCGACCCTGTGGATATATGCTTCCATGCTGCAACCCGTCTCATGCGGCGCCCGGCGTGTTGGCCGTGCGCGATATGCCTTATGTGGCCCTCGATTCTACCCGTCGGGGCCTACAATCGCAGGCAAACAGCACAAATGTCGCAAGGAGCCTAGATGCCCTACGAGCCTGAACACATGCCTTCCGAGACGCCCCTTCGGCCCGCCGGCGAGCCTGCGCCCGCCGACGAGCCGGCCCCTGCCCGCCGGCCCGCGCCCGCCGGCGAGCCCGCGCCCGCCGACGCCCCCGCCATGCGCCGGGCCCGCGAGCTGCTCAAGGAGCGCTTCGGCTACGACGACTTCCGCCCCAACCAGCGCGACCTTGTGGCCTCCGTGCTCGAGGGGCGCGACGTGCTCGGCGTCATGCCCACCGGCGCCGGCAAGTCCATCGTCTACCAGATCCCCGCGCTCATGCTGGACGGCCTCACGCTCGTGGTGTCGCCCCTCATCTCGCTGATGAAAGACCAGGTCGCAGGCCTTGAGCAGGCCGGCATCCCCGCCGCGTGCGTCAACTCCTCGCTCAGCGCCGACGAGCAGGCGAGCGCCTTTGCCCGCGCCGCCGCCGGGCAGGTCCGCCTGCTCTACGTGGCGCCCGAGCGCCTCTCGAGCCCGCGCCTGGCCGAGCTCGCGCGGACCGTCCGCATCGACCTGGTGGCCGTGGACGAGGCGCACTGCGTGTCGCAGTGGGGCCAGGACTTCCGGCCCGACTACCGCCAGATCGCCGGCTTCGTGGAGGGCCTGCCCGCCCGTCCCCGCGTGGCGGCGCTCACCGCCACGGCCACCGAGGAGGTGCGCGCCGACATCGTGGACGCCCTGGAGCTGCGCGACCCCTTCGTGCTCGTGGGCGGCTTCGACAGGCCCAACCTCTACTTCGGGGTGGAGCGCCCCGAGCCGCGCGACAAGGACGCCACCCTCGTGCGCCTCGTGCGCGCCCGCGCCGCCCAGCGCACGCCCGACGGCTCGGCTGCGGCCGCGGGCCAGACGGGCATCGTGTACTGCTCCACCCGCAAGGCCGTGGAGCACGTGTGCGACCTTCTCTGGCAGGAGGGCTTCGCCTCCACGCGCTACCATGCGGGCCTTTCTGCCGATGAGCGCCGCGCCAACCAGGACGAGTTCCTCTACGACCGCGCGAGCGTGATGGTGGCCACCAACGCGTTCGGCATGGGCATCGACAAGTCAAACGTGGGCTTCGTCATCCACTACAACATGCCCTCCGACCTGGAGGGGTACTACCAGGAGGCCGGGCGCGCGGGCCGTGACGGGTCGCCTGCCGACTGCATCCTCATCTACAACAAGAAGGACGTCCAGACCTGCCAGTTCCTCATCGACCGCAGCCGCGACGACTCCGAGGCCAACGGCTGCGACCCCCAGACGGCGGCCCTTCTGCACGAACGCGACTGCGAGCGCCTCAAGAAGATGACGCTCTACTGCACCACCACCGACTGCCTGCGCTCCTATCTGCTGAAATACTTCGGCCAAGGCGAGGCCGTGCGCCGCTGCGAGCACTGCTCGAACTGCTCGTGCGAGGTGGAGGAGCAGGACGCCACCGTGGAGGCCCAGAAGGTGATGAGCTGTGTGCTGCGCATCGCGGCGCAGGGCCGCTCGGCGGGCAAGTCCACGGTGGTGGACATCCTGCGCGGCTCGCGGGCGCAGCGCATCCTCGATGCGGGCTACGATGGCCTCACCACCTACGGCATCATGTCCGACGTGTCCACGCAGCGCGTGCGCTTCGTGCTCGACTCGCTCGAGGAGGTGGGCCACCTGGCCTGTACGCCCGGCCAGTACCCCACCGTCTACGTCACGCAGCAGGGCCGCACGTGGCTCCTGCGCGAGAAGACCCCCTACCTGGTCCGGGTGCCCAAGCGGCTCAAGTCCAAGCCTGCCCCGGCGACCGTCACGGGCTCGAAGGGCACGACGTTCGGGCGGGGAGGCGCCGGCGTGGCCGAGGTCGACGAGGAGCTGTTCGAGCGCCTGCGCGCCCTGCGCACCGTCATCGCTCGCGAGGAGGGGGTGCCCGCCTACATCGTGTTCAACAACGCCACGCTCATCGACATGGCGGCCAAGCGCCCCTGCGACCTCGACGAGCTGCTCGACGTCTCGGGCGTGGGCGCCTCCAAGGCGGCTCGCTATGGCGAGCGCTTCCTTGCCTGCATCGCCGGCCGCGACGGGGCGGCCGAGCAGGAGCAGGTCGAGCCGGAGGCGCTTTAGGGGGCCGTGCCCGCCGGGGCGCCCGCCGCACCTGAGACCCCGGGTCTTCGCCGCGCGCCGCGCCCGCGCCGGCTGCCCGACTGCGCTTTGGGACCCCGCGCGGCCGGGCGTGCGCCGCTCACCGCATCCGTGCAGGCCAGGTGCGCGGCGGGGCACACTTGGGGTATACTTTCGGCCAAAATGTCTCTGAGCAGTGAGGAGCCTTCCTTGTTCGCAATCGTTCTTGATTCCACGAGCGCCACGCCCACCCCCCGCCTCAAGGAGCAGGGCGTCTCCGTCGTGCCCCTCACCGTGCGCTTCGGCGAGGACGAGTACATCGACGGCCAGACCATGCTGCCCGAGGAGTTCTTCAAGCGCATGGCCGAGTACCTGCCGCAGGGCCTGCCCAAGACCTCCTGCCCGGCCCCCGGCAAGTTCGAGCAGGCCTTCCGCGCGGCCGCCCGCGACTGCGAGGGGGTCCTGTGCATCACGCTGAGCGCCGGCGTGTCCGACACGCACCACTCCGCCTGCCTGGCCGCCGACATCTGCGCCAAGGACGGCATCAAGGTCGAGGTCATCGACTCCCTGGCCGTGCAGGAGGGCATCTCGCTCATGTGCGAGAAGGCAATCCGCATGCGTGACGAGGGCGCGAGCCTGGAGGACGCCGCGGCCCACATGCGCCTCATGGCCGACAAGATCCACACGGTCGTGGCCCTCAACCAGCTCGACAACCTCATCAAGGGCGGCCGTATCGGCAAGGCAGCCGGCGTGGCCGCGGGCCTGCTCAACCTCAAGCCCGTGCTCGAGCTCGACAAGCCCGACGGCGTCATCGAGACGGTCACCAAGTCGCGCGGCGTGAAGGGCCTGCTCAAGGACTGCGCCGCCTACGTGAAGTCGCTTGAGGAGAAGGACGGCGCCCTCGAGGTGCGCTTCAGCCACGCCGCCTCGCCCGAGCGCGTCGAGGCCTTCAAGGCCGCCTTCGACGCGGCCGGCGTCACGTACCGCCCCGAGGCCAGCTGGATGGGTCCGGTCATCGGCACCTACACCGGCGAGGCCGGCATGATCATCACCACCTGCCCCAAGAGCCTGCTCTAAGCCAGGCTCGCCACCCGCCTGCGTTTCCGACCAGATAGGGGATACGCCATGGAACAGACCAAGCAGACGCCAGACACGGCCGCCCAGGCCGCGGTCGAGCCCAAGAAGTCGGTGTCGAGGGCCCTTGAGCGCGCCGCGCTGCGCGAGCTCAAGAACCGCAAGCGCGAGCAGTACGCCGCCGAGGACGCCGCCGACGCCCAGGCCGTGTCGCAGATGCGCGCCGAGCGCCTCGCCGCCGACGACGCCGCCCGCCGCGAGGCGTGGGAGATGAACGTCGAGCGCGAGATGGCCCGCGCCGAGGGCCGCGCGGCGTGGTGCGAGGCCAACGAGCGC
>CAVEWV010000012.1:0-1254 GCA_963619535.1 Acutalibacteraceae bacterium | reverse complement strand
GCGCCGAGCAGCGCCGCTTCCGCAAGGAGGAGGGCCCGGCTCAGGAGGCGCGCCTGGCTCAGGCCCGCCACGACAAGAACGCCGCCGAGGACGCCTACACCATGGGTTCGCGCCAGCTCGACGTCGACCGCGAGATGGCCCGCGCCGAGGGCCGCGCGGCGTGGTGCGAGGCCAACGAGCGCGCCTGGCTCGCCCGCCGCGAGTACCGCAAGGCCATCCGCTCGCTGCGCCGCGAGCACGCCAAGTCCGACATCGAGTCCATGCGCGGCGCCGACGAGCGCATCACCTCGCAGGCCAAGGTGGAGGACGCCCGCGAGGACGCCATCCGCAAGGCCATGAAGGACCATGCCATGGCCGTGGTGGAGCTGCGCGACGCCCGCCGCGCGGGCGTGGAGGGCCCCGAGCTCGAGGCCCTCGTGGCCCGCGAGGCCGAGCTGGGCGAGGCGGAGGAGCGCATCTGCGCCGACACCCGCCAGCTGCGCCTCGACGAGGCCGACGCGCGCGTGCAGGCCCGCACCGAGAAGGGCAAGGCCCGCGTGAGCGCCGAGGCGGCGCTGCGCGAGGAGTGGCGCGAGCTCAAGGACATCGCCGACATCGAGAGGCGCCGCGTGCGCGCCGAGGAGAAGGCCCGCCGCAAGGATGAGCGCGCCCATGCCCGCGCCGTGCGCGAGACGATGCGCGAGGAGCGCAACGCCAAGGTGGAGGCCGCCCGCGAGCGCACCCGCGAGCTGCTCACCTCCTACCAGATGGCCCAGGCCGACATGCAGGAGGCCTACCTGGAGGCCGACGAGGCCCAGCGCGACCAGATCCGCGCCATCCGCGCCGCCGAGCGCGCCGCCCGGCCTGAGATTCGCGCCCGCGAGAACGAGGCCGACGCCCGCCGTCGTGCCGACAAGCTCGCCCGCGAGGACGCCGACGCCGCCGCCTTCCGCGAGATGATGAAGGAGCGCGCCTACGCCCGCTCGCTTGAGCGCGACTCGGCCATCGACTCCACCGATGTGGCCTACCGCGCCATGTGCGGCGACCTCGACCAGAGGGGTGTGAAGTAGCGCAGGCGTGTCCTGCGCCGGGCGCCTCGCTGCCCCGGACGCCCGGCGGCCGATCGCGCCCTTCGCCGGGCGCCGGTTGCCTCACGCCCGCCATACACCGCATCACAAAAGCGGGAGCCTCAGCGCAACGGCTGGGACTCCCGCTTTTTCGTGCCTATACGCTGGCAAATCTGCCAGTCAGCGGCGCCTGCTTGGCTCTTGCGAA
>CAVEWV010000011.1:7367-48523 GCA_963619535.1 Acutalibacteraceae bacterium | reverse complement strand
AGGATACGCTCGGTCGTGGTGGTCTTGCCTGCATCGATGTGGGCCATGATGCCGACGTTACGAGTGTCGGCAAGCAGGTTCTTCTTGGCCATGCTTCAATCTCCTTAGTACTAGATAAGGGGAACTCGAATCTGCGCCCTAGAACGGGCACAGCAGGCAACTTACCAGCGGTAGTGCGAGAAGGCGCGGTTGGCCTCGGCCATCTTGTAGGTGTCCTCGCGCTTCTTCACAGCGCCGCCCACGCCGTTGGAGGCGTCGAGGATCTCGTTGGCGAGACGCTCGACCATCGTCTTCTCCTTGCGGTCGCGAGCGTACTTCACGAGCCAGCGAAGGCCGACAGCGGTGGCACGACGGGAGTTGACCTCCATGGGCACCTGGTAGGTGGCGCCACCGACGCGCTTGGCCTTGGTCTCAAGGGTGGGCTTGACGTTGTCCATGGCCTTGCGGAACGTGGCGATGGGCTCAGAGCCGGTCTTCTCGGCAACGAGCTCCAGGGCGCCGTACACGATGCGCTCAGCGGTGGACTTCTTGCCGTCCAGCATGATCTTGTTGATCAGCTGGGTCACCAGACGGTTGTTGTACACAGCGTCAGGCGCGACCTCACGACGGACAGCAGCATTACGACGAGACATTCAAACTCCTCATGTTCAGTGCAGGCTTAGTGCCTGGCGATCGTTAAAGGCAAGCGACTTACTTCGGGCGCTTGGCGCCGTAGCGGGAACGACCCTGCTTGCGGTTGGCAACGGCAGCGCAGTCGTAGGCGCCACGGATGACCTTGTAACGCACACCAGGCAGGTCGCGGACGCGGCCGCCGCGCACGAGCACGATGGAGTGCTCCTGGAGGTTGTGGCCCTCGCCGGGGATGTAAGCGGTGGTCTCGATGCCGTTGACCAGACGGACGCGGCAGACCTTACGAAGAGCCGAGTTCGGCTTCTTGGGGCTGGTGGTGTAAACGCGGGTGCAGACGCCGCGCTTCTGGGGGTTGCCCTTCAGGGCAGCGTTCTTGGACTTGGACGCAACCTTGCTACGCCCCTGACGAACCAGCTGGTTGATGGTAGGCAAAGCTCTCGCTCCTTCAGAACTCGTCTTGGAATTGCCGGACCGGGACAGCGGCCCGGACACGAGGTGGAAGATTATTATCCAGCCTCTTGTTTGTCAAAATGCCACGGAGCCGGGCGTATCCATCCCAGAGCACTCCCCCGCAGCTAAACGGGCTGATCGAACTTGCAACAGAGTTCGAACTTCCCGGAGTTTTCACAAATGGGGCCCGCCGAAACATCGGCGGGCCCCAGAGTTATGCCCATTACGGGCGGTCACACAGAAGAACTAGTCGTCCAGAAGCAGTGCGTCCAGGGCGCTCATGTCGTCGTCGGACCCCTCGTCGTCAGAGGCGGCGTCGTCATCGGAGGCGTGCGAGTGGCCCAGGTTGAGCAGCTCGTCGAGAGACTCGAAGTTCTCGTTGATGACGTCGTTGCCAGAGTCGGCGGCGGGCGCCGGCGTCGAGCCGATCATCTCGTCGTCGTAGTGGTGCGAAGTCGGGAACGCCGAGCCCAGCAGGATGTCGTCGCCGTCGGGCGAGAACACCATCTCAAGCAGCTGCGAGATGTCCTCGTCGTCGGCGCACGAGTCGTCAGGCTCGAGGATGTACAGCAGATCGCGGGCCTCAAGGCCGTCGCGCAGCTCCTCGATGGCCTTCGCGCCGATGCCGTCGATGCGCAGCAGCTCGTCCTCGGTCTTGCCGATGAGGTCGCCGACGGTCTCGATGCCCACCTCGCTGAACTTGTTGGTCCAGCGCTGCGACACGCCCAGGTCGTCGAACAGGTACAGCTTCGCGTCCTCAGCGGAGAGGGTGCGGCCGTTGTGCTGGTACACGCCGGACGCCGCGCCGTGGCCGTTGCGGCCGCCGACCCACTCGGGCTGACGGGGCATGCGGTCCTCGATCTGGCGAAGCTCGGCGGGCGCCCACTCCGGCAGGGTCTCCGCGTTGCGCGAGGAGCCCTCGATGGTGTGACCGTTGTAGGTGAGCGGCACGTTGCGATAGGCCATGAGGCCGGTACCGGCGGGGATGCGCTTGCCGATGATGACGTTGGCCTTCAGGTCGCTCAGGTTGTCCTCGCGGCCCTCGATGGCGGCCTTGGTGAGAACCTCGGCCGTACGTTCGAACGAGGCGCTTGCCAACCAGGAATCGGACGCCATGGAGGCGCGGGCGATACCGAGGATGACAGGCTGGGCCTTGGGGGCAGTCTTGCCCTCAAGGGTGAGCTGGGAGACGCAATCCTCGAACTCGTGACGGTCGACGTACTCGTTGAGCAGATAGCTCGAATCACCGGTGTCGGTGACGCGCACGCGGCGCAGCATCTGGCGCGCGATGACCTCGATGTGCTTCTCGTTGATCTCGACGCCCTGGCCCGTGTAGACGTCCTTGATGGTCTTCACGAAGCGGTGCATCGTGGTGGCCGTGTCGGTCAGGGAGCGCAGCTGCTTGAAGTCGGTGAAGCCCTTGGTGAGGGCGTCGCCGGCCATGACCTGCTGGCCGCTCACGAGGCCCTCGGTCATGTCGCGCTCGGAGACGCGCGTCTCGAAGCACTCCTGCGTCTGGGGGTTGACCACGCGCAGCACGACCTCGCCGTTGTCGGGGATGACGGTGAGGGTACCGGACACCGTGGAGAGCACGCCCTCACGGCCGCCGATGATCTTGGAGTTCTTGACCGAGACGATGTTGAAGGCGCGGGAGACGAAGGGCAGGCCCTGCGTAATGTCTTCCTCGCCTGCGACGCCGCCGGAGTGAATCGTACGCATCGTAAGCTGCGTGCCGGGCTCGCCGATGGACTGGGCCGCGATGGCGCCGACAGCCGTGCCGATGTTGACCGGACGACGGTTGGACAGGTCCCAGCCGTAGCACTTCTGGCACACGCCGTGCTGGCAGGCGCAGGTGACGACGGAGCGCAGGGTGATGGTGGTCAGGCCCGCGTCGGCCAGGCTGCGAAGGCTCGGGCGGTCGGCGCTCGTGGTGTCGAGCGTCTCGATGCTGGCGATGTAGCTGTCCTTGTTGGCAAGCACCTCGCCCGTGGAGGGGTCGACGATGGTGTTGGCGACGCAACGGCCCACCAGGTCGCCCTCGAGGCCCTTCTCGTTGAAGAGCTTGTAGTCCACGAACTCGGTGGTGCCGCAGTCCTGGACGCGGATGATGACGTCCTGGGCGACGTCGATGAGACGACGCGTCAGGTAACCGGAGTCCGAGGTGTGCGACGCCGTGTCGACCAGACCCTTACGGGCGCCGTAGGTCGACAGGAAGTACTCCAGCGTGGAGAGGCCCTCGCGGAAGTTGGACTTGATGGGCAGCTCCAGCGAGTCGGGGCCGACGACCTTGAGGTCGCGCGGGTCGGTGTCGGGCGACATCGGGCGCTTGGTGTTAAGCATCTTCTTGGTGTTAACGTCCGACATCAGGCCGCGCATACCGGCAAGCTGGCGAAGCTGGGTGATGGAGCCTCGGGCGCCGGAGTCGGCCATCATGTAGATGGGGTTCTCGCGGGTGAAGCCCTTCTCCATCTCCTTGGCGACGTCCTTCGCCGCGACGTTCCACACGTCGATAACGGCGCGACGGCGCTCGTCCATCGTGATGAGGCCTTCCTCGGCCTGCTCGTCGATCTCCTCGACGGCGGCGTCGGAGGCGGCGAGAATCTCGGCCTTGGCCTCGCGGGGAATGACGGCGTCCCACACGGAGATGGTGAGGCCGGCACGCGTGGCGTAGTGGAAGCCGACGGACTTGAGGCCGTCCAGGACGATCTCGACCAGCGACATGGGGTACTTGTCGCAGCAGTCGTTGACCAGCAGGCCCACGTCCTTCTTCTTCATCTGGAAGTTGACGAAGGGATAGTCGTCGGGCAGGACGGCGTTGAGGATGATGCGGCCCACCGTGGTGGTGATGCGCGAGCCGGCCTTGTGGGCCTCGGGGGCGTCGGCATGGTTGAACTTGTCCCAGACCACCGTGTCGCGCTTGAGACGCACGACGATGGGGGCGTTGAGCTCGATGCCGGCACGCGCCTGATAGGCGTTCTCAGCGTCAGCGAAGTCGATGAACTCGGGAAGCTGGTCGCCTTCCTCGTAGTCGTCGATGCCGGTGACGTAGTACATGCCGATGATCATGTCCTGCGAGGGCACGGTGAGCACCTTGCCCGACGCGGGCGAGCGCAGGTTGTTGGCCGACAGCATGAGGATGCGGGCCTCGGCCTGAGCCTCGGGGCTCAGCGGCACATGGACCGACATCTGGTCGCCGTCGAAGTCTGCGTTGAAGGGGGCGCACACGAGCGGGTGCAGGTGGATTGCCTTGCCCTCGATGAGGACGGGCTCGAACGCCTGGATGGAAAGGCGGTGCAGCGTAGGTGCGCGGTTCAGAAGCACCAGACGGTCGGTGATGACCTCCTCGAGCACGTCCCAGACGTAGGACTGGGCGCGGTCGATGGCGCGCTTGGCGGCCTTGATGTTCTCGGCGCGGCCGGTCTCGACGAGGCGCTTCATCACGAACGGCTTGAAGAGCTCCAGCGCCATGGCGTTGGGCAGGCCGCACTGATGCAGCTTGAGCTGGGGGTCGACGACGATGACCGAACGGCCGGAGTAGTCGACGCGCTTGCCCAGCAGGTTCTGACGGAAGCGGCCCTGCTTGCCCTTGAGGGACTCAGCGAGCGACTTCAGGGGACGCCCGCCGCGACCCGTGACGGGGCGGCCGCGACGGCCGTTGTCGAACAGCGCGTCCACGGACTCCTGAAGCATGCGCTTCTCGTTGTTGACGATGATGGCCGGCGCGTCCAGGTCCAGGAGGCGCTTGAGGCGGTTGTTGCGGTTGATCACACGACGGTACAGGTCGTTGAGGTCCGAGGCCGCGAAACGGCCACCGTCGAGCTGCACCATGGGGCGCAGGTCGGGCGGGATGACGGGAACGACGTCGAGGATCATGTTGGTGGGCGAGGTGCCGCCCTTGAGGAAGGCGTCGATGACCTGGAGGCGCTTCACGGCCTTGGCGCGCTTCTGGCCCTTGCCCTCCTCGACGACGACGCGAAGCTCCTCGGCCAGCTTGGGCAGGTCCATGGAACCCAGAAGGTCGCGGATGGCCTCGGCGCCCATGCCGCCCTCGAAATAGGTGGAGTAGTGCTTGCGCATCTCACGGAAGAGCTCCTCGTCGGCGACGAGGTCCTTCACCTGGAGCTTCATGAACTCGTCGAAGGCCTTCTTGCGAAGCCACTTCTCGTCCTCGCCCTCCTCCTTGAGGTCGGAGATCTCCTCCTCAAGCTCGGCGGGGTCGAAGTCGCTCTCGGGATCGGCCTCCTCCTCGGCGGCGTCGGCCTTGATCTTCTCGATCTCGTGGGCGATGCGCGCGTCGATCTCCTCGAGGTCGCCCTCGAGCTCCTCGCGCAGGTCGGCCTCATCGGCGTCGCGACCCTCGGCGTCGAGGCTCGTGATGATGTTGGACGCGAAGTACAGGACCTTCTCGAGGTCCTTGTTCTTGATCTCGAGAATCGTGGCCATGGGGCTGGAGGCAGAGCCCTTGAAGTACCAGATGTGGGAGACGGGGGCGGCCAGCTCGATGTGACCCATGCGGTCGCGGCGAACCTTGGCGCTCGTCACCTCAACGCCGCAGCGCTCGCAGACGATGTCCTTGAAGCGGATGCCCTTGTACTTGCCGCACGAGCACTCCCAGTCCTTGGTCGGACCAAAGATCTTCTCGCAGAACAGGCCGTCCTTCTCGGGCTTCAGGGTGCGGTAGTTGATGGTCTCGGGCTTCTTGACCTCTCCCCTGGACCAACCGCGAATCTTGTCGGCCGAGGCAAGGCCGATGCGGATGCCCGAGAAATCGTTGTTATCAAAATCAGCCACTGCTACTCCTTGTCGGTATCGCTCGAAACGAGGCTGTCGATTGCGTCGTCAAATGCCTTGAAGGCGTCGGCGGAATCGCTGCCAAGCACCTCGGCAGCCAGGTCGTCGAGCGAAGAAGCGTCGAACTTGTCGTCAGCCTTGGGGGCCGCGGGGGCCGCAGCCTTCTTGGCGTTGACCGGCTCAACATCCAGGGCCAGGGAGCGGATCTCCTTGACGAGGACCTTGAAGGACTCGGGAACGCCCTTCATGGGGATGTTGTCGCCCTTGACGATGGACTCATAGGCCTTGACGCGGCCGTTGGTGTCGTCGGACTTGACGGTCAGGACCTCCTGGAGCACGTTGGAGGCGCCGTACGAGTACAGGGCCCAGACCTCCATCTCACCGAAGCGCTGGCCGCCGAACTGGGCCTTGCCGCCCAGGGGCTGCTGGGTCACGAGGCTGTAAGGGCCGGTCGAGCGGGCGTGGATCTTGTCGTCGACCATGTGGCCGAGCTTCAGGATGTAGCTCGTGCCGACGGTGATCGGACGGGTGAAGCGCTCGCCGGTGCGGCCGTCGTAGAGCCAGGTCTTGCCCTGCTCGTTGAGCTGGGGCACGGTCTCCGGGCGCATGTGGCCGCCATAGAGCTTGTGGGCACGGGCCATGAGGTTCGTGTTGGCGCGCTTGATGACGTCGACGATCTCGTCCTCGTCGGCGCCGTCGAAGACGGGCGTGGAGACGAAGAACGGGCCCTCGACATACTCGTCGCCGCCGTCGTTCCAACCCTGCGCGGCGGCCCAGCCCAGGTGACACTCGAGCAGCTGGCCGACGTTCATACGCGAGGGGACGCCCAGCGGGTCGAGGATGACGTCGACGGGCGTGCCGTCGGCCATGTAGGGCATGTCCTCGATGGGCAGGATGCGCGAGATGACACCCTTGTTGCCGTGGCGACCGGCGATCTTGTCGCCCTGCTGGATCTTACGGCGCTGGGCGACGTAGACGCGCACCAGCTCGTTGACGCCGGGGGCGAGCTCGTCGCCGTTCTCGCGGCTGAAGCGCACGACGTCGACGACGCGGCCGTAGGCGCCGTGGGGCATCTTGAGGGAGGTGTCGCGCACGTCGTGGGCCTTGGCGCCGAAGATGGCGCGCAGCAGGCGCTCCTCGGCGGTGAGGGCGCTCTCGCCCTTCGGGGTCACCTTGCCGACGAGGATGTCGCCAGCGGTGACCTCGGCGCCGATGCGGATGATGCCGTCGGCATCGAGGTTGGCGGTCATGTCCTCGCCGAGGTTGGGGATCTCGCGGGTGATCTCCTCGGGGCCGAGCTTGGTGTCGCGGGCGTCGATCTCATGCTTGGAGATGTTGATCGTGGTCATGAGGTCCTGCTGGACGACACGCTCCGAGACGATGATGGCGTCCTCGTAGTTGTAGCCTTCCCAGGGCATGTAGGCCACGGTCAGGTTCTGGCCCAGTGCCAGCTCGCCCTTGTCGGTGGAGGGGCCGTCGGCGAGGACGTCGCCCTTGCGCACTTCCTGGCCGGTGTAGACGAGGGGCTTGTGGTTGATGCAGGTGCTCTGGTTGGAGCGCTGGAACTTGGGCAGGTGGTAGGTCTGGACCGTGCCGTCGTTGGCGCGGATGCGGACCTGCTGGGCGTCGGCGTACTCCACCACGCCGTCCTGCTTGGCGCGCAGGATGTCGCCGGAGTCGACCGCGGCGCGCAGCTCCATGCCGGTGCCGACGTAGGGGGCGGCCGGACGGATGAGCGGCACGGCCTGACGCTGCATGTTGGCGCCCATCAGGGTACGCTTGGCGTCGTCGTGCTCGAGGAACGGGATGAGCGTCGCGGCGATGGAGATCATCTGGCGCGGCGAGACGTCCATGTAGTCGACCTCGGACACCGGCACCTCGGCAGGGGTGCCGAAGTCGCCGTAGAAGTCCTTGGTACGCGCGATGACGTGCGTGGCGGGCTTTACCTCGCCGGTGATGGCGTCGACGGTGATGAAGCGGCCGGTGTTCTCGTCGAAGCGCTCAGCGGCCTGGGCGATAACGTGGCTCTCCTCCTCGTCTGCCGTCATGTAGTCGATCTGGTCGGTGACCACGCCGTCGACGACGCGACGGTAGGGAACCTCGATGAAGCCGAACTTGTTGACGCGGCAGTAGATGGCCAGCGAGCCGATAAGGCCGATGTTGGGGCCTTCGGGGGTCTCGATGGGGCACATGCGCGAGTAGTGCGAGTTGTGGACGTCGCGGGCCTCGGTGGGAACGTTGGTACGACGGCTGGAACCGGTCTTGTGGCCGGCCACGCCGCCCGGGCCGAGGGCCGACAGACGACGCTTGTGCGTGAGGCCGGCAAGGGGGTTGTTCTGGTCCATGAACTGAGACAGCTGACTGGAACCGAAGAACTCCTTGATGGAGGCCACGATGGGACGGATGTTGATCAGCGACTGGGGCGTGATCTCGTCGACCTCCTGGGAGGCCATGCGCTCGCGCACGACGCGCTCCATGCGCGACAGGCCCACGCGGAACTGGTTGCCGATAAGCTCGCCCACGGTGCGGACGCGGCGGTTGCCGAAGTGGTCGCGCTCGTCGACGACGTAGCCCTCAAGGCCGTCATGCAGGTTGATAAGGTAGCGCAGGGCGGCGATGACGTCCTCGGGCGTCAGCACGTAGACGTCGGGGTCGACGTCCAGGCCGAGCTTCTTGTTGAGCTTGTAGCGGCCCACCGAAGCCAGGTCGTAGCGCTGCTGGTTGAAGAAGAGGCCGTCGAGCAGGGCCTTGGCCGAATCGAGCGTGGGCGGCTCGCCGGGGCGCTGCTTCTTGTACAGCTCGATGAGGGCGTCCTCGCGCGTGGTGGTGGTGTCGCGGGCCAGGGTGCGCTGCACCATGGGGCAGTCGCCGAGGAGCTCGATGATCTCCTCGTTGTTCTGGGCGATGCCCAGGGCACGCAGGAACATGGACGCGGGCTGCTTGCGCTTGCGGTCGATGCTCACCACGATGGAGCCGCGCTTGTCGGTCTCGAACTCAAGCCAGGCGCCGCGCGTCGGGATGAACTGGACGCGGTAGACCAGCTTGTTCGCATCAATCTCGCGGAAATAGTACACGCCCGGAGAACGCACGAGCTGGGAGACCACCACGCGCTCGGTGCCGTTGATGATGAACGTGCCGCGGTCGGTCATGAGCGGGAAATCGCCCATGAAGACGACCTGCTCCTTCATCTCGCCCGTCTCGCGGTTGGTGAAGCGCACCTCGGTCAGAAGAGGGGCCTGGTAGCTGATGTCCTTGGCCTTGCACTCTTCAACGGTGTGCTTGGGATCGCCGAACTCATGAGCGCCGAAGGAGACCTCGAGGGTCTTCGTGGCGTTCTCGATGGGCGAGACGTCCTTGAACGCCTCATCAAGCCCTTCGGACATGAACCTGTTGAACGATTCCTTCTGCACCGAGATCAGGTTGGGGAGCTCCATGACTTCAGGGATGTTCCCAAAGCTGATCCTCTCGCGGTACGAACCCGTGGGATTGGGTGCGATTTCGAGATTAGCCACTCGGCGATGCCTCCTTCGACTAGAGAAATGGCATATAACGCGACCCTTAATTGTAAGGTAAAAAAATTTAGGTTCAAAACTTCAAATGGCGACTACACCATTACCCCGCAAATGTCAATTCCAGGCACTGATGCAAGCATGAAAAAAGGCGAGACCCGCATATGCGAGCCTCGCCTTTAAAGACCACTTATGAGTAGTTAAAACTACTTCACGGAAGCGGTAGCGCCAGCCTCTTCCAGCTTGGCCTTGGCCTCGTCGGCCTTGTCCTTGTTGACGCCCTCGAGCAGAGCCTTGGGGCAACCGTCAACGGCCTCCTTGGCCTCCTTGAGGCCCAGGCCGGTGAGCTCACGGACAACCTTGATGACAGCGATCTTGTTGGCGCCGAAGGACTCGAGGACCACGTCGAACTCGGTCTTCTCCTCCTCAGCAGCAGCGCCAGCGCCGGCAACGGCAGCCACGGCCACGGGGGCAGCGGACACGCCGAAGACGTCCTCGAGCTCGTGGACGAGCTCGGAAAGCTCAATCGCCGTCATGCCCTTAAGGGTCTCGACGATCTCTTCCTTGGTGACAGCCATTCTAAAACTCCTTCTAATGCTTTGCCGCATGTGCGACAGGCGTTGGTAAAAGCTTGAAGGTCAGGCGGCTTTTAGGCGGCCTGGTTCTCCTTCTGCTC
Source organism: Acutalibacteraceae bacterium (assembly GCA_963619535.1). Classification (GTDB taxonomy): domain Bacteria; phylum Actinomycetota; class Coriobacteriia; order Coriobacteriales; family UMGS124; genus UMGS124. The sequence goes on along the minus strand of CAVEWV010000011.1, from coordinate 38,467 downwards.
GCGAATAAGGTCGATGACGCGGGCAATCTGAGACATGGGGTTGAGCATGGTAGCCAGGATGGTACCAAGGAGTTGATCGCGACCGGGCAGGTCAGCGATGGCGTTGGCGGTAGCCTCGTCGCAGACGGAGCCATCAACCAGACCGCACTTGATGACGACCGACTTGTTCTCCTTAGCGAAGTCCTTGATCACCTTACCAGCGCTTGCGGGATCCTTCTCGAAGAAGACGTAGGCGTTGGTGCCGGTGAGCAGCTCGCTCATGTCAGGGTTGGACGTATCGACCAGAGCACGGCTCACAAGGTTGTTCTTGTAGACCGAGCACTTAGCACCGTTCTCACGAAGGCTCTTACGCAGGGTGTTGAAAGCCTTCACGGTGAGGCCGCGGTAATCGATCACGAAGAAGCCGGCGTTGGCGCCGAGGTCCTCGGAGATTGCAGCAACCTGGTCAATCTTTTTCTGAGTGGGCATATCTTGCACCTCCTTTCCTCGTGCGCGACCAGCCGGAAAGCTTGTGGCAGGCCGCTTCACAAGAAAACGGCCCCCAGTGCCACAAAGACACAGGAGGCCGTAAGGTGTAAACCTATGACCACCTAGGCAGGAGGGAAACCCATTGTGTCCCGAAGGACTCCGGCCGTCTTTGGCAGCAGATCGCATCACGTTGATGTACTTGCTATTGCAAGCTGGTGTATTAAAGCATAAAAAAGACCCCATCCACCTGAGAAAGGCGAATGGGGTCGAAGAACACCTTATAAGCACAAGAGCTTACTCGGCAGCAGGAGCCTCCATGAAGTTGCGCACCACAGCGGAGTCGACCTTGATGCCGGGGCCCATGGTCGTGGTGATGGTGACGGACTTGATGTAGCGGCCCTTGGCGGTAGAGGGCTTGACGCGGAGGATCTCAGTAATGAGCGCGCCATAGTTCTCAACCAGCTGCTCAGTGCTGAAGGAAGCCTTGCCCATGGGGATGTGGCAGATGCCGTAACGGTCGGCGCGGTACTCGACGCGGCCGGCCTTGAGCTCGCCCACCATCTTGGCGACGTCCATGGTCACGGTGCCCAGCTTGGGGTTGGGCATGAGGCCACGGGGGCCGAGGATCTTACCGATGCGGCCGACCTTGGCCATCATGTTCGGCGTGGCGATGGCGGCGTCGAAGTTGATCTCGCCCTTCTGGATCTGGGCGACGAGCTCGTCGGAGCCCACGACCTCAGCGCCGGCGGCCTCGGCCTCGCGGGCCTTGTCGCCCTCGGCGAAGACGGCGACGCGGACGGTCTTGCCGGTGCCGTGAGGCAGGGCGATGGAGCCACGGATGTTCTGGTCGGCCTTACGAGGGTCGATGCCAAGGCGGAAGTGGACCTCGACGGACTCGTCGAACTTGGCCGAGGCGGTCTCCTTGGCGAGCTGGACGGCCTCGATGGGGGCGTACAGCTTGGTGGAGTCGATCTTCTTGGCAGACTCGTTATAACGCTTGCCGTGCTTGGGCATGGTGTTTCCTTTCGTGGTTGTGTCGGGTCCCCAGAGGGGCTCTCCCACTTCCGGCCGCGTGGCCGGCACTTAACGAATGTTACTCGGCGACCGTGACGCCCATGGAGCGGGCGGTGCCGGCGATGATGCTCATGGCAGCCTCGATGCTGTTGGCGTTGAGGTCGGGCATCTTGGTCTCAGCGATCTGACGCAGCTGATCCTGGGTGAGCTGGGCCACCTTATCGGCCTGGGGACGGGCAGAGCCGGACTTGATGCCGCAGGCCTCCTTGATCAGAACGGCTGCGGGAGGGGTCTTGGTGATGAACTCGAAGCTCTTGTCCTCGAAGACAGTGATCTCGACGGGGATGACGGTGCCGGCCTTGTCGGAGGTACGAGCGTTGAACTCCTTGCAGAACGCCATGATGTTGACGCCCTTGGAGCCCAGAGCGGGGCCGACGGGAGGCGCAGGGTTAGCCGCACCGGCCGGAATCTGAAGCTTGATGAAACCAGTTACCTTCTTCTTGGGGGCCATATGAGATCCTCTTTCATATATGACTCGCGACCAATGATATATCTCACAAGCGCACCTCGCCTTTCGGCGGGGCGCGCTTGGTGGGATCGAACTACTTGATGGAGGCTATCTGATCGAAGCTGAGCTCGACAGGAGTCTCGCGACCGAAAATTGTAACGCTAACGCGCACCTTTCCGGCCTCAGGATTGACCTCCGTCACGATACCGTCGAAATCAGCAAGCGGGCCAGAGGTGACCTTGACCGTCTGACCGACCTCGACGTCGACAGAGGTGTGGCGCACGGGGGTGCCGACCTCATCACGGTGCATGATGGTGTTGAACTCATCACGCGTAAGGGGCACAGGCTTGTTGTTGTCGGAACCGACGAAGCCGGTGACGCCGGGAGTGTTGCGCACGATGGACCACGTGTGCTCGTTCATCTCCATGCGGACAAGCACGTAGCTGGGAAGAACCTTGGACTCCTTGACGGTACGCTGACCGCCTTCCTTCACCTCGGTGACCTCCTCGGTGGGGATCTGGATGTCCACGATCGACTTGGTCAGGCCGTTCATCTCGATCCTGTGCTGCAGGTCGGCCTTGACCTTGTTCTCATAGCCCGAATAGGTATGAACGACATACCAACGCTTTGCCATGATTTACCTCAATCCCTGGTAGGCGTAGAGCACGGGAACGATAACGGCGTCTACGATAGCGATAAGGATGCCAAAGAAGATGAGCATGCCAACAACTGCGCCGGTGTACTTGACGAGCTCGTCCTTAGAAGGCCACGTCACGCGCTTAATCTCGGACTTGACGCCCTTGAAGTACGCCGTGGCGCGCTCTGCCAAACCGGGCTTCTTGTTCTTGGCGTCCTTCTTGGACTCCTTCTTCTTCTGCTCGGCGTTAGCGGTCTTGGACTTGGCGTCCGCATCGTTCTTGGAATTGGTAGTTGCCATGTGCTCGTCCTTAATCAGCTAGGCGCATTAGACGCTAGACATAAAAAGACTCGCCCACCTTGCGATGGACGAGTCGGTAAAATACTGGCAGGCCAGGAGGGACTCGAACCCCCAACAAACGGTTTTGGAGACCGCCGCTCTACCATTGGAGCTACTGGCCTAGAAACGCTGCGACTCGCCGATTCCTAACGAGTCTCGCGATGGAGCGTGTGGTGACGGCACCAAGGGCAATACTTCTTGAACTCCACGCGATCGGGAGTAGTAGCCTTGTTCTTGGTCATAGTATAGTTGCGGCGCTTGCATTCGGTGCAAGCGAGGGTAACCATAGTACGCATTAGATCCTCCTGAATACAAGCCCCATCTGTGGAGCACGTTTGATAACTTTACACGCTGTGGCGCTGTATGTCAACGAACAAATGCATCACTACAATTTCGACATTCGAAGACATATAGAGCCGCAGAAACAAAAAGAGCCCGACACCTTTCGATGCCGGGCTCCAGCAAGGCACTAAAGCGAGACTACTCGATGATGGTAGAAACGCGGCCCGAACCCACGGTGTGGCCACCCTCGCGAATAGCGAAGCGCAGGCCCTCCTCCATGGCGATGGGGTGAATCAGGGTACCGGTGATCGTCACGTGGTCGCCGGGCATGACCATCTCGACGCCCTCGGGCAGGTCGACGCGACCGGTGATGTCGGTGGTACGGAAGTAGAACTGGGGACGATAGCCCGTGAAGAACGGCGTGTGACGGCCACCCTCGTCCTTGGTCAGAATGTACATCTCACCGGTGAACTTGGTGTGGGGGTGAACCGAGCCGGGCTTGCAGAGAACCTGGCCGCGCTCGATGTCCTCACGCTTGATGCCGCGGAGCAGAACGCCCACGTTGTCGCCAGCCTGGCCCTCATCGAGGCTCTTGCGGAACATCTCGATGCCGGTGGCAGTGGTGGTCTGGGTGTCGCGGATACCGATGATCTCGACCTGGTCGCCCACGTGCAGGGTGCCGCGCTCGATACGACCGGTAGCAACGGTACCACGGCCGGAGATGGTCATGGTGTCCTCGACGGCCATCAGGAAGGGCTTGGCCTCGTCACGCTCGGGCGTGGGGATGTACTCGTCGACGGCGTGCATCAGGTTCTGGACGGACTCGACCCACTTGGCCTCGCCGTTCAGGGCACCCAGAGCGGAGCCGCGGATGATGGGCAGATCGTCGCCCGGGAACTCGTACTCGGAGAGCAGGTCGCGGGTCTCCATCTCGACCAGGTCGATGAGCTCCTCGTCGTCGACCATGTCGCACTTGTTGAGGAAGACGACGATGTAGGGCACGCCAACCTGACGGGCGAGCAGGATGTGCTCGCGGGTCTGGGCCATGGGGCCGTCGGTGGCGGCGATTACCAGGATAGCGCCGTCCATCTGGGCAGCACCGGTAATCATGTTCTTGACGTAGTCAGCGTGGCCGGGGCAGTCGACGTGAGCGTAGTGACGCTCCCAGGTCTCGTACTCGACGTGGGCGACGGAAATGGTAATACCGCGCTCGCGCTCCTCGGGGGCCTTGTCGATGTTCTCGAAGGCGGTGAAGTCGGCCTTGCAGCCCTCGGTCTCAGAAAGAACCTTGGTGATGGCGGCAGTCAGCGTGGTCTTGCCGTGGTCGACGTGACCGATGGTACCGATGTTCACATGGGGCTTGCTACGAACAAACTTCTCCTTGGCCATTCTTCCTCCTCTAAGGAAAACCTAATCCCGGCTGGCTGACCGGTAATACCCTTATATATGCTTGCGGCGCGATTAAACGCGCCGCCATAAGCATCATATGGTAGCGGTGACTGGATTCGAACCAGTGACAGCACGGGTATGAACCGTGTGCTCTGACCAGCTGAGCTACACCGCCAGATGATGTTCCGCTGAGTGAGAAAAGAATGGAGCCTGCCACCGGATTTGAACCGGTGACCTCCACATTACCAATGTGGTGCTCTACCAACTGAGCTAGACAGGCGCATGGTGGGCGCTCTAGGATTCGAACCTAGGTAGGCATAGCCAACGGGTTTACAGCCCGTCCCCATTAACCGCTCGGGCAAACGCCCATTCTTTCTTCGACTCTCAGGAACCGCTGCTTGATTGCGTTGCTGCGTTCAAGCAAGTGGGAATATTACGCTCGTCATTCGCGCCTGTCAACAACCTTTTTGGGAAAGACATTAGTTCATAAGTCCTTCACAACGTGTCGAGAGGCGGGAATGGTGCCGGCTAGGAGACTCGAACTCATAACCTTCCGCTTACAAGGCGGGTGCTCTACCATTGAGCTAAGCCGGCACATGAATCCCACGGCGGACAGACTACCCTATGTACCAGGCCGATTGCAAGCATCTTGCTGCTTTTGACATAAAGTGCGCCACGGTTTGCGATCCGGCGCCAGCCCCGTGGCGCACAGGCCATATAACGGCCGAGGGGCGGACAGGCCGTATGCCCATCCGCCCCTCGTCATGTTCAATCATCAATCAGATGCGCTGTAGAAACGCCTGCTCTACCCCATCAGACATGCTGCGACGCTGGCACCCACGACCAAAACGGCCGCAACGAGACCCGCCGCCTTGTTTGAGGCGGGCACGTTCTTGGAGGCGCAGAAGAACAGCGCCCAGAGGGCAAAGCCGGCCGACGCCATGACGACGCCGATAAGGGCCTGGGAAGACACCGGCTTGATGGCACCGGCCTTCTTCCACATGCGCTGACCGTCAAGCGTGAAGGCAAGGCAGCCCACCACCGCGATGACGGCGTAGACCCACGTGGCATCGGGCAGGAACGGCGGCTGCAGCCTTCCTCCCACAACGAGGATCGCAAGCACCTCCAAGACGATCGCGACGAGCCACATCACGAAAGCTGCCACGCGCAGGGGCACGGGGCTCTTGGCGCGCTCGAAGTCGGTTCGGTGGGAATCGACGGTCTTCGCCCACTGTTCCTGGGCCGGCTTGTTCTTACTGTCTGCCATGTTTAGCTCCTTTGCTGGGCTTGGGCATAGCCATCTGCATGAGACGGCGCCGCACATCGGGCGCGAGGCGGTCTTGCACCGTCGTGCGCGCGGGGGCCCCTGTGTTGGGGGCATAGCGCATCTGGTCGATGTGCTCGTTCATGTCCTGGGCCTCGTGGGTGAACATGCGCGAGGACAGGCGCGTCACGCCGTCTGCGAAGACCGTCGACTGCACGCCGGCGTCGGAGGTGATGACGGTGACCTCCCAGCCGGCCAGCCTATGCTCGCGCGCGAGCCGCTCTATCACGGTGTCCGCCTCGACGCCTGCCGGCGAGAACACGATGTCGATCCCCGCGCTTCGACGGGCCGGGCGCTGCGGGTCGGGGTTGCCGAAGCCGTCGAACACGACGGTTGTGCGCGTGAAGCTGCCCTGGGCGTAGGCCGCGACGTCAGCCACGAGGGCCATGCGCGCACGCACGTAGACGTCGTGCAGGACAGGGTCGGTGAGGTCGTCGTCGATCAGGTGGCGATAGGGGCCCTGGGCGCGGATTACGTTGTAGCCATCGACCAGAAGAAGCCTCTTGCGCACGTCAGCGGCTTTCCTGGGCGGCCTTCTCGGCGGCCTTGGCCTCGCGCTCCTCGCGGCCCATCACGCGGCGCAGCCACTCGTAGCACACGGCCGTGGTGGCCTGGGCGACGTTGAGCGACTCGACCTGGCCGCGCTGGGGAAGCGCGACGAAGAAGTCGCACTGCTCCTGGACGATGCGGGAGATGCCCTCCGCCTCGTTGCCGCAGACAAGGGCGATCCTGCCCTCAAGCGGGGCATGCCAGATGTCGGCCTTGGCGTGCTCGGAGGCGCCGGCGACCCAGAAGCCGCCGTCCTTGAGGGTCTTGAGCGCGCCGCACAGGTTGGGCACGCGGGCGATGGGCACATGGAACGCCGCGCCGGCGCTCGTCTTGTAGACGCCCACGGTGACCTGGGCCGCACGCTTGGAGGGGATGACGACGCCGTCGGCGCCCATGACCTCGGCCGTGCGGATGATGGCGCCCAGGTTGCCCTCGTCGGTGATGTGGTCGAGCACGAGCACGAGCGAGTCGCGCTTCTTGGCCCCCGCGTAGGCGATGTCCATGATGTCGGTGTAGCGGTACGGCGGCACCTCGCACATGATGCCCTGGTGGGCGCCGTGGCTTCCGCCGTCGGCCGACATGCGGTCGAGCTTGGCGCGCTCCACCAGCTCGACGGGCACGTTCGCGCGACGCAGCTTCGTGGCCAGGCGCTCAAGGGCGGCTTCCATACCGGTGGGCGCCGGCTTGCCCGCGCGGGCCTGCGGGCCCTTCTTGCCGCGCTGCTGGCCGCGCTGGTCGCGACCGCCCTTGCGCGCGTCCACGGCCTCCTCGGCGCCGTCTTCCTTGGCAGGGGCCTGCAGGTAGACCTTGCGGATGGGGACGCCGGCCTTCAGCGCCTCTTCGACCGCACGGCGGCCCTCGATGTAATCGGCCATGGTGGCTCCTCGATGCTCGTTAGGCGCGCTTGACGCGGGCGCCCTGGGCGGTGTCCTCGATGACAAGGCCCAGCTCGGTCAGGTCGTTGCGGATGGCGTCGGCCAGAGGCCAGTTCTTCGCGGAACGTGCCTGGGCACGCAGGTCGAGCAGCGCCTGGGCGGCGTCTGCGGCGTCGGCGGCGGCGCAGCCGTGCTTGGCGGCCAGGTCCACGAGGCCTGCGGGAAGCTCGTCGTCCTGCTGGGCGGTGAGCTCGATGCCCATGACGGCCATGCCCCAGGCGATGACGTCGGCCACGGCCTGGCACGCCTGCGCGTCGACCTTGCCCTGGGCCTGGTCGAGATAGGTGTTTGCGGCGGTCACGAGGCTGAAGATGCTGCCCATGGAGCCGGCGGTGTTGAAGTCGTCGTCCATGCAGGCCTCGAACTCGGCACGGGCCGCACCCGCGGCCTGGGCCAGCTCGGGGGCCTCGGGGGCGTCGGCGGCAGTGTGCCCGGCGGCCCAGCCCAGGTTGCGGACGGTGTTGGCGATGCGCTCAAGCGAGCCGGCGGCGCCGCGCAGTCGCTCGAAGGAGAAGTCGAGCGGGCTGCGGTAGTGCGTCTGCACCATCAGCAGGCGCAGGGCGTCGGCGGGGTACTCGTCGAGCACGTCCTTCAGGGTGAAGAAGTTGCCGAGCGACTTGCTCATCTTCTCGCCGTTGACCAGGAGCATGCCCGTGTGCATCCAGTGGTTGGCGAAGGTGTGGCCCCAAGCGCTGTGGGCCTGGGCGCACTCGTTCTCGTGATGAGGGAACTGCAGGTCGGCGCCGCCGCCGTGGATGTCGATGGGCATGCCCAGGTAGCGGTGCACCATGGCAGCGCACTCGGTGTGCCAGCCGGGACGGCCCGGGCCCCACGGGGAGTCCCAGGTGGGCTCGCCGGGCTTGGCGGCCTTCCACAGGGCGAAGTCGAGCGGGTCGCGCTTCTGCTCGCCGGCCTCGATGCGGGCGCCCACGAGCAGGTCGTCGACGTTGCGGCCGGAGACGTTGCCGTACTCGGGGTCGGAGCGGACGGCGAAATAGACGTCGCCGTTAACCGCGTAGGCGTGGCCCTTCTCGATGAGGGTCTGGATCATCTCGATCATCGCGCCGATTTCCTGCGTCGCGCGCGGGCGGATGTCGGGAGCCTGGACGCCGAAGCGCTCCATGACCTCGATGAACGCGTTGGCGTACTGCGTGGAAACCTCGCTGGACTCCACGCCGCGCTCGTTTGCGCGCTTGATGATCTTGTCGTCGACGTCGGTGAGGTTCTGGGCGAACGTCACCTCGTAGCCGCGCTCGGCGAGCCAGCGGCGGATGACGTCGAACGACAGGAACGTGCGGGCGTTGCCGATGTGGATGTTGTCGTAGACGGTGGGGCCGCAGACGTACATGCTCACCTTGCCGGGCACGACCGGCTCGAACTCGACCTTGCTCCTCAGCGAAGAGTCATAGAGCTTCATGGGGCGCGTCTCTCCTCTTGTGCGGCGCTCGCCGCCTCATTTGATTTAGTAACGTTTGTAGCAGGACTTACAGGGCTTGCATCAACACGACCGCCCAGGCGGCGATGCCTTCCTCGCGGCCCACGAAGCCCAGGCGCTCCGTCGTGGTGGCCTTGACCCCTACCTGGCCGACATCGACCGAGCAGGCGCGGGCGAGTCGGGCGCGCATCTCCTCGCGATAGGGCGCGAGCTTGGGCGCCTGCGCGGCGACCGTGCAGTCGGCGTCCACAAGCTCGAAGCCCGCCTCGCGGGCCACCTCGACGACGCGCGCGAGGAGCTTGAGGGAGTCTGCCCCCTCATAGGCCGGGTCGTCGTCGGGGAAGAGCTTGCCGATGTCGCCGCCGCGGACCGCGCCGAGGATGGCGTCTGCCAGGGCATGGGCCAGCACGTCGGCGTCGGAGTGGCCGAGAAGCCCCTGGGTGTGGGGAATCTCGACCCCGCCCAGGATGAGCTTGCGGTCGGGCGCGAAGGCATGGACGTCATAACCGTGGCCGATGCGCAGGGCCCCCACGAGGTTGGTCGCCATCACTCGCACACCTCCCCGTAGCGCGCGTGGAGAAGCGAGCTGACCGCCGGCAGGTCCTCGGGCACCGTGAGCTTCATGTTGTCGCGCGGGCAGTCCACGAGGACCACCTTGCCGCCGATGCGCTCGACCAGGGAGGCGTCGTCGGTGCCGACATAGCCCTCCTCCAGGGCCGTGCGATGGGCCTCAAGGAGGATGTCGGAATGGAAGATCTGCGGCGTCTGGGCGATCCAGAACATGGAGCGGTCGGGCGTGCCGACCACCGAGGAGCCCTCAACGACCTTGAGCGTGTCGATGGCCGGATGTCCGCACACAACGCCGTCGGCGTCGAGCGTGCCCTTGAGCACGTTGATGGCGTGGACGATGGTCTCGGGGAGAATGAGCGGGCGGGCACCGTCGTGCATCGCGATGATGGGGAAGCCCTGGGAGGCGAGCTCGACGCCGTTCAGGGCCGACTCCTGGCGGATGGAGCCCGAACAGGCGAACTCCACGGGAGTCACCAGGCCGTAGGGCTCGACGGCCAGGCTGCGGTACTCCTCGATACGCGACTCAGGGCACACGATGACGATCTTTCCCACCATGGGGACCGCGTCGAACGCCTGGAGGCACCACGACATGAGCGGCTTGCCGCAGATGGGCATGAGCTGCTTGCCGCCGGGACGCCCGAAGCGCTCGCCCGAGCCGCCCGCGACGATGACCGCCGCGACGTTGGCCTTCTTGCCGACGACCCCGCGTCCCGACTGGGCCGGGACGCGGGGCGTTTCCTGCGGGGCGTTCTGTGCGTGCGCATTGTCGAAGGTGCTGGGCTGCGCACCCACCGTGGAGTCAATGTCGGCCATGGCCTGCCTTATCCTTTCAGCGAACCTGCAATGCGCTCAATCATAGACCAAACCGAGGCGCTAGTCTGCCGCGCCCGTGCCGCATGTGGTGGAAGGCAGCGACGCGGGCCCGCTCATGCGGCCGCGCGAGGGGCGCGCGAGACGCTCGTCGGCGATGGTCTCGCGACGGCGGGGCTGCGGGATGATGCCGGGCTTGCTCTCGAAGGTGAGCTCGCCGGACTGCTCGTCCACCGTGACGACCAGGCCGCGCTGCAGGCTGCCCTCGAGGATCTTCTCGGAGAGCGGGTCCTCCACGAGCGTCTGGATGGCACGGCGCAGCGGGCGGGCGCCGTAGGCCGCGTCGTGGCCCTCCTTGGCGATGCGGCGCTTGGCGGCGTCGGTGAACTCGATGTTCATACCAGCCGCGATAAGGCGGGCGCGCAGGTCCTCGACGAGGATGTCGACGATGGAGAGCAGCTGCTCGTCGGTGAGGCTCTTGAACACGACGATGTCGTCGATGCGGTTGAGGAACTCCGGCTTGAAGAGCTTCTTGACCTCGGCCATGACGCTGGCGTGGATGGCCTTGTCGTCCATGCCGCCGTCGGCGCGCTGCACGGCAAAGCCCAGCGGCGTGGTCTGGGCGATCTGACGGGCGCCCACGTTGGAGGTCATGATGATGACCGTGTTGCGGAAGTCGACCTTGCGGCCCTGGCCGTCGGTGAGGCGGCCCTCCTCGAGGATCTGCAGCAGGATGTTGAAGAGGTCGGGGTGGGCCTTCTCGATCTCGTCGAAGAGGATGACCGAGTAGGGCTTCTGGCGCACGGCCTTGGTGAGCTCGCCGCCCTCGTCATAGCCCACGTAGCCGGGAGGCGCGCCCACGAGCTTGGAGACGGAGTGCTTCTCCATGTACTCGCTCATGTCGAAGGTGATGAGGGCGTCCTGGGTGCCAAAGAGGAACTCGGCGAGCGCCTTGGAGAGCTCGGTCTTGCCGGTGCCGGAGGGGCCCAGGAAGATGAACGAGCCGGCAGGGCGACGCGGGTCGCGCAGGCCGGCGCGCGAGCGGCGGATGGCCTTCGCGACCTTGGAAACGGCCTCGTCCTGGGCGACGATGCGCTGATGGAGGACCTCCTCCATGCGCAGGAGCTTGTCGGACTCGGCCTCGGTGAGGTTGGTCACGGGCACGCCCGTGGCGCGGGAGACGACCTGCGCCACCGTCTCGGGCGTGACGTCGCCGGCGGCAGACCCGCCCTGGCTGCGCCACTGGTCCTCGAGCTGGGCCACACGGTCGGCCAGCTCCTTCTCGCGGTCGCGAAGGCCGGCCGCGGCCTCGTAGCGCTGCTCGGCCACGGCGCGCTCGCGATCGGCGCGCACGTCGGAGAGCTGCTTGGCGGCCTCGTCGAGCTCGGCGGGGCGCTCCACCGCATGGATGCGCACCGTGGCACCGGCCTCGTCGAGCAGGTCGATGGCCTTGTCGGGAAGGTAACGGTCCTGGATGTAGCGCTCCGAGAGGCTCACCGCCGCGGCGACGGCCTGGTCGGAGTAATGGACGTTGTGGTGCTCCTCATAGCGCTGGCGCAGGCCCTCGATGATCTGCAGGGCCTGGTCGGAGGTGGGCTCGCCCACCAGGATGGTCTGGAAGCGGCGGGCGAAGGCCGAGTCCTTCTCGACGTGCTTGCGGTACTCGTCGGTGGTGGTGGCGCCGATGACCTGGATCTCGCCGCGCGACAGCGGCGGCTTCAGGATGGCGGCCGCGTCGAGCGAGCCCTCGGCCGAGCCTGCGCCGATGAGCGTGTGGAGCTCGTCGATGAACAGGATGATGGACTTGTCCTCCATGACCTCGGAGACGACGCGCTTGAGGCGGTCCTCGAAGTCGCCGCGGTACTTGGCGCCCGCGACGAGCGAGGAGACGTCGAGCGTCCAGACGTGGCGGCCCGCGAGCATCTGGGGGACGTTGCCCGCGACGATGCGCTGCGCCAGGCCCTCGACCACGGCCGTCTTGCCCACGCCGGGCTCGCCGATGAGCAGCGGGTTGTTCTTGGTGCGGCGGGCGAGGATCTCCATGAGGCGCTCGGTCTCGTCGTCACGGCCGATGACGGGGTCGAGCTTGCCCTCGCTGGCGAGCTGCGTGAGGTCGCGGCCGTACTCGCGCAGGGCCGAGCCGTCCTGGGCCTGGGGCTGCTGGCCGGCGAAGCCCATGGGGATGCCCATGCCCGAGGCCGCCACGCCGGCAAGCGGCGGGGTGGTGCGCTTGGGGATGAGCTCCATGATGGCGCTGCGCACCGCGTCGGCCGAGACGCCCATGCGCGACAGGGCCTCCATGGCCACGCCGTTGCCCTCGCGCAGGATGCCCAGAAGCAGGTGCTCGGTGGCGATGTAGGACTGGCCGAGCTGCATCATCTCGCGAAGCGCCGCCTCAAGGACGCGCTTGGCGCGGGGCGTGAAGGGGATGTGCCCGGCAGGCGCGGGCTCCTCGGGCTTCTCGGCGATCTGCCGTATCTGCTCGGCTGCCTCCTCGTAGGAGACGTCGAGCTTGCGCAGGGCCTGGGCGGCGATGCCGTCCTCCTCGCGGATGAGGCCGAGCAGGATGTGCTCGGTACCCACGTAGAGCTGGCCGAACGTATGGGCTTCCTCTTGGGCAAGGCTCATGACCTTGCGAGCGCCGTCAGTGAACTTCTCAAACATGGGGCGCCTCCTTTGCGTCTAGTCTGCGCAAGATATCTAAACTGTCGCACTTAGATTTTGTACCTATACGGACGTAAAGGCATTCATCCACACGGAAAAACAATGCGGGGCGCTACGGCCTACGCGTGGTCGTGGCCGCAGGTGCAGTCGCCTTCGCAGGTGCACTCGTCGCCGCAGTCGCAGCCGCCCTCGTGGCAGCCGCAGCCGCAGCCCTCGTCGTGACCGGCCGTGAGGCCGAGCGCCTCGGCGAGGTCCTGGGCAACGTCGGCCAGGGCGACCTTGCGCTCCTCGTGGGTGGACATGTCGCGCACGGTGCACTCCCCCGCCGCCAGCTCGTCGGGCCCCAGGACGACCACGGCGTCGACGCTGTACTTGTCGGCGAGCTTGAACTGGCTCTTGAGGGAGCGGCCCTGGCGGTCAGCCTCGACGATGAAGCCGGCGTCGCGCAGCTCCTGCACGAGGCAGAAGGCCTCAAGGGCGACCTCGGGGCCGGTCTGGGCCACGAAGACGTCGGGATGGACGAGCTGGGGCATGGGGGCGTCGGCCGCCTTCATGGCGAGCACGATGCGCTCGAAGCCGGCCGCGAATCCCAGGCCGGGCGTGGGCTTGCCGCCGGTGACCTCGACGAGCTTGTCGTAGCGCCCGCCGCCGCCGATGGCGTTCTGCGAGCCCAGGCCGTCGCTGACCTGGACCTCGAAGACGGTGCGCGTGTAGTAGTCCAGGCCGCGGACGAGGCGCGGGTCCTCGATGTAGGAGATGTGCTGGGCGTCGAGGTAGCGCTTGACCGTCTCGTAGTGGGCGCGGCAGTCGTCGCACAGGGCGTCGGAGATCTTGGGCGCGCCCTCCATCACCTCGTGGCAGTGGTCGTTCTTGCAGTCGAAGGCACGCAGGGGGTTCGTGTCGGCGCGGCGGCGGCACTCCTCGCACAGCTCGGACTCATGGGCGCGGATGTAGGCGGCCACCGACTCGCGGTAGGCCGGACGGCAGGCGTCGTCGCCCATGGAGTTGATGAGGATGCGCACCTGGTCCTGGCTGATGCCCAGGGCCTCGATGAAGCGCACGAACATGACGATCATCTCGGCGTCGGCGGCGGGGTCGGAGGCGCCCAGGCACTCCACGCCGATCTGGTGGAACTCGCGCAGGCGGCCCTTCTGCGGGCGCTCGGCGCGGAACATCGAGCCTGCGTACCACAGCTTTGCCGGAGCCGCGCCCTGGGGGACGAGGTTGTGCTCGATGAGGGCGCGCACGGTGCCGGCCGTGCCCTCGGGACGAAGGGCGAGGCGCTGGTCGGCCTTGAGCTCGGCGGCGCGGCCCTCGGCCAGCTTGGCATAGCCGTCGGGCGACAGCACCGAGAACATCTCCTTGCGCACCACGTCGGTGGAGGTGCCCAGGCCGTGCACGAAGACGTCGGCCTGCTCGAAGGTGGGGATCTCGACGGGGACGTAACCGTAGGCGGTGAAGGCCTCCTCGGCGGCCTCGCGCATGTAGCTCCACATGATCGCGTCGTTGCCGATGAGGTCCTCGGTGCCCTTGGGCTTGTTGGTTGCCATGCTTCGTAACTCCTTGGGGTAGACGGTTAGCCCCTCAGAATAACACGGCGCACAAGACGGCCCCCGCATTCCATGCAAACTGCTGGTATCCTGCATGGTTTGATGTGGTTTACGATTTGCGGCGAAGAGCGGGGCGCGCCGGCGCACAATGCCCGCGTCGGCATCGGCCGACCGCAACGACACATGCCCGACCCCAGGGAGGAACCATGGACATCAACCCCGTGAGCGCCGTCATCATCGTGGCCATCGCCGCCGTCGCCGTCTGGGCGGTGCGCCACCTGGTGCGCGTGGGCAAAGGCAAGGACTCGTGCTGCTCGGGGGCCGGCGGCGGGGTCCGGGAGACAAAGAAGACCCGCCATGTGGAGGTGACCGACACCGACCCGGCCCACTACCCCTACACGACTGAGATCCGTGTGCGCGACATGGTGTGCGACGGGTGCGTGGAGAACGTGCAGAACGCCCTCAACGCCCTGCCGGGCACCTGGGCCACGGTGGACCTGGAGAGCCGCACGGCCACCGTGCGCACGAAGGGTCAGCCCGACGTCGCCCAGCTTGAGGGGGCCATCGAGGCGGCGGGGTACAGCATCATCAGGGTGTAGGGCCACGAGGCGGAGAAGGCCGTCCTGTGATGACGCATGCGGCGGGGCCGACCGACAAGCTCCCGGCAACTCATTACGAAGAGGGCGGACCGCGGGTATACCCAGTGGCCCGCCCTTTGTCCTGGGAGCCCGAGGGGCCTTCTTCGAAAGAAGGAGTATGGTGCGTGGCGTGCACGCGCCCTGAACGCCCGACCAGGTAAAAACGGGCCGTTTTCGCGGCGCGGGAAAGAGGGGCGAGATGCCCCTTCCGAAAAGTTTTCTACTTATTTGTTACCTGAGGCCGTTTTCGCGCCTACAGAAACGAAAACAGGCCACCGGGTGTATACCCGATGACCTGTAATCATCGATGGAGCCAGCAATCGGATTCGAACCGATGACCCCCGCTTTACGAGAGCGGTGCTCTACCAGCTGAGCCATGCTGGCAACACCCCGTAGGGCGAGAACGAATGATAGCAAAGGCGTGCGGCACGATGCAAGCTCTTTCTTGGGAAAGTTGGCGCTCGGTCACGACCAGCACACAAACCGGCCCCGAAGCGGCCCCTATAATGTCGGCGCAAACATGAGACCGAGCAGGCACCGAGGCGGGCACGCATGAATCTCACGCAGGTCATCGACAGCATCACGGCCCCCGACGAGGACGCGGGGCGCAAGGCGCATGCACGCTGGGCAAGCGTCGCAAAGCCGCTTGGGAGCCTCGGCCAGCTCGAGGCCATGGTCGAGCGCATCGCCGCCATCCAGGGCAGCGCACAGGTGGCACTTGAGCCGCGCTGTGTGGCGGTGCTGTGCGCCGACAACGGCGTCGTGGCCGAAGGCGTGACCCAGACGGGCCCCGACGTCACGGCGAAGGTGGCCGCCCAGCTTGCCCGGGGCACCTCGAGCGTGTGCGTCATGGCACGTGCGGCCCGCGCCGACGTGCGCCCCTTCGACCTGGGGATGCTGTGCGAGGTGCCGGGCGTGCCCACACGCAAGGTGGCGCGCGGCACAAGCTCCATCGCCTGCGGGCCCGCCATGAGCCCAGACGACGCCCGGGCCTGCATCATGGCAGGCGTCGGCATCGCCCAAGAGCTTGCGGGCGCGGGATACCGCGTGATCGCCACGGGCGAGATGGGCATCGGCAACACCACGACCGCAAGCGCCGTGACGTGCGCCCTTCTCGGCATGCCGGCTGAGGTCGCCGTGGGCAGGGGCGCGGGTCTGGACGACGAGGGCCTCGCCCGCAAGGTGGCCGCCGTGCGACAGGCGCTTGAGGTGAACCGCCCCGACCCGGACGACCCCGTGGACGTGCTCGCCAAGCTGGGCGGCTTCGACATCGCGGGGATGGTGGGCCTCTACCTGGGATGCGCCCTGGAGCATGTCCCCGTGGTGGTGGACGGCTTCATCAGCGCGGTTGCGGCGCTGCTCGCCTGCCGCCTGGCCCCCCTGGCACGCGCGTACATGCTCGCCTCGCACCGCTCCGCCGAGCCGGCGGCGGCGGCCGTCATGGAAGAGCTGGGCCTCGCGGGCGTGCTGGACGCGGGGATGCGCCTGGGCGAGGGCACGGGGGCCGTGTGCCTGCTCCCGCTGCTCGACATGGCATGCGCCCTCTACCGCGACGGACTGACGTTTGACGGCTACGGCATGGACGCCTACCAGGAGATGCCGTGATCAGCCTGGTATACGGGCCATCGTCGAGCGGGAAGAGCGCCTGGGCGGAGACGCGCGCCTGCGAGCTGGCCGGTGAGGCCCCGCGCGCCTACCTCGCCACCATGCAGCCCATTGGCACGCATGCCCAGAGGCGCATCGCAAAACACCTGGCACAGAGGGCTGGGAAAGATTTCGTAACGTTTGAGACCCCCACCCTGGACGCGCTTGGTCGCGCCACTCTGCCCCCCGGCGCGACCGCGCTGCTCGACGACATCGGCAACCTCGTGGCAAACGAGATGTTCGGGGCCGGCAACGGCGAGACGGCAGGCACCGGTGACCCCGAGCAGCTTGTCTGCAGGATGTCGGGCGCGCTGCTCGAGGCAGCGGGGCGGGTCCGCCATCTCGTGGTGGTTGCCGACGCCACAGGCGAGGCCGGCTGGCGCGGGCAGGACCAGACGCGCGACTGGATCGAGTGCTGCGGGGCGCTCACCTGCAAGCTCGCGGCACAGGTCCACGAGGTGGTGGAGGTGCGCGGCGGCATCGCCGTGCGCGTGAAAGGGACAGGCGGCGGCCAGGTAGCCGACGCACTCACGGGCTGCGGCGGTGCTGAGCCCGCAAAGGGCACAGGCGCAACGAGCGCCACTCGTGAGGCGACCGCCGACCGTGCGACGGCCACCTCAAAGGACCCATCTATATATACGGAGGCACAGCATGAAACGACTCCTTGAGCGCCTCTCTGCGCTCGGCAGGGCCTTCGTCATGGCGTTTGCCACCTTCTCGCGCATCCCCATGCCCAACATCTGCTGGGAAAAGGCCAACATGCGCTACCTCATGTGCACGTTCGTGCTGGTGGGCGCGGCGGTGGGAGTGGCGCAGGCCGGCTGGATGGCGCTGTCGCAGGCGCTGGGCCTCACACCCCTTTTGCAGGGCGCGGGCTATGCCCTGCTGGCCATGGCCATAACGGGGGGCATCCACCTCGACGGCCTGGCCGATGTGGCCGACGCCCTGTCGAGCCACGCAAGCCCCGCCCGCAAGATGGAGATCATGAAGGACCCCCATGCCGGGGCCTTCGCGCTCATCGCGCTTGCCTGCTACCTGCTGGCGCAGGTGGCCCTCGCCGGCGAGGCTGAGGTCGCCGCACCGCATGAGCTTGCGGCGCTCGCCCTCATCCCCATGGCCTCGCGCTGCACGTCGGGCCTGGCCACACTTGCCCTGCCAAGCGCCAGCAAGCAGGGGATGCAGCAGGCCTTTCGAGAGGCGGGTCGCGCCCAGGGCCGGCCGCTCGTCGTGCTCGGGGTCGAGTCGGCCGCGGTGGCAGCCGCGCTCATCTGGGCAAGCCCCGCCATGGGCCTGGTGGGCGTGCTCGCCTGCGGGCTGTGCCTGGCGCGCGCACGCCGGCGCGGCCTCAAGGAGTTCGGCGGGTTCAACGGCGACCAGGCGGGATGCCTGCTGCAGACCTGCGAGCTTGTACTGCTCGCGCTCTTTGTCGTGGCTCAGAAGGCGGGACTTCTATGATTCTCATCACAGGCGGCACAAGCTCGGGGAAGACGACGTATGCCCGCATGCTGGCAGCGCGGCACGGCTGGCGCGACGACGAGATGGCCCTCGACGCCGAAGAGCTGCTCTGGGAGGAGGGCCGCGCGGTTGCTTTGACAGACGACCTGGTAGATGCCCTTGCAAGCAAGCAAGTCGTGACCTGCGCGGAGGTGGGCGGCGGCGTGGTGCCCCTCGAGCATGAGCAGGCCGCCTGGCGCGAGAGCGTGGGGCAGATGAGCTGTGGGCTGGCCGGGCGGGCGACGTGCGTCGTGCGGATGGTGTGCGGCATACCCGTGCCGCTCAAGGGCGACCCCGCATGACGAGGGACGGCCGCAGCGCGACCGAGAAGGGCACCGCCTGCACCGCGCAGCCCTCCCCCACAGGCATGCCCCAAGCGCACCTGCGGATAGCCCTCATCCGCCACGCGCCCACGCCGGGCAACCTCGAGGGGCGCTACATCGGTGCCACCGACGAGGCGTTGGGCGGGCAGGGCCGCGAGCTAGCCCTCCGCGCACGCGCCGGCCTTGAGGCCTTGAGGCCCAAGCTCCTCCTCACGAGCGGCATGCGGCGCTGCGACGAGACGGCGCAGATTCTCTTCCCCGGGCTGCGCCCCATCCACGCACCGGGTCTTGCCGAGATGCGCTTCGGGGCGTTCGAGGGCAAGACGTTTCGCGAGCTTTCGCAAGACGCGCGCTACCAGGCATGGCTCGACGCCTACTGCACGACGCCCTGCCCAGGCGGCGAGGGACAGGCGGGCTTTGTGCGCCGTGTGCGCGAGGCGCTCGAAGACGCCCTGGACGCGTGCGCCGCGCGGCTTGGTGGGCCGCGCACAGGCTCCCGGGCCGGAAGCGCATCGGAGGCGGGCACGCACATGGCGCAAGCTGCCCCGGCGGATCAGGCCCGCACCGACGTCGTGTTCCTCGTGCATGCCGGGACGATCATGGCCGCGATGTCTTCCCTGGCGCAGGAGCCAAAGGCGTACTGGGATTGCAAGGCCTCCTACTGCGCGGGCTATGCGGCAGATGCGCTGCGCACGGAGAATGGCTGGCGGCTTGAGGCCGTGCGCGAAGTCGCGGGCGCAGTGGAGTAGAATCCCCCCAACCGTGAAAGGCGCGACGCCGAGGCGCAAGCCCGGCATTGCAGGGGGAACCGGGTGAGATTCCCGGACTAGGGACATAACTGTGAGGGCGCCCCACAAGGACGCCCGCAGCCAGATTACCCTGCCCGCCCCAAGCGGCCTCACCCAAGCAGGAGGCCGCACACCGTCTGCGGCCTGTGAACCCCGGGCCGCGACCTGCCACGAGCCCCGCCACATGCGCGGGGCCTGGAGTGTGCGCTCTCCACGAGAGCAAAGGAAACGCACATGTTCGAGAACGTCCTGTCCCGCCGCACCGCCGTCACCGCCGGGGTCGCCATGGCCTGCACCGCAGCCGCCGCCGGCGTCATCACGCGCAAGGCCCATGCCGAGGAGGCCACGACGGTCAAGCCCGTCATCCTCGTCGTGAGCTTCGGCACGAGCTACAACGACTCCCGCCACATCACCATCGGCGCCATCGAGAGCGCCATCCGCGAGAAGTACCCCGAGTACGACGTGCGCCGCGCCTTCACCGCCCAGATCATCATCGACAAGCTGGCCGAGCGCGACGGCATCACCATCGACAACTTCGAGCAGGCCATGGACAAGATCGTGGCCGACGGCGTGAAGACCCTCGTCGTGCAGCCCACCCACCTCATGAGCGGCTACGAGTACACCGACGTGTACAACTCGCTGCAGAACTACGCCGACAAGTTCGACGCCGTGGTGCTCGGCGACCCGCTGCTCACCTCCGACGCCGACTACGAGGCCGTCGCCAACGCCATCGTCGACGCCACCGCCCAGTACGACGACGGCCAGACGGCCATCTGCTTCATGGGCCACGGCACCGAGGCCGACTCCAACTCCGACTACGCCAAGATGCAGCAGACCCTGACCGACGGCGGCCACACCAGCTACTTCGTGGGCACCGTCGAGGCCACGCCCACCTTCGACGACGTGGTGAGCGCCGCCCAGGAGGCCGGCTACACCAAGGCCGTCCTGCGCCCGCTCATGGTGGTGGCCGGCGACCACGCCAACAACGACATGGCCGACACCTCCGACCCCGACTCGTTTGCCAGCAAGTTCATCGCCGCGGGCTTCGAGGTCACGAGCGTCGTGGAGGGCCTGGGCCAGCTCGTCGCCATCGACGACATCTACGTGCAGCACGTGGCCGACGCCATCGCCCTGCTCTAAGCGAACACGCACCCCTCGGCCCCTCCCGCGCCCGGCTGCATCCGGCCACGTGGGAGGGGCCTTTCTTGCAAAGGAACAACATGAAGATCACAGCACACGCAAACCTGGTCGTGGCGGCGGCCCTGTCGCTGGCCGTGGCCGGGGTCTCCGCCCTGCCCTGCACGCCCGCCTCGGCGGCCGTGCGCGTGCAGGCAAGCACCGCGGCCCCGACGGCCTCGGACGCCGACAGCGCGCAGGACAAGGTGGCCGACGGCGCGAAGGCCGCCGAGCAAAAGATCGTCGACGTCTCCACCCTCACGCCCGTCACGGCGGCAGACCTGGAGGACGGCACCTACCGCATCGACGTCGAGTCGAGCTCGAGCATGTTCCGCATCGTCAAGGCCGTCCTCACCGTGGACGACGGCACGATGAGCTGCACGCTCACCATGAGCGGCAAGGGCTACGGCAAGCTCTACATGGGCACCGCCGAGGACGCCGCCCAGGCAAGCGAGGACGACTGCATCCCCTACGTGGAGGACGAGCAGGGCGCGAAGACCTTCACCGTGCCGCTCGAGAGCCTCAACACCGAGGTGGACTGCGCGGCATGGAGCATCAAAAAGGAGGCCTGGTACGCGCGCACGCTCGTCTTTATGGCCGACACGCTGCGCCCGGCCGACCAGGAGCTGGCCGACGGCACCTACACGCTCGACGTGACGCTTGAGGGCGGCAGCGGCCGCGCGAGCGTGGAGACGCCCTGCACCCTTGAGGTCGAGGGCGGCGCCATGACGGCGACCGTGGTGTGGTCGAGCCCCAACTACGACCAGATGGTCGTGGACGGCACGCAGTACCTGCCCGTGAACACCGAGGGGAACTCGACGTTTAAGATTCCCGTGGCCACGCTGTCCGAGCCGCTTGCCGTGCAGGCGGAGACGACCGCGATGAGCACGCCGCACATGATCGACTACACGCTCACCTTCGACGCCTCGACGGCGCAGAAGAAGTAAGGAAGGCCCCACGATGAGGACCCGCGAGGCACGCACGGCGCAAGCCACCCGACACGTTCCTGCACGGCCTGCGAGCCGCAGGTCGTTCGTGCGCCTCGCGGGACTCGCGTGCCTGGCGGCCGTGGGCCTGCCCTGCGCGAGCGGCGCCCAGGCCAAGGCCGACGAGGGCGCACAAGGTGGCGCCCGGCCCGACTGGAGCAGCCTTGAGGGCCTGGAGGGCCTTGCCCACACGGAGGCGGTGGAGCTGCGCTGGGCGCAGAACTTCTCGCTCGACCGTCTCAAAGGCGGCCTCGCGCTCGCCTGCATCAAGGACGGCACGCGCTACCTGCTTGTACCCGAAGGCGTCCAGGCCCCGCAGGACCTGCCCGACGACGTGGTGACGCTCGAGGCCCCGGTGCGCAACCTGTACCTGGCAAGCTCCTCGACGCTGTGCCTCTTCGCCGCGCTCGACGCCGTGAGCGCCGTGAGCTTTGTGAGCGTGAGCGCCCAGGACTGCACCGTGGCGGCCTTCAAGCAGGCCATCGAGGAGGGAAGCGTCGCCTACGGCGGCAAGTACAGCGCCCCCGACTACGAGGCCTTCCTGGGCGGCGGCTGCAGGCTCGCCGTGGAGAACACCATGATCAACCACACCCCCGAGGTGCGCGAGAAGCTCATCGAGCTGGGCGTGCCCGTCATCGTGGAGCAGTCGAGCCTGGAGGCCGAGCCCCTCGGCAGGCTCGAGTGGATCTTGCTGTGGGGCGAGCTGACGGGCGCCGCCCAGAAGGCGCGCGAGGTGCTCGACGCGCAGGCCGCGCTGGTAGACGAGGTGGTCGCGAGCGTGAAGGCCGCCCCGCTTGAGCGCAGCGTCGCCTTCTTCCACCTCAACGCCAACGGGTCTGCCGTGGTGCGCAAGCCCGGCGACTACGTGGCCAAGATGATCGCCATGGCGGGGGGCACCTACGTCTTCGCGGACCTCGCCACGGACCAGGAGAACAACTCCTCGTCGATGACGATGGAGATGGAGGCCTTCTACGCCCAGGCAAAGGACGCCGACGTCATCGTGTACAACTCCACCATCGCCGGCGAGGTGTCGAGCCTGGCCGGGCTCGTGGCGCTCAACCCGCTGCTCGCCCAGTTCAAGGCCGTGCAGGCTGGGCAAGCCTGGTGCTACGAGCAGAACGTCTACCAGCAGATGACCTCGACGGGCCAGATCGTCTCTGAGCTGCACGAGGTCATCGCGGGGACCGACTCCGACCGCCTCGAGTTCCTGTTCAGGCTGGTCTAGATGAGGGACGGGCAGGCGATGGGGGCGGTGCAAGCCGCACAGGCAGATCCCTGGCGGGGCGCGCGGCGGCGCTGGCACGTGGTGCTGGCGGCATGCGCGCTGCTGCTGGCGGGCCTCGCGGCGGCGAACCTGTGCGCGGGGTCGACCCAGATGAGCCTGGCCGAGCTCCTCGCCGCCCTCATGCAGGGCCCGGCCGGCACGTCGATGCAGGCGAGCGTCATCTGGCAGATCCGCCTGCCGCGCGCGGCGAGCGCCGCGCTTCTGGGCGGGGCCCTGGCGGTGTCGGGCTTTCTGCTGCAGACCTTCTTCAACAACCCCATAGCCAGCCCCTACATCCTGGGAATCTCCTCGGGGGCGAAGTGCGCGCTTGCCGCCGTGATGATCTGCGTGGTGGGGGCAGGCGGCGCCCTGGCTTCCTGGCAAGTGGTGGGGGCGGCCTTCGTGGGGTCGCTCGCCGCCACGGCGCTGGTGCTGGCGCTGTCGCGCAAGATCCGCTCCATGGCGATGCTCATCGTGGCGGGCGTCATGGTGGGCTACGTCTTCAACGCGGCGACCGACTTCCTCATCACCTTCGCCAGCGACGCCAACATCGTGAACCTGCACAACTGGGCGCTCGGCAGCTTCTCGGGGGCGAGCTGGGGCGAGGTGGGCGTGGAGGCCGGCGTGTGCGCGCTGGGCCTTGCCTGCTCGATGGCCCTGGCCAAGCCCATGGCCGCCTACCAGCTCGGGGAAGGCTACGCCCGCAGCGTGGGCGTGCGCACAAACGTCTTCCGCGCCGCGCTCATCGGCGTGTCAAGCCTGCTGTCGGCCTGCGTCACGGCGTTCGCAGGGCCCGTGAGCTTCGTGGGGATAGCCGTGCCGTTCCTGGCGAGGTGCGCCCTGGGCAGCTCCAAGCCCAGCCGGGTGGTGCCCGTCTGCTTCATCCTGGGGGCGGCCTTCTGTCTGCTGTGCGACCTGGTGGCCCGCTGCGCCTTCAGCCCCACCGAGCTCAACCTGAGCACCGTGACCGCCGTGTTCGGCGCCCCCGTGGTGCTCGCCCTCATGCTGGGCAGGCAGAAGGGGGACAGGTAGATGGCACAGTCTGGCAAGTCCTGCGTGCCCGTCCTGCAGGCGCGCGACCTCGAGGTGGGCTACCGGCAGCGCCGCGTGCTGGGCGGGGTGTCGCTTGAGGCGGCCCCCGGCGAGGTGGTGTGCCTCGTGGGGGCGAACGGCTGCGGCAAGTCGACGCTGCTCAAGACCCTCGCCCGCCAGCTCGACCCCCTGGGCGGCTGCGTCATGCTCGACGGGGCCGACGCGCGGGGCATGGCGGCACGGGAGTTCGCGCGCAGGGTGAGCGTCATGCTGACCGGCCAGCCCGCAAGCGAGATGCTGAGCTGCCTGGACGTGGTGGAGACGGGGCGCGTGCCCTACACCGACGGCCTGGGCAGGCTGAGCGCCGCCGACAAACAGGCCGTGGAAAGCGCGATGCGCGCCACGGGGTCGTGGCACCTGCGCACGCGCGACTTCATGCAGATCAGCGACGGCCAGCGCCAGCGCGTGCTGCTTGCCCGCGCCATTGCGCAGGAGCCCGCCGTGATGCTGCTCGACGAGCCCATGTCCTACCTGGATGTGCGCCACCAGCTGGAGCTTCTGGCCACGCTTCGCGCCATGGCGCTCGACACGGGATGCGCCCTGGTGATGTCGCTGCACGAGATGGCGCTCGTGGGCAAGGTCGCCGACAAGGTCGCCTGCGTGCGCGACGGGGCGGTGGTGGCCCAGGGCACGCCCGAGGAGGTGCTGAACGAGGCCGTGATGGGCGAGGTGTTCGCGCTGGAGGACTGCGCCTTCGACGCGGTCCTGGGCAGCGTGGAGCGCGCCCCGCTCGACTCCGAGGCCCGCGTGTTCGTGCTGGCAGGGGCCGGCAGGGCCGCAGGGGCGATGCGGGCGCTGAGACGCGCGCAGGTCGGCTTCTGCGCCGGCATCCTGGCCGCCAACGACGTCGACTGCACGGTCGCGCGGCGGCTCACCAGCCACGTCGTGAGCGTGCCGGAATTCTGCGAGGTGGATGAGGCGGCACTTGAGCGCGGGCGGCAGGCCCTGCGGGGCTGCGAGGCGCTGCTCGACTGCCTGGGCGAGCATCTGGGTCCGGGCAACTGGCGCTGCGGGGAGCTGCGCGCGTGCGCCCGTGCGCTCGGCATGCCGGTCTTCTCCGACGCGCAGGCCTGCCTTGAGGCGCTCGGGCGCGAGGTGGACGGCCCGGCGCAAGGCGCGGACTGGCGGCGTCCCGCCGCACGGCACCCGAGGCACGGGGGCGAACCTGCCACCGGAAAGGCGGGCGCATGAGCTTCGAGCACTACATAGAGGTGGGGCGCAAGCGCCTGCGCTGCGGCTACACCACGGGCACCTGCGCGGCCGCTGCGGCCCAGGCCTGCGGGCGCGCTCTTCTGGGCGAGGGATTCCCGCGCTACGTGCGCATACAGGTGCCGGCCGGCGTCGAGGTGGGCGTCGAGGTGGAAGGGGCATGCCGGGGCGTGGACGAGCGAGGCCGCTCCTGGGCACAGTGCGGCGTGCGCAAGGACGCCGGGCAGGACGCCGACGCCACCGACGGCGCCCTCGTCGTGGCGCGCGTCACCTTGAGCGCGCAGGCCGACGTTGCCGTCGATGGCGGGCAGGGAGTGGGGCGCGTGACGCGCGCGGGGCTCGACCAGCCGCCGGGCGCGGCCGCCATCAACTCCGTACCGCGCCAGATGATCGCTTCCGAGCTTGAGCGCCTCGCGCAAGAGCACGCCTGGGCGGGCGGCTTTGAGGTCGAGGTGTCGGTGCCCCAGGGGCGCGCCATCGCAGCAAAGACGTTCAACCCCAAGCTCGGCATCGAGGGGGGCATCTCCATCCTGGGCACCTCAGGGATCGTGCGCCCCATGAGCGAGGAGGCCCTCGTGGAGTCGATCCGCCTGGAGATGCGCGTCCGCCGCCAGGAGGGCCTGGACAGCCTTGTGCTCGTGCCGGGCAACTACGGGGCCGACTGGGCCTGCGGGCGCGAGCACGTGAATGAGAGCCACATCGTGAGCTGCTCGAACTTCTTGGGAGAGGCGCTGGACTGCGCCGCCAACCTGGGCTTTTCCTCGCTTGTGCTCGTGGGGCACATGGGCAAGCTCGTGAAGGTGGCGGCCGGGGTCATGAACACGCACTCGCGCGTGGCCGACTGCCGATGCGAGGTGCTCTGCGCCCACGCGGCCCTTGCCGGCGCGGCGCGGCCCACCTTGCAGGCCCTCATGGGCGCGGCAACCACCGACGAGGCGATCGAGATCTTGGCCCGTGCAGACGAGGAGGCGCGAGGGTCGGCGGATACGGGAGCCGGGGGCGCGGAGCCGAGCCAGGCACATGCGGGGACCGGCGCAACAGGGCCGGAAGGCACCTCTCCCCTGCTCGCGCGCACGCTTGGCAGCATCACCGACGCCATCGCGGCGCATGTGCGCAGGCGGGCCGAGCCCGTGCGCTGCGAGGTGGTGGTCTTCTCGAAGGCCTGGGGCGAGCTGGGACGGACGCCGGGGGCGGGCGAGCTGCTGGGGCGGCACCGCGCGGCACAGACACAGGAGGGTACGCGATGATCGAGTTCGTGGGGGCGGGGCCCGGGGCGGCCGACCTCATCACCGTGCGCGGGATGCGCGCGCTGCAGCAGGCAGACGTCGTGGTGTACGCGGGCTCGCTCGTGAGCCCCGAGATGCTGTCGTGGTGCAAGCCGGGATGCGAGCTACACGACTCGGCGTCCATGACGCTCGAGGAGGTCGTGGACGTCCTCGTGGCGGCTGAGCGCGCGCACAAGACGGCCGTGCGCCTGCACACCGGCGACCCCGCGATGTACGGGGCCATCCGTGAGCAGATGGACCTGCTCGACCAGGCCGGCGTGGGGTACCGCGTGACACCGGGCGTCTCGAGCGTGTTCGCCGCCGCAGCGGCTCTGAGCTGCGAGTACACCCTGCCGGGCGTGTCGCAGTCGCTCGTGCTCACGCGCGTCGAGGGCCGCACGCCGGTCCCCACGGGCCAGGAGCTGCGCGAGTTCGCACGGCACGGCTGCACGGTGGCACTCTTCCTGTCGTGCGGGCTTTTGGAACGCGTGCGCGCAGAGCTCATAGAGGGCGGCTGCGACCCCGCCACGCCGGCCGCCATCGTGTACCGGGCAAGCTGGCCCGACGAGCGCGTCGTGCGCTGCCGCGTGTCCGACCTGCCCGAGGCCGCCGCGCAGGCCGGCCTCAACAGGCAGGCCATCGTCGTGGTGGGCGACGTGCTGGCAGGCAGCCTAGAGGCGGCCCAGGCGCAGCGCTCGAAGCTCTACGACCCCGCCTTCACGCACGGTTACCGGGCGGCGAGCGCGGGCGAGGTGGGCGCTGGCCAGGGTGCGGGCGAGGCGGATGCGGGCGCAGACGCGAACGAGGCCGCCCCCCAGACTGCGGCCGCGCCCACGGCCGAGCCTGCCCCGAACGCGGCCGAGAGCGGGGCCCGATGACCCCCGTGCACGTCGTGTGCTTCACCAGGGCCGGGGCACAGACCGCCCTGCGCATCTGCGAGGCGCTCGGGCACGCGC
This sequence comes from Acutalibacteraceae bacterium, assembly GCA_963619535.1. Lineage (GTDB taxonomy): Bacteria > Actinomycetota > Coriobacteriia > Coriobacteriales > UMGS124 > UMGS124. Next base: position 11,158 of record CAVEWV010000011.1, on the reverse strand, counting down.
GGTGCTGGGCGCCGCAGCGCTTCGCGGCCCAGGTCGGCCTGCGGCCCTTCGACGGCATCGCCGACTGGACGCAGGCGCGCCTGACGGATGGCGCCCAGGCCCTCGTGTTCGTGGGGGCCTGCGGCATCGCCGTGCGGGCCATCGCGCCCCATGTGCGCAGCAAGATGAGCGATCCGGCCGTGGTGAGCGTGGACGAGGCGGGGGCGTGGTGCGTGCCCCTGCTGAGCGGCCATGTGGGCGGCGCGAACGAGCTGGCCCGCCGCATCGCGCGCGCCCTGGGCGGGCAGGCGGCCGTCTCCACCGCCACGGACGTGCGCGGCGCGTTCGCCGTGGACGAGTGGGCCGCGCGGTGCGGGCTTGTCATCGCGAACCCCGAGGCGATACGCGCGGTGGCATCGGCCCTGCTTGAGGGGCGGACGGTGGGCGTGACGACGGGCGCGGGCGTCGAGTTGGAAGGCGCGCTGCCCGAGGGACTTGCGCTCGTGGGTGTCGCTGCGGGCAACCTCGCCCAAGCGGCCGGCTCCGAGCTTGCGGCCCTCGTCTACGTGGGCCCCGAGGACGAGCCGGCGGCACGCACGTCCCTCGCAGGCATCCCGGAGCTTCCCCCGAGCACGCCCATGCTGCGCCTGGTGACCCCCACGTGCGTGGTGGGCGTGGGCTGCCGAAGGGGCTGCGAGCCGGACGCGCTGCGTAAGGCCGTGCACGACGCCCTGAGCCGGGCCGGCCTGGATGAGCGCGGCGTCGCCTGCGTGGCGAGCATCGACCTCAAGGCCGACGAGCCTGCCGTGCTCGCGCTTGCCCAGGGACTCTCCTGCGAACTGCGCACCTTCTCCGCCGAGGAGCTTGCCGCCCAGGAGGGCGCCTTCTCCCACTCGGACTTCGTGGCGGCCCACGTGGGCGTGGACAACGTGTGCGAGCGGGCGGTCGCTGCCTGCGGGGCCGGTCTGCTCGTGCCCAAAACGGCGGGAAACGCCACGACCGTGGCACTGGGGCTGCGCGCCCTTACGTTGGATTTCGACATGAGAGGCACCATCGATGTCTAAGCTGTCCGTTGTCGGCCTGGGCCCGGGGGCGCACGCCGACCTCACGCAGAAGGCCCGTCGCGCCCTTGAGGCCTGCGACGTCATCGCGGGCTACACCACCTACGTCGACCTCGTACGCGGGGAGTTCCCCCACAAGGAGTACCTCGTGACCGGCATGCGCGGCGAGGTGCCCCGCTGCCGGGCCGCCATCGAGGCGACCTTGGCCGGCCAGGACGTGGCCCTCGTGTGCTCGGGCGACCCGGGGGTGTACGGCATGGCCGGCCTCGTGCTCGAGCTTGCCTGCGACATGGGCTGCAGCGACGCGCTCGAGGTGGAGGTCGTCCCCGGCGTCACGGCGGCGACGGGCGGGGCGGCCCTTTTGGGGGCGCCCCTCATGCACGACTTCTGCGTGGTGTCGCTGTCCGACCTGCTCACGCCCTGGGAGGCCATCGAGCGCAGGCTGCGCGCCGCTGCGCAAGCCGGGTTTGTCATCTGCCTGTACAACCCCTGCTCGCACGGCCGGCCCGACCACCTGCGCCATGCGGCCCAGATCCTTTTGGAGGAGCTGCCCGGCCAGACCGTCTGCGGCATCGCCCACAACGTGGGGCGCGCCGACGAGGGCGCCCGCGTGCTTCGCCTCGACGAGCTTGCGCAGGCCCCGGCCGACATGACGAGCGTGGTGTTCGTGGGCAACGCAACCACGCGCCAGATAGCAGGCCGCATGGTGACCCCGCGCGGCTACCAGGTGAGGCAGCCATGAGCCAGGCCACCTGCCGCGTGCTCGTGTTCGCCGGCACCACCGAGGGGCGCCTGCTTGTGGAGCGCCTAAGCTCCGACGGCCGCTTCGAGACCTGCGCCTCGTGCGCCACCGAGTACGGCGCCGAGGAGCTTGCCGGCCTTGCGCGCACAAAAGCCCTGGCAGCGCGCCTGGACGAGACAGGCATGGAGCGCCTGATGCGCGAGGGGGGCTTCGATGTGGTGGTGGATTGCACGCACCCCTACGCAAACCTCGTCACCGAGAACGTCGCGCAGGCCTGCCGGGCCTGCGGGCTGGACTGCCTGCGCGTCGTGCGCGAGGGCGAGCCGGAAGGCGACTGGGTGCGCGCAAGCGGACCCGAGCAGGCCGCACGGCTCCTGCAGGGCATGCAGGGCGACGTCCTGCTCACCACGGGCACGAAGGACATCGCGGCCTACGCCCGCGACGAGGGCCTGCGCTCCCGGCTCTGGGTGCGCTGCCTTCCCACGGCCGACTCGCTGCACGCGGCGCAGGCGGCCGGCGTCGCCCCGGAGCGCGTCGTGCAGGCCAAAGGACCGTTCTCCCTGGAAGACAACGTCGCGCTCATCTCACGCAGCGGCGTGAGCGTCGTGGTGACCAAGGCGTCGGGGGCGCGGGGCGGCTTCTGGGAGAAGGTCAAGGCGGCACGGGCGTGCGGCTGCACCCTCGTGGTGGTGGGACGCCCCACGCAAGAGAGCGGCCTTACGCTCGAAGAGGCGATCGCAGAGCTGGAAAGGAGGGTCTCATGAGGGTAGACATCGTGGGCGCAGGGCCCGCGGGCAGGGAGCATCTCACGCTCGGGGGGCTACGGGCCCTGGAGCAGGCCGAGGTGGTGATCGGCGCCCGGCGCGTGCTCGAGGGGCTCGACCTGGGCGATGGCGTGGAGCAGGTCGCCCTCACGCAGACCCAGCAGGTGGCCGCCTTCCTGGCGAGGCGCCAGGCGCAGGGATGCGCGCGGGCCGCCGTGGCGGTGTCGGGCGACGTGGGCCTCTACAGCCTCGCCGCCCCCCTGCGCGCCCAGCTGGAAGGCATGGACAGCGTCGAGGTGCACGAGCATCCCGGCGTCTCCTCGCTGCAGCTGCTCTGCGCGCGGCTCCATATGCCCTGGCAGGACGCCTGCGTGCTCTCCGCGCACGGGCGCGCCTGCGACGTGGCGGGCGCGGCGCGCAGCCATGCCCTCACCTTCGCCCTCACCGGCGGGGTCACGCGCGCCCAAGACGTGTGCGCCTCGCTTGCCGAGCAGGGCCTGGGCGAGCTTGCCGTGCACGTGGGCGAGAACCTCGGCATGCCGCAGGAGCGCCTGGTGAGCGGCACAGCCCAGCGCGTGGCGAGCGAGACGTTCGGCGACCTTGCCTGCATCCTCATCGAGAACCCCGCCCCCGTCGCGCGCCCCTGGCAGGCGCCGGGGCTGCGCGACGCCGACTTCGAGCGCGGCGAGGCGCCCATGACCAAGGAGGAGGTACGCCAGGCGGCCGTGTGCAAGCTGCGCCTGCGCGCCGACTCGCTCGTGTGGGACGTCGGCGCGGGCACGGGGTCGGTCAGCGTGGAGTGCGCCCTGGCCGCGCATGCCGGCAGGGTCTTCGCCATAGAGGACAAGCCCGACCGAGCCGAGCTCATCGCCCGCAACGCTGAGCGGCTCGGCGCACGCAACGTCTGCTGCGTCCTGGGCACGGCGCCCGAGGCGCTCGCGGGGCTGCCGGCCCCCACGCACACCTTCATCGGCGGCACGCAGGGCGCGCTTGCCGGCATCGTGGGCGCGGTGCTTGCGGCCAACCCCGCGGCACGCCTGGTCATCGCGGCGGTGTGCGTCGAGACGCTCTCGCAGGCCCTGGAATGCTGCCGCACATACGCCCTGGAAGACGTCGAGGTGGTGCAGCTCAGCGTGGCGCGGGCCCGCAAGGCCGGCCAGCTCCACCTCATGGCGGCGAACAACCCTGTGTGGCTCGTGAGCGCCCAAGGCGCGGGGTCGGCGGAGGGCCAGCCATGCTGACGCA
>CAVEWV010000011.1:0-7070 GCA_963619535.1 Acutalibacteraceae bacterium | reverse complement strand
GCAGGCAAGTGCCTGGGACGTGGCGCGCATCACGGGCACCCCGGCGCTTCTCACACTCGACGCGCGGGGCGCCGCCGCGTCGCTTGCCGCCCAGGTGCTGGGCTTCGTGCGCATGCGGGAGCCGAGCCACATCGCGGGCGTCGTCCTCAACAACGCGTCCCCCAAGCTCGCCGAGACGCTAGCACCCCTCATCGAGGGCGAGTGCGGCGTGCCCGTGCTCGGGGCGCTGCCCCGCAAGGAGGACGCGGCGCTGCCGAGCCGCCACCTGGGACTCGTATGCGCCGCGGAGGTGGACGGGATTGCCGCGCGCCTGGCCGCCCTTGCGGACCTGGCGCGCGACTGCCTGGACGTCGACGCGATCCTGGCGCTCGCGCAGGCCGCCCCCGGCATCGGCGTGGGCGGCGCCTGGCCGCCGGCGCCCATCTTCGCAGGCAATGAGGGGCCCCTTGTGGCCGTGGCGCGCGACGAGGCGTTCTCTTTCTACTACGACGAGGAGCTGGAAGGGCTGGAGGCACTCGGCGCGCGCCTGGCCTTCTTCTCTCCCCTGCACGACGCCGAGCTGCCCCGCGGGGCCCAAGGGCTTTTCTTGGGCGGCGGCTATCCCGAGCTGCATGCCCGCGAGCTGAGCGCCAACGCGACCATGCTCGCAAGCATCCGGCATGCCCTGGATGAGGGCCTGCCGACCCTGGCCGAGTGCGGGGGCTTCCTCTACCTGCACGAATGGCTCGCCGACGAGTCGGGCCTGGCCTTCCCGCTCGTGGGCGCCATCCCGGGCCGTGCGGCCCGGCCCGCCACGCGCCAGCCGCGCTTCGGCTACATCGAGGTCACGGCGCAGACCTCGGGCGTGCTGGGGCCCGCGGGCACGACCGTGCGGGCCCATGAGTTCCACCGCTGGGACTCCCCCGCGCCGGGCTGCGACCTCGCCGCCCAAAAGCCGCTCTCGAAGCGCGCCTGGCAGGCAGGTTACCACACGCCGAGCCTCTATGCGGGGTTCCCGCATCTCTACCTGCCCTCAAACCACCAGGTCGCATGCCACTTTTTGCGCGCATGTGCCGCGCGGGGCGGCGAGGCACGCAAGGAGGTCCAGCCATGCTCGGACATCTGACGTGCCTTGCGGCGGGCTACGCGCTCGACCTCGTCCTAGGCGACCCGCACTCCTGGCCGCACCCCGTGCGCTGGATGGGCTCGCTCATCGCCTGGCTTGAGCCGCGCCTGCGAGCCGCCCTGCCCGACACGCCGGGCGGGCGCAGGGCCGCGGGCAGGCTGCTCGTAGCCGCCGTTGTGCTGGTGAGCTGCGGGGCATGCGCGGCGCTCCTGTGGCTTGCCGGCCTTGTGAGCCCCTACCTCTCGTGGGCGCTGGGCGTGCTCGTCACCTATTGGATGCTCGCCACCAAGTCGCTCAAGGACGAGAGCATGGCGGTGTGCGAGGCGCTGGAGACCGACGGCGTGCAGGCGGGACGCAAGGCCGTCTCGATGATCGTCGGGCGCGACACGGCCGGCCTGGACGAGGCGGGCGTGACGAGGGCCGCCGTGGAGACGGTGGCCGAGAACGCCTCCGACGGCGTGGTGGCGCCCCTGTTCTACCTGGCCCTTCTGGGGCCCGTGGGCGGCGTCGCATACAAGGCCGTGAACACCATGGACTCGATGGTGGGCTACAAAAACGAGCGCTACCTGGACTTCGGCCGCGCCGCCGCCAAGCTCGACGACGCGCTCAACTTCGTCCCGGCACGCCTGGCCGGGGCGCTCATGTGCCTGGCGGCGGGCCTGTGCGGGCTGGACGCCAGGGGCGCCTGGCGCACGTTTACCCGCGACCGGCTCGCGCACACCTCGCCCAACTCGGCCCACACCGAGGCCGCCTGCGCGGGCGCCCTGGGCGTGCGGCTCGCAGGCCCCAACTACTACGGGGGCGTCCTGGTGGAGAAGCCCACCATCGGCGATGCGTGCCGACCCATCGAGATGCAGGACATCCGGCGGGCGAACCGCCTGCTCTATGCGACGAGCCTGCTTGCGTTTGCGCTGCTTGCGGCCCTGGGCACGGTTCTCTGGACGACGATTGCGAAGGTGCTTTAGATGACGGCGAAAAACGGCGCGAACAGGCAGGGCCGCGCGCGTGCCCTCATGGTGCAGGGCACGATGTCGGGCGCGGGCAAGAGCCTCATCGTGGCGGGCCTGTGCCGCATCTTTGCCCAGGACGGCTGGCGCGTGGCCCCCTTCAAGTCGCAGAACATGTCGCTCAACTCCGCGGTGACCCCCGAGGGTCTGGAGATCGGGCGCGCCCAGGCCCTCCAGGCGCTTGCCTGCGGCATCCCCGCCGAGGCCGCGATGAACCCCATCCTGCTCAAGCCCACCACCGACGTGGGCTCGCAGGTCGTCGTCATGGGCAAGCCGCTGGAGAACATGGCCGCGCGGGACTACTTCCGCTTCAAGAAGACGCTCGTGCCCACCGTGCAGGGCGCCTTCGACAGCCTGGCCGAGCGCTTCGACATCGTGGTCATCGAAGGGGCCGGCAGCCCGGCCGAGATCAACCTCAAGAGCTGCGACATCGTGAACATGGGGATGGCCAAGATGGCCGCCGCGCCCGTGCTGCTTGTGGGCAACATCGACTGCGGCGGGGTGTTCGCCCAGCTCATCGGCACGCAGATCCTGCTCGACCCCGACGAGCTGCCCTATCTCAAGGCCTGCGTCATCAACAAGTTCCGCGGCGACGTGAGCCTGTTGCAGCCCGGCCTCGACGAGTTGGAGCGGCGCATGGGCGTCCCCGTGGCGGGCGTCGTGCCCTGGTGCGAGCTCGACCTCGACGACGAGGACGGCTTCAGCGCCATGCAGGGCACGGGGCGGGCCGACGCGCTTCTCGACGTGGCCGTGATAGGGTTGCCTCACATCTCCAACTTCACCGACCTCGACGCGCTGGCCTCGATGCCTGAGGTGAGCCTGCGCTACGTCCGGCGCGCAAGCGAGCTGGGGCGACCCGACCTGGCGATCCTGCCCGGCACCAAGGCCACGCTGGGCGACCTGGCCTGGCTGCACGATCGCGGCCTTGCGCAGGCGATTCGCCGGCTGGCCGACGAGGGCACGCCGGTGCTGGGAATCTGCGGCGGCTTCCAGATGCTGGGCGCCCAGATCGTGGACGCAAGCGGCGCGGAGGGCGGCGGCGAGGCGCAGGGCCTGGGGCTTCTCCCCTGCCGGACCGTCTTCGAGCAGTCCAAGCAGCTCACGCGCGACACGGGCACCGTGTGCGAGCTGGGCGGGGCCCTGGCGGGCGTTTCGGGGGCGGCGCTTGAGGGCTACCAGATCCACATGGGGCAGACGACGCGCGAGGGCGGCACGCCGTTCTGCCGGCTCGGCGAGGGCCTGGCACGTGAGGACGGCTGTGCCTGCGGCACCGTCTACGGCACCTACCTGCACGGCCTGTTCGACAGCGCCGACCTCACGGCACGGCTCGTGACGTGCCTGCTTGAGCGCAAGGGCATCGCAGGCCACACCGTCAACGCCCAGGCACGCGACGCGGTGCGCATGGCGCAGCTCGACAAGCTCGCCGACGTGCTGCGCGTCAGCCTGGACATGGACCTTGTCTATCGCATTCTTGAGGAGGGCATATGACCGACCGGCATGAGGCCTTGAGCCGCCTGGAGCACGTCGCGCCGCGCGACATCGAGTCGCGCTCGTTTGAGATAATCGCCCAGGAGCTCGCAGGGCGCGACATCGCGCTCGACCCCCAGGTGGCCCCCGTGGTCATGCGGGCCATCCACACCACGGCCGACTTTGACTATGCCGATAACCTGCGCTTCTCACCTGACGCCGTGCAACGGGGCGTCGAGGCGCTCAAGGCCGGCGCCTGCGTGGTGAGCGACACCACGATGGTGCAGGCGGGCGTGAATAAGCGCGCCCTGGCGCGGCTGGGCGGCGAGGCGCTCTGCTTCATCCGCGACGCCGACGTGATGGAGCAGGCCAAGGAGCGCGGCCTCACGCGCTCCGCCATGGCGATGGAGAAGGCGGCGGGCCTGGCCCGGCCCCTCGTCTACGCCGTGGGCAACGCCCCCACGGCCCTCGTGCGCCTCTGGGAGCTCATCGAGGCCGGCATGGCGACCCCGCCCGCCCTCATCATCGGCGTCCCTGTCGGCTTTGTAAACGTTACCGAATCGAAAGACCTCATCATGGGCCTGGACGAGGTTCCCTGGATCGTGGCCCAAGGCCGCAAAGGCGGCAGCAACCTCGCCGCCGCCCTCGTCAACGCCCTCCTCTACCTCGCCACCAACAACCAACGCGAGTAACCGGAGCCCCAAACCGCCCTCATTGCATCCCTAGGCAAAACGACAAGGGGGCGCATGGCACTCATGAGCGACCCCGCAGCCGCGCGCCCTTCGCGCGGCGAGGACCAGCGAATGAGTGCCATGCGCCCCCGTCGGGACCGTTGCAGCCTAGATGCAGTTCATCTGGTCCAGCACGGCGTAATACCACTCGTCGCCCGGGTCGCAGTAGATGTTGGCGGCCTCCATGGTGAGCTGCCCGCCGTACATGTAGCCCAGGTACTCCACGTGGGCCCAGATGGCCTCGGTCCAGCTCGAGAAGCTGTGGCTCATCCAGCCCCAGGCGTTGTACGAGGCAAAGCAGTAGGCGCCCCAGGTAGACTCGATGCCGGCGATGGCGGGCGACCAGCGCGGGTCCACCCCGTAAGTGAGCGCGGCCTCGGCAAAGGTGCGGCCGTACCCCGCCAGCGTGGTGCCCGCCAAGTACGAGTCGATGCGCGACGCCCATGCGTCGAGGGTGGAGTTGCCCGAATCGGTGGAATCGCTCGAGCCGGAGTCGGTGGAGCCCGCGTCGGCGGAACCGCCGTCGGCAGAACCGCCGTCATACGCGTCGCCGCCCTGCGAACCCGCGTCAGACGAGGAGCCGGAGTCGGAGCCGTCCGAGCTGCCGTCGGACGCGTCGCCCGAGACCGCCGAGTCGGCCGTGCCGCCCTGCGCCTGCGAGCTCGCCTGGGCAGCGGCGGCCGCGGCGGCCTGCTGGGCTGCGAGCGCGGCCTGACGCTCAGCCTCCTCCTCGGCGGCCACACGGGCCTCGGCGTCGGCCGCAGCCGCCTGGACGTCGGCCAAGGCGTCGGCGGCGTCCTGCTCGGCCTGCTGGGCGTCGGCCAGGAGCTGCTCTAGGTTGGCGTTCTCCTCGTTGAGCTGGGTCTTGAGGCTGACAAGCTCGTTGACCTGGTCAGTCGCGCTCGACTGGACCGTGTTGAGGTAGGTGAGCATGGAGATGAAGCTCTCGAAGCCGTCGGAGGACAGCACGATGTCGAGCAGGCCGGCGCTGTTCTGCGCGTACTTGTACTGCGTGACCATGGCGCTGGCGGCCTTGTCCTGGGCCTCGGGGATCCTCGCCTCGATGTCGGCGATGCGGGCCTTGCAGTCGTCCACCGCCTGCTGGGCCTGCGCCGTGGCCTGCATGGCCTCGCTGTAGGCCTCGCTCTTGTGCGATATCTCCTGCCGCAACTGGGCAAGCTCGGTCTTCGCGTCGGCCTGGGCGCTGCCGGCAAAGCCGCCGAGAAGCCCCAGTCCGCATGCGGCCAGCGACAGCCCCAAGGCGGCGCAGGCAACCGCGCGGCCAGCCGCCTGGGCGGGGCTGATGTTGGATATCTTGGGCGCCATCCGTTTCCTCCTGAGGTAAGTAGGCACCGTGACGTATAGCCGCCTATTGTAATATAGCGTTGCGTGCATACAAAATCAGGCTCTTCTGGGCTTCGTTTCAAGAAGCTGAATAAGGCCTGGTAGACAAAATCACGCGCGTATACCCCCGAATAAAAATGCCTTGTCATATGGGGTTATACGGAATTTTGCATGAATATGGCCTGCTTGCATGCCATATACGCCCCCACGGAGATTGTGTTGCGCACGTGAAGCCCGTCCCGACGCAGGCGCTCATGCTAAGGTTTCCCGCAGTCAGAAGGAGGCCTGCATGGAACGTCATGAGCTCGACCAATTGCTCAGAGAAGTGGCCCGGGGTAGCGTCAGCCCCGAGGAGGCGGGCAGGGCCATCGGGCACGCCGACGTGGCCGAGCTGGGCTTCGCGACGCTCGACCTGCAACGCGGAAGGCGCCAGGGGGTGTCGGAGGTGGTGTACGGCGCCGGCAAGACCGCCGGGCAGATCGCGCACATCCTGTGCGCCCTGCATGAGGGCGGCCAGTCGCGCATCATGGTCACCCGGCTCGACGAGGAGAAGGCCCGCCGCGTCCAGGAGCTGCTCGAGGGCACGGCCGACTCGGGCCTCGTGCTCGAGTACCACGACGACGCGCGCATGGGCATCGTGGGGGGCGGTCCGGCCGAGGAGGGCGAGGGCCTCGTGCTCGTGGCTTGCGCCGGCACAAGCGACCTGCCCGTGGCCCAGGAGGCCGCCCTCACGGCCGAGATGCTCGGCAGCCATGTCGTGCGCGCCTACGACGTGGGCGTCGCGGGCATCCACCGGCTCCTGCGCCATTCCGACGAGATAGCCCGCGCCAACGCCATCGTGGCGGTGGCCGGCATGGAGGGGGCCCTGCCGAGCGTGGTGGCCGGGCTTGCGAGCTGCCCTGTCATCGCCGTGCCCACGAGCGTGGGGTACGGGGCGAGCTTCGGCGGCCTGGCGGCGCTGCTCGCCATGCTCAACAGCTGCGCGTCGGGCGTGAGCGTCGTGAACATCGACAACGGCTTCGGAGCGGGCTACCAGGCAAGCCTCATCAACCGCCGCAGGTAACGCGAGCAGGCCACAGGGCCGGAAGGAGCATCATGGGGAAGACCCTCTATCTTGAGTGCGCGTCGGGCATCGCCGGCGACATGCTGGTGGCGGCCCTGCTCGACCTCGGCGCGGACGAGGGACGGCTGCGTCAGGCGCTCGGGGGGCTGGGGCTCGCCGGGTTCGAGACGCGCGTGAGCCGCGTGACTAAGAACGGCATCTCGGCCTGCGACTTCGACGTGGTCCTGGACGAGGGGCTGCACAACCACGACCACGACATGGCCTGGCTCTACGGCCACACCGAGAGCGGCCATCCGGCCCACGAGCACGAGCACGAGCACGAGCACGAGCACGAGCACGAGCACGAGCACGAG
>CAVEWV010000010.1:0-51954 GCA_963619535.1 Acutalibacteraceae bacterium | reverse complement strand
GGGTGCTCGTCCTCACCGGCGGCGGCATGCGCGGGTACGCGTATGCCGATGAGGTCGCGGACGACGACGCCGAGGGCGAGGAGTACACGCTTGAGGAGCTCGCCGCCGGCTACTCCGACCCCAGCGACGCCGACTTCCTGACGCTGACCGCCAACGCCATGCAGGCGGGCCTCGAGGACCAGATCGACACCTCCCAGTACTACGTGGAGGGCGTCGCCGCGCGCTACATCTCGCAGGAGTACCTCGACGAGCTCGCCTACAACTCGCAGAGCAACATCTACTTCGGCTACACGCTTGAGGAGCTCGACGCGGAGTTCCAGGGCACGCGCTACGTGTTCGACCTGGGCGAGGACGGCCAGACCGAGGTCCACGAGTTCGAGTCATACACCGACGAGTTCGCCCAGATGGCAGGCCAGATCGCAAGCGACGTGGCCGTCGGCACGGGCGTGATCATGCTGTGCGCGGTGCTCGTCCCGGTGACTGCCTCCCTCGTGCCGGCCACACCCGTGGTGGCCTTCTTCTATGTCGCAGCCACCGAGGCCACCACCATCGCACTCCAGTCCGTCGCACTCGGCGGTTTGATATCGGGCGTCATGACCGGCGTCTCCACCGGAAGCGTCACCGAGGGCCTCAAGGCCACCGCAACCGGTGCCGCAGACGGCTTCAAGTGGGGTGCCGTCATCGGGGCCGTAGGCGGCGGCGTAGTTGGCCCCGTCGTCGTCACGATATCTGAGAAGATTATCAAGGCCGGGAAGGCCGTTGCAACGGCGGCTTCCAAGGCCGCGGCCGCCAGCGGCGACGTCATCCTCACCGCCGCAGAAGCCAGGAACGGCATACAGGCTGGCAAGTATATCGAAAAGACAATTAACTGCCGCAATAAGGCACTCGCCGGTCTGAAGCATGAAAAAACCGGCGTCAAATTTGTGGAGAAGTACATCCTGCAAGAGGACGGCGTGACCGTCGTCAAGGGCGTCTTCCCCAAGTTTGAGAGCACGTTCACGACGAAGCTGCCCAAGAACCTGTACACGGCCGAAAACAGCACGCAGTTCGCCCAATGCACGGCAGACCTTGCCAAGGCGGTTGAGTCCGACGCCAGCCTCGCCGAGAAGTTCAGCGCCAAACAGCTCGAGCAGATCGCAAAGGGCGACATCCCGAGCGGCTACACGTGGCACCACAACGAGGAAGAAGGGGTCATGCAGCTGGTTGACACGGCGACCCATGCCAAAACCGGCCATACTGGCGGCAACGCCATTTGGGGCAGCAAATCGGCAATCGCCGAGGCCGAGTCGACGGTCGATGGGGTAGAGTTGGCAGCCGTAAGCGCCGCTGTGGCGGCCGACTCCGAGTCATTGTAGGAATGCTGAGGTCATCAAACATGAACAATGCCGTGAACTGGGATTACGTCACGCCGCTTGCCAAGCCTGATGCCGTCGAGGCCTTCCTTGACGCGCATGAGGCCGAGCTTCCCGCCGCCATCGTCTCCTGGCTGGGCGCGAACAACGCGGGCACGCCAAAGCCCGGCGCCTTCACCGCGGGCAAGCGCACGGGCAACCTGTTCAAGTGCCTGCTCTCCTACAACCACGAGACCGACGGCACGGAGGACATCTACACCTTCTATCCCCTGCTGGCGCAAGGCAGCCTCTACCCGCTCGGCCTTGAGGGCAGCGGCGACGCCATCTGCTACGACATGGAGACGGGCGCCTACGTCCTTGTCTGCCATGAGACCGGCGAGGTCGGCGTCATCGACACCGCCTCCTGCCCGGGGCTCTTCCCAGAGCTTGAAGGCTAAGGCGGCAAAGCCAAGGTCGCACGACGTGGAAGGGTTCGGCATTCTGCCGGGCCCTTCCTTTTTTGAAGGGACAGGGCGGAGCTCCATCGGATCGGCCCTCGTCAGACAACGCCGCATCTCGACGGTCGGTCGGATAGAGGGAATGTGAGAGCCCCGGGCAACCTCGCGGATGCGGCTAGAATACCGCCAACGAACATACCGCCCGCAAGGCCCCGCGCCTGGAAGGCCGAAGCATGTCCAGGCACGTCCCAACGCGCTTCAAACCCCACACCGCGCACCGCCCATCGCACGTCAGCCCCCTCACCCAAGGAGCCTCCATGGAGAAGAACGCCAATATCGTCACATGGGCGGAGCAGGTGCTCGAGCCCTTCGGCACGGGCGAGGGAGAGCAGGCGTTCACGCAGGTGGACAGCCTCGTCTTGTCGTGGCTGTCGTACCTGCACCTGGACGGGGCCTTGGCGGGGGCCCGCCGGGACCTGGCATGCGGCGCCGACCCCTGGCAGGCTGTGCCGCTGGCAAGCCTTTTGCGCGCCGAGTGCTTTGCCGAGATGCTCGAGGGCGTGTGGGACCAGCAGAACACCCTGCAGCTGCTCTATGCGCTCGCAGCAAGCCCGCGCTATCGCAACGTGCAAGTCTGCGGCTTCACCGAGGAGCTCGACGAGGCGGCGGGAATGCAGTTCGCCGCAGTGTCGTTCCAGCTCACGCCCTCGCTTGCGTACCTGGCGTTTCGCGGGACGGACTCGGCGATCGTCGGCTGGAAGGAGGACTTCAACCTCGCCTTCGAGTCGCCCGTGCCCGCGCAGGCGCGCGCCGCGCGCTACACCGCCCAGGCGGCTGGCCACCTCAGCGGCTCCCTCATGCTCGGCGGACACTCCAAGGGCGGCAACCTCGCCCTCTACGCTGCGGCGATGTGCCCCGACGCGGACGCGCGAGGCCGCATCGCCCACGCCTTCTCCCACGACGGCCCGGGCTTCATGGCCCAGGTGCTCGACACCCCCGAGTTCGCCCGGATGCTCCCCCGCTTTGAGAAGACCGTCCCACAATCCTCCATCGTGGGCTTGCTGCTGGAGAGCCGCGAGGACTTCGGCATCGTGCGCAGCCGCCAGGTGAGCGTGCTGCAGCACGACCCCTTCTCCTGGGCCGTGGACGTCGAGGGCCGGGATTTCGAGCGACTCGAACGCCTGAGCGCCGACGCGCGCTACTTCGATCGGGCACTCAACGGATGGATCGCCACTATGAGCGCCTCCGAGCGCGAGCGCATGACTGAGGCTCTCTACCAGGTGCTTTCCTCAGCCGAGGCAAGCACGTTCGACCAGATCAAGTCCGATTGGCGCACAAGCCTGCCCGCCATAGCCCGAGGCCTCTCCGACCTGGAGCCCGACACGCGCGACTTCCTGGCCCGCGTCGTGGCGGCCTTGGCAAAGAGCGGCGCCCGCAGCATCCCCGAGACCCTGGCCGAGACCGTGGGCGAGCTCGCGGGGCGCTAGGCCACAAACGAGAAGCGGGGCCCGCTGTCGCGATTCGGGGTTCAAAACCGTAAATGGTGCCGCAAAAACGGGGTTCTCCTACCGCAGACGCGCGGGCTTGGGGAGGACTCGGATGCAAGCCTCGCGCAGGCATGCAATGCAGCGCCCCATCTACGAGGGCTTTTGCTGCCAATACTGCAATACAAACGAGAAGCGGGGCCCCACGCAGTCGCAAGGCCCCGCTCATCACGGTAGGCGAACCCCCATTTCGCGGCGGTATCTCGGCAGCAGTATCTCAACGACGGCAGCGACCCCGCTTCGACAGCGTCCCCATCGCGGCAGCATCCCCGCCGCACGGCCACCCCACGGCAGCGCCCCCGAAATCCTCGCCGCACCGCCGCCCCGACGGCGCCCCGCCCCTACGCCACCACCATCTGGCCGGCGGGGCCGTTGGAGATGAGGCCGATGCGGGCGGGCTTGCGGCCACAGCGGCGCTCGAAGGCCTCCTCGAAGAGCGGGCCGTTCTCGGCGGGCAGGGCCACGAGCAGGCCGCCGGAGGTCTGCGGGTCGCACACCACGGCGGCCATGTTGTCGGCTTGGATGGCATCGTCGCAGGAAACCTGCAGGTAGCCCTCCACGTGGTCCATGATCTGGAAGAGCCTGCCCGGGCGGCAGTAGTCGTCCACGAGCTGCTCCACCTTGGGGAAGAGCGGCAGGGCCTTGTAGTCGATCTTTGCCGACACGCCGCTCGCCGTGAGCATCTCGAGCAGGTGCCCGGCCAGGCCGAAGCCCGTGACGTCGGTGGCGGCGTGCGCCCCGGCCTCCACCATGGCCTCCCCCGCCGCTCGGTTGAGCTCGGCCATGCCCTCCACCACGGGGGCCATGTCCTCGTCGCTGGCAAGACCGATCTTGTGGGCGGCGGCCATCACGCCGGTGCCCAGGGTCTTGGTGAGGTACAGCACGTCGCCGGGCTTGGCGCCGTAGTTGCGCACCACGCGGTCGGGATGCACGATACCCATCACTGCCAGGCCGAACTTGGGCTCGTCGTCCTCGATGGTGTGGCCGCCCACCACCATGGTGCCGGCCTCCCAGGCCTTGTCGGCCCCGCCGCGCACCACCTCGCCGGCCACATCGGGCCCCAGCGAGCTGGGGAAGGCCATGAGGTTGAGCGCCACCACGGGCTTGGCGCCCATGGCGTACACGTCGGAGATGGCGTTGGCCGCGGCCACCCGGCCGAAGTCGTAGGGGTCGTCCACCACGGGGGTGAAGAAGTCGGTGGTGAGCACGACGGCGATGTCGTCGGCGAGCTTGTACACCGCCGCGTCGTCGCTCGTGGAATAGCCCTGCAGCAGGTTGGGGTCGGGGTCGTGCGGCGTGATGTGGGAGAGAATCTCCTGGAGCTGCGCGGGGCTCCACTTGGCGGAGCAGCCGCCCTTGGCCGCCAGCTTGGTGAGCCTGAGCGGCTCGCCTGCGGCCATCGCGGCCAGGGCTCGCGCGATGGGGGCGCTGATGTCGCAGGTTGCGTCTTGGTCGGACATAGGGCGGCTCCTCTCAGCCGTATGAATGAGACTGCATGGACGGATGCCTAGGGAAGCGATGATGGAGGCGTGTCGTCCCCTTTGCGCAAAGCCTCTGCCTGCACAAAAGGGACGATGACGCGCCGGGAAAGGGGACCGATCATCATTTCCCTAGGCCTTTGTGCCAGCTAGAGCTGGGTGTACGTGCCCGCCTCGTCCAGGCCGTGGGCGTCCGCCGCGATCGGGGGCGTCTGGCACCCCAGAATCTCGCGGGCCTGGTCCAGCAGGGCCGCGTCCATGCGCAGCGAGATTCCGCAGCCCGCGCTGATGGCCGTGGGCGTGGGAATCATGGTGAAGGAGACGCCCGCCGCCGACAGGGCCTTGTCGGCCGCCATCGCCAGGTGCGTCCCCTCGAAGGACAGGACTACATCGACAAGCATAACCGGGCCGTCTCCCTACAGGGTGATGGTCTTGGCGGCCTCCTGCATGCGCGAGAGGATGTCGTACATGTTGGACACCTCGCCCACCTCGAGCTTCTCGGTGAGGCCGTAGAAGTTGAGGCAGGTGCCGCACACGAGCACCTCGCAGCCGCGCTCGATGAGCTTGTTGCAGCTCTCCACCACCTGGGGCTCCTCGCCGCAGACGAGCTTGACGCCGGAGTTCATGAAGAGCACCGAGCTGGGAACGTCGTCGGACTCGGCCAGGGTGTAGATGGCCATCTTCATGAGGTTGCGGCCCAGGGTGGGGTCGCCCTCGCCCACGTGGTCCTTGCCCACGAAGAAGGCGTAGCCCGAGCCGGTGGCTCCCAGGCCGGCGAGCACGGGGGCCTCGGCGGCAGCCTCGCCGGCGGTGCCGGAGAACTTCACCAGGTAGCCGCCCTCGATGGCCTCCACGGCAAAGCCCAGGCCCTGCTTCTGGGCCAGGCGGGAGAGGTTCTTGACGGCGGTGTCGTTGTCGACCTTGATCTGGACGTCGGTGGCGCCCTCGTCGAGGGCCTTCTTCACCATGACGAGGGGCATGGGGCACTGCTTGCCAAAAGCGTCGAGAAGCATGGTGGGTTCCTTTCGTCGTAATCGGACGCGCACGCGCAGGCACCAGCCGCGTGGCGGGACGAGGGCCCCACGTGCGCACTGCCTGCGGGTGCAGAATTCCCGCCAGCTATATGGCGCAACCATAGCACAGCGCGCGGAAGCTGGTTTGACAATTCGGTAAGGCAACACAGTATCGTGAGAGCGCGCCCGTTGTTTTTGCTACCCTCAGACACACGAATGATTGACCGCACACGTGAAAGAGGCCTTGAGTGAGCAACGACGCGACCCGCGAGCTCCTTCGCAAACTTCCCCAGGTAGACGAGGTGTTGAACGACCCGCATGTCGCCATGCTCGCCGCAGGGGTCCCCCACAGCGTGGCGGCCGACAAGGTGCGCGCCTCCATCGACCGCGTGCGCACGGGCATCCTCGCCGGCAGCGTGGCCGAGGTGGACCGCCAGGACATCGTGGCGCAGGCGGTGCTGGGGCTGCTCAGCCTGGCCGAGCCGTCGCTGCGCCGCGTCATCAACGCCACGGGCGTCATCATCCACACCAACCTGGGGCGCTCGGCCCTGGCCCCGCAGGCCATCGCCGCCGTGAACGACGTCATCGCGGGCTACTCCACGCTTGAATACAACGTACACACCATGGCGCGCGGCAGCCGCCACGACCACTGCGAGCGCCTGCTGTGCGCCCTCACCGGCGCCGAGGCCGCCATGGCCGTGAACAACAACGCCGCCGCCGTGCTCATCGTGCTGGCCGAGTTCGCCGCAGGCAGAAGCGCCGTGGTAAGCCGCGGCGAGCTGGTGGAGATCGGCGGGTCGTTCCGCATCCCCGACATCATGGAGTACTCCAACGCCCACATGATCGAGGTGGGCGCCACCAACAAGACGCACCTGCGCGACTACGAGCGCGCCATCACGCCAGACACCGCCATGCTCCTGAAGGTGCACCCCTCCAACTACCGCATGGTGGGCTTCACCGAGTCCGTCAGCGCCCGCGACCTGGCCGAGGTCGCCCGCAAGGAGAACGCCAAGCGCGCCGCGCAGGGGCTGGAGCCGCTCCTCGTGTATGAGGACCTGGGGTCGGGCTCGTTCACCGACCTGTCGTTTCTGGGCCCGGAGGCCGACCCGACGGTGGCCGAGGCGCTCAAGGGCTGCGGCCTGGTGAGCTTCTCGGGCGACAAGCTGCTGGGCGGCCCTCAGGCCGGCATCATCGTGGGCAGCAAGGAGCACATCGACCGCCTCAAGAAGAACCCCCTGGCACGCGCCCTGCGCCTGGACAAGATGACCCTGGCGGCGCTCGAGGCGACCCTGCGCCTCTACCTCGACCCACAGACGGCCCGGCGCGACATCCCCACGGTGCGCATGCTCACCGCCACGGCCGCCGAGCTCGACCCCATGGCGCAGGAGCTGTGCCAGGCCATCGCCTCCACGGCCAAGGACGCGCTGGCCTGCGAGGTGATCGACGAGGTGTCGCGCGCCGGCGGCGGGTCGCTGCCGCTCTACGACATCCCCACGCGCTGCGTGGCGGTCGCGTTCAACGTGGGCAGCGCCATCGACTGCGAGCGCTACCTGCAGACCAAGCGCCAGGTGCCCATCGTGGCGCGCATCAAGAACGAGCGTCTGCTGCTCGACGTGCGCACCCTCATGGGCCCCGGCGAGATGGGCGAGGTCGCGGCGGCACTGGCAGACTACGCGCGCCTGCAGAGTCGCGCTGAATCGAGGTAGACCGAAATGACGAACAAGACCAACGCGTCGCTGGTGCTGGGCACCGCAGGCCACATCGACCACGGCAAGTCGTCGCTCGTGCGGGCGCTCACCGGCACCGACCCCGACCGCCTTGAGGAGGAGAAGCGCCGCGGCATCACCATCCAGCTCGGCTTTGCCCAGCTCAAGCTGCCCAGCGGCCGCGCCATGGGCGTGGTGGACGTGCCGGGGCACGAGCGCTTCGTGCGGCAGATGGTGGCCGGCGCCACCGGCATCGACGTGGCTCTGCTCGTGGTGGCGGCCGACGACGGCATCATGCCCCAGACGGTGGAGCACCTGGCGGTGCTGCGCCTGCTCGGCGTGAAGCGCCTGCTTGTGGCCATGACCAAGATCGACCTGGTAGACACCGAGTGGGTCGAGTTCATGCGCGACGAGATCGCCTCCTACATGCAGGGCACGCCCTACGCGGGCTGCCCCATCGTGGCGTGCTCGAGCCGCACGGGCGAGGGCCTCGACGAGCTGCTGGCCCAGATCGACAAGGCCGCCAAGGGCGTCGAGCGCATCCACGACCAGGGCGGCATGCGCATGCCCATCGACCGCGCCTTCACCGTGAAGGGCTTCGGCACCGTGGTGACGGGCACGCTGTGGTCGGGCGCCGTGGGGGCCGGCGACGAGCTGGAGCTGCTCTGCGCCCACAAGCGCTCGCGCGTGCGCTCCGTGCAGATGCACGGCAGCGACACCGAGCGCGCCTATGCAGGCAACCGCGTGGCCGTGTGCCTGTCCGACCTGGGCCTCGACGAGGTGCACCCCGGCGACTTCCTCGCCACGCCCGACACCGTGCAGACCTCCAACCGCTTCGACGCGCGCTTCGACTACCTCGACCCCTTCTCCACGGGCGGCGTGCTCGAGAGCGGCGCGCGCGTGCGCATCGCCCACGGCACCCGCGAGGTGGAGGGGCGCATCCTGAGCCTGGAGGGCCAGCAGGCCTTCAAGCCGGGCAGCTCCAACCTCGTGCAGGTACGCCTCGACGAGGACTTGCCCCTGTCGTATCGCGACCGCTTCATCGTGCGCACGCTCTCGCCTGCGCGCGTCATCGGCGGCGGCGGCGTGCTGAGCGCCCATCCCAAGCGCCGCAGCACCCTCGCGGCAGGCGAGGAGGGCGCGGTGCGCGCGCTCGACCGCGACGACGTGGCCGGCGCCGTGGAGGCCTTCGTGCGCGCGGCGGGCCACCCCGTATGCGCCGCCGACGCGGCCTCGGGCCTGGGCGTGAGCGCCGAGCTCGTCGCCAAGCCGTTCGCCGTCCTGGCACAGGCCCGCGACATCGTGTCCCTCGGCTCGGCCGACGACCCCGCGCTTGCCCCGAAGGCCTGCGTGCAGCGCCTGGGCGCCGCCATCGAGAAGGCCCTGCTCGCCTTCCACGCGGCCAAGCCCGACGAGGCCGGCATCAGCAAGGCGGCCCTGCGCGAGCAGGTGTGCCCCGAGGTGAGCCAGGCCGTGTTCGACGAGCTGGTGGCGGGCTGCGCCAATGCCGTGTCGTTCGAGGGCAAGGTGTCGCACAAGACGGCAGGCGCAGGCGCCCAGGTGCGCGCCCAGGCCGCACGCGCGGCCCTGCTCGACGTCTACCGTGCGGCGGGCGCCTGGCCGGCCAGCGCCGAGGAGTCCATCTCGCAGGCGGGCCTGGACCCCAAGGCGGGCAAGCGCGCCCTGGGCGAGCTTGAGCGCGAGGAGGCGCTCGTGCGCTACGCCGCGCCCGACTCCTACATGGAGACCCAGGCGCTCGCGAGCCTCAAGCAGGCGGTGCAGGCGTGGCTGGCCGAGCACGGCAGCGCCACGGCCGCCGAGCTCAAGGAGGCCATGGGCACCACGCGCAAGTACGCGATGCCGCTGCTGGAGCACTTCGACGCCTGCGGCCTCACCAAGCGCGACGGCGATGTACGAACATTGTGCAAGCCTTAAACGCCTGGTCGGCCACGAGGAAGCTCGCATATAATCGATGGGTCCGTTGGTTGCAAATGCATTAATTTTTCTCGGAGATGGATGGGGCCTGGTGGTTCCCGCGGTCTTCAAAACCGTTGCGGGGCGCGCAGAACGTCTCGGGTGTGTTCGATTCACATGCATCTCCGCCAGTAGACGAAGCAAGCCCTCCTCGCGCACGACGCGCGGGGAGGGCTTTTTGCGTTCGGGCGGAGATGGGCGCGCGGGGCCAGGCAACCGGGCAGCGCGGGCAAGCATCCGGGCACGTAGGCGCGCGGGCCGCGAGCAGGGCGGCCACCCGGCACGCCGGGCAGCCCAAAGCCCGCTCCCCTACCCGACGATCCCCCTGAAATCGCCCACGAGCCTGGCGGCCAGTGCATCCCACGACAGGGCGGTCGTGTCGCAAGGCACGGCAGGGTCGGCCAAGCTTGCCGCGATCTGGCCGGCCAGGCGCTCCTCGAAGGCCGGCAGCTCTGAGGCCACGGGCACGTCCACGTCGTGCATGGCGGGCAGGGCCACATAGCGCACGGGCGCCGCGGGCAGGTGGGCGCCCAGCCAGGGGCGCACGCCCGGCAGGTCGGTGACGACCACCTTGCAGCCGCACGCCATGGCCTCCACCACCACAAGCGGCAGGCCCTCGTAGAAGCTCGGCAGCACGAAGGTGTCGCAGGAGCGGTAGAGGCCCACGAGCTCGTCGGTGCCCACCTTGCCCGTGAGCGTCACCTTGTGGCGCGTGGCACGTGCGAGCCGCTCGATCTCGTCATGCTCGGCCGCATCGCCCGCGCCTCCCACCAGGTAGACCTCCAAGTCGTCCAGCTCGGCCGGCAGGGCGTCGAGACAGCGCACGAGACTCGCCACACCCTTGGCGAAGGCGATCTTGCCCACGTAGAGCAGGCGCGGCGGACGGCCCTCCCCCATCGGCAGCGCGCAAGGCCCCTCGCGCCGGAAGAGGCCTGCGTCATAGCCCGTGCCCAGCACGCGCACCCGGTCCGGGTCCATCCCGAAGATGTCGGCGATGGTGCCCCGCATGCCCTCGTGCAGGCCGTACACGAGGTCGAGCCCGCAGATGCCCTCCACGATGCGCTGCCGCTCAAGGCCGTGCTGGCGCATCTGCCGCAGGTCGCTCGAATGGCTGAGACCCGCCACCGGAATGTGCGGGAAAAGCTCGCGCACCCACGAGGTGAGCAGGTAGAGATGGTGGCAGAAGACGACGTCGGGGCGCAGGGCGTCGGCCGCCTCGCGCAGGCGGCGCTCGAACGCCGCGCGGAACTGCCCCACCATCTCGGGCGTCAGGTCGCGGTAGCGCGTGGCGCGGTAGGGCATCACGTCGCTCATGCCCACCACGGGAAAGGGCAGCTCGGCCGTCTCGAAGCGCACAGGGTGCACGGCCACGCCCTCGGGCAGGCCAGGCACGTCGCCCGGCCCCAGGCCGCAGACGACGGCCTGCTCGCATCCCAGCCGGCCGCACGCCGCCACGACCTGCGCCAGATAGACGCCGCTACCGGTGGAGTCGGGCTTCTGGGCCGTGACGTGCAGGATGCGCAGGGGGCGTTGCGTTTGCATGGGGCGGGCCTCCTTAGGCCTTCAGGCGGGCTATCTCGTCGGCGTAGCCGGCGAGTGTGTCGTGCGGGGTCTCCAGGAAGAACGGCAGGTCGCGCAGGGCCGGATGGCGCGTCACGGCCCGCAGCGCCTCGAAGCCGATGTGGCCCTGCCCGATCGCGGCGTGGCGGTCCTTGTGGGCGCCGAGCGGGTTCATCGAGTCGTTGAGGTGGATGGCGCGCAGGCGCTCCAGCCCCACCACGCGGTCGAACTCGGCAAGCACGCCGTCGAGGTCGTGGGCGATGTCGTAGCCGGCGTCCCACACATGGCAGGTGTCCAGGCACACGCCCAGGTGGTCGGCCAGCTCCACGCGGTCGATGATGGCGCGCAGCTCCTCGAACGTGCGGCCCACCTCAGTGCCCTTGCCCGCCATGGTCTCGAGCAGCACGCACGTGGTCTGGCCCGGCTCCAGCACCTCGTTGAGCACGGCGGCGATCTTCTCGATGCCTACCTGCGCGCCCTGGCCCACATGCGAGCCGGGATGGAAGTTGTACATCTGGTGCGGCGTGGCCTCCATGCGCGCCAGGTCGTCGGCGAACGTGGCGCGGGCGAACTCCTGCACCTCGGGCTTGGCCGCGGCAGCGTTGAGCGTGTAGGGCGCGTGCGCCAAGATGGTGCGGATGCCGTGCTGGGCGCAGTACGCGTGGAAGGCCTCGATGTCGGCCGGGTCGATGTCCTTGGCCTTGCCGCCCCGGGGGTTGCGCGTGAAGAACTGAAACGTCGTGGCGTCGATGGAGACGGCGGCCTTGGCCATGGCAAGGTAGCCCTTCGAGGCCGACAGGTGGCATCCGATGGTGAGCATGGAGAAGCCTTTCGCAGGTCGGGCGGCAAAAACAAACGCGGGGCCCACCCTGGCCGGGCAGGCCCCGAAAGGTCTCGCAACAGGCGGGCGGGGCCGCCGGGGGCGCTACTCCGCGGCCAGGAAGGCCTTGTAGCCGCGATAGGCCTCGTAGACGTCGGCCTTGCTCACGACCTCCCAGGGGGCGTGCATGGACAGCACCGGCACGCCGCAGTCGATGACCTGCATGCCGTACTCGGCCAGGATGTAGGCGATGGTGCCGCCGCCGCCCACATCCACCTTGCCCAGCTCGGCCGTCTGGAAGAAGACGCCGCCCTCGTTCATGATGCGGCGGATGCGCGCCACGTACTCGGCGTTGGCGTCGTTGGAGCCGGACTTGCCGCGCGAGCCGGTGAACTTGTTGAACGTGAGGCCATGTCCCAGGTAGCAGATGTTCTTGGTCTCAAACGAGCCGGCAAAGCTCGGGTCGAAGGCCGCCGACACGTCGCTGGACAGCATCCAGGAGTTGGCCAGGCAGCGGCGAAGCGGCAGGTCGCCCTGCTCGCCGGCCAGGGCCAGGATCTCGGCCATCGTGTTCTCGAAGAAGCGGCTCGTCATGCCCGTGGCGCCCACGGAGCCGATCTCCTCCTTGTCGACGAGCAGGGTGACCGAGGTGCGCGCGGGCGTGCCCGACTCAAGCTGGGCCAGCAGGCTCGGGTAGGCGCACACGCGGTCGTCGTGGCCGTAGCCGGCGATGAGCGAACGGTCCAGGCCGCAGTCGCGGGCGCGGCCGGCAGGCACGACCTCGAGCTCGGCGCTCATGAGGTCCTCCTCGGCGATGCCGTACTTGTCGGCGAGGATGGCCAGGACGTTCTTGGCCACCGCGTCCTTGGGCTCATCGGCCTTGTCGGCCCCCTCGGCGGGCTTCACCACGAGCGGGCGGTTGCCCACGATGACGTCGAGCATCTCGCCCTCGATGACCTCGGAGGCCTTCTTGCCCAGCTGGTCGGCGGCCAGGTGAATGAGCAGGTCGGAGATGTAGAGCACCGGGTCGGAGGGGTCCTCGCCCACGCACACGGTCACGTTCGTGCCGTCCTGCAGGGCGACGACGCCGTGCAGGGCCAGCGGGATGGTGACCCACTGGTACTTCTTGATGCCGCCGTAGTAGTGCGTGTCGAGGCGGGCGATCTCGTTGGTCTCGTCGAGCGGGTTCTGCTTCACGTCCAGGCGCGGCGAGTCGATGTGGGCGCCTAGGATGGTGAGGCCCTCCTGCAGGGGCTTGGTGCCGATGTGGGCCAGCAGGATCGTCTTGCCGTAGGCGTGCGCGTACACCTTGTCGCCGGCCTTGAGCTGGCGGCCCTGGGCGATGCAGTCCTCCAGCGGCACGTAGCCGGCGGCCTGGGCCAGCTCGATGGCGGCGGCACAGCACTCGCGCTCGGTCTTGTTGTCGGAGATGAAGTCGGTGTAGCGGGCGCACAGGGAGTCGAGCTCGGCCAGCTGCTCGTCGCTGTAGCCCTTCCAGGCGTTGGGACGCTCCATGGGGTTCCTTTCTCGCTGCGTGAGGTTGCACACGAGAGGATACACCAGCGGCGCCACCCGCCCGCCGCGTCCGCGCCAACGGCGGACAAACCGCGCAAGGAGCGGAGCCAGCATGCCCCAGCACAACCGGCAGCCGCAAGCAAACTCGGTACCACCTTACTAGGGAAACAATGAACGAGTCGCTTTTCAGCTCTCCAGCGTAACAACGGAGCAGATAAAGGCCCCATACAATTGGAGCCGAATGACTTAACCATCGTTTCCCTCGGCCTGCCACCGCTCCTTGATGCGCTCGGCCGGCAGCCGAAGCCAAACACGGCCCCACGGCGCAAACGCGCTGTTACCGTGCCGAAACGCAGGCGGAACACGGCGAGGCGCGCGCCTTCTGATAGCATTGCAGGCACATGTATGTGGGCCCCCATCGGCGGCCCGGGACTTTTTGGGAGAGAAGCCGCATGATCTTTGAGGCGATGATCGTGGACGACGAGGCGCCGGCGCGCGTCGAGCTGCGCAACCAGCTCGAGCAGACCGGGCGCTTCAAAGTAGTGAGCGAGGCAGTGTGCCTGCAAGAGGCCATCGCCAAACTCAAGTCCTCCGAGGTGGACGTCGCGTTCATCGACCACAACATCGTGGGCGCGGGCACCACGCTGCTGCCCGACTCGCTGAAGAGCCTCGCCAAGGTCCCCATGTTCGTGTTCATGACCGCCTACAGCGACTTTCGCGACGACCCCTTCGGCATGCAGCCCTTCGACTGGCTCTCCAAGCCGGTGGAGAACAACGCCCTGCTCGGCGTGGTGGCCCACATCGAGGACACCTACCGCAAGGCGGTGAGCGCCCATGAACGTGCTGGTCTTTAACGCGGGCTCCAGCTCGCTCAAGTTCAAGCTCTTCGCATACGCCGACGGCGCCGACCCGGCCGAAACCGCCCCGCGCGAGCTGGCCGGCGGCATCGTGGAGCGCGTGGGCACCGAGGGCGCCCGCCTCGTGATGCACGAGGTGGGCCGCGGCACGCAGGCAGGTGCGCTCCAAACCGAGGAGCCCGTGCGTGCCGCGAGCTGCGCGGAAGCGCTCGACATCGTGCTGGCGCGCATCGCGGGCCCCGGGCGCGTGCTCGAGAGCCTCTCGCAGGTGGACGCCGTGGGCCACCGCATGGCGCATGCAGGCGCTGAGTTTGGCTGCTCCATGCCGGTGAGCGACGAGGTCATCGCCACGGTGGGCCGTTACTCCCACCTGGCGCCCCTGCACAACCCCAGCGCGCTGCTCGTCATCGAGCGCTGCCGCGAGATATTCGGCGGCGCCCTGCAGGTGGCCTCGTTCGACACGGCCTTCCACCAGACCATCCCCGCGCGCAACTACGTCTACCCCATCCCCTACCGCTACTACTCCGAGCAGGGCATCCGCCGCTTCGGCTTCCACGGCATCTCGCACAAGTACGTCTCGCGCCGGGCGGCCAAGTTTCTGGGCAAGAGCGTGCGCGACCTCAAGATGGTGACCTGCCATCTGGGCGCGGGCGCCTCCATCTGCGCCATCGACCACGGCATCAGCATGGACACCTCCATGGGCTACACGCCGCTCGACGGCATCATCATGGGCACGCGCTCGGGATCGGTGGACCCGGCCATCGTCACCGCCATCATGGAGAAGGAGGGCCTCACGCCCGCCCAGATGGACCGCATGCTCAACCGCGAGAGCGGCATCCTGGGCGTGTCGGGCGTGTCGGGCGACCTGCGCGAGCTCAAGGAGGTCATCAAGTACGGCGACGAGCAGGCCGAGCTTGCCTACGACATCTTCCTGACCTCGATCAGGCGCACCATCGGCGCGTACTTCTTCGAGCTGGCCGGCGTCGACGTCATCGTGTGCACCGCCGGCGTGGGCGAGAACGACCCCTACGCCCGCCGCCTCATCTTCCGAGGCCTGGAGCCCTTCGGCATCCAGATCGACGAGGAGCGCAACATGGTGGCCGACAAGGTGGACCGTCGCATCTCCACCGACTCCTCCACCGTCGAGGTGCTCGTCATCCCCACCAACGAGGAAGCCGAGATAGCCCGCGACACCGCCCTCATCGCCGCCGGCGTCGACATCTCCGACCCCTGGGCGAACTAGACCCGCGCGAGCCCGATGCCTCCCGCACAACACCCCACAGCCGCGCCCAGCGCGGCTCGGGTGTTGCGTGGGAGGCATCGGGCTCCCCATACGCATGCCCAAAAAGGGTTTTAGCCCTTTCCGCCGGTGAAGGCGCGCATGAGCTGCTTGACGCGCGTGTTGATATGCATGCCCTCCAAGGGTTTTAGCCCTTCCCGCCTGACGCCGCAAGCGGTTCCTGAACTCCCCTCCAGACATGCGGAGGCCCGCAGGTATGGTCCAGGCGCAGTTCCGCAGCCGCGCGAAGCGCGGCGAGGACTGTCTGAGCACTGGACCATACCTGCGGGCCCCAAAGACTACCTTGAGTTCAGCACCCTAATCCCGCGTCAGCTTCCTGTGCAGGCGGTGCGGCCGGGACGCCTCCTGGCCCAGGCGGGCCACTCGGTCGTCCTGGTAGGAGGCGAAGTTGCCCTCGAACCAGTGCCAGCGGCCGGGGTTCTCGTCGTCGCCCTCCCACGCCAGGATGTGCGTGGCGATGCGGTCGAGGAACATGCGGTCGTGGCTCACGACCACGGCGCAGCCCGGGAAGGCAAGCAGCGCCTCCTCGAGCGACTCCAGGGTCTCGGTGTCCAGGTCGTTGGTGGGCTCGTCGAGGAGCAGCAGGTTGCCGCCCTGCTTGAGCGTGAGCGCCAGGTTCAGGCGGTTGCGCTCGCCGCCGGAGAGCATGCCGGCGAACTTCTGCTGGTCGGAACCCTTGAAGCCGAAGCTCGCCACGTAGGCGCGCGTCTGGAACTCCTGCGACCCCACCTTGATGAAGTCGTAGCCGTCGCCCACGACCTCCCAGACCTTCTTCTGCGGGTCGATGCCCGAGCGGTTCTGGTCGACGTAGGAGATGCTCACCGTCTCGCCCACCTCGAGGCTGCCGCCGGAGAGCTCCTCCAGGCCCACGATGGTCTTGAACAGCGTGGTCTTGCCCACGCCGTTGGGGCCGATGACGCCCACGATGCCGTTGCGCGGCAGCGAGAACGACAGGTCGTCGATGAGGACGCGCTCGCCGAAGCACTTGCGGATGTTCTTGGCCTCCAGGACCTTCGCGCCCAGGCGCGGGCCCACGGGGATGGTGATGTCGGTCAGGTCGTTCTTCTTGAACTGCCTGGCCTGGGCCTCCATCTCCTCGTAGCGCTCAAGACGCGCCTTGTTCTTGGCCTGGCGGGCCTTGGGGCTGGAGCGCACCCAGTCGAGCTCGCTTTGGAGCCTCTTGACGAGCTTCTCCTGCTGCTGGCCCTGAAGCGCCAGGCGGCGGGCCTTCGTGTCGAGGTAGGTGGAGTAGTTGCCCTCGTAGGGGTAGAGGTGGCCGCGGTCGACCTCGCAGATCCACTGGGCCACGTTGTCCAGGAAGTAGCGGTCGTGCGTGACGGCCAGGACGGCGCCGGGATAGTTGGCCAGGAACTGCTCGAGCCACAGCACGCTCTCGGCGTCGAGGTGGTTCGTGGGCTCGTCGAGGAGCAGCAGGTCGGGGGCCTCAAGCAGGATCTTGCACAGGGCCACGCGACGGCGCTCGCCGCCCGACAGCACGTTGACGGGCGCGTCGGGGTCGGGGCACTGCAGGGCGTCCATGGCCTGGGACAGCTGCGAGTCGAGGTCCCAGCCGTTGGCGGCGTCGATCTCGTCCTGCAGGCGGCCCATCTCGGCCATAAGCGAGTCGAAGTCCGCGTCGGGGGCGGCCATCTCCTCGCCGATCTGGTTGAAGCGCTCCACCTTGGCGATGACGTCGGCGAAGGCCATGCGGATGTTCTCCACCACGGTCTTGGACTCGTCGAGCGGGGGCTCCTGCTCAAGCAGGCCCACGGTGAAGCCCGGGCTCAGCCTGCACTCGCCGGCGGAGCACTCAAGCCGTCCGGCCATGACCTTGAGCAGGGTGGACTTGCCCATGCCGTTGGGGCCCACCACGCCGATCTTGGCGCCGGGAAAGAAGCCCATCGTCACCTCGTCGAGGATGACCTTGTCGCCGTAGGCGAGACGGGCACCGTGCATCTGGAAGACGAACTCGGCCACTTAGGCCTCCTTGCCGGGGAGATTGACGGGCGCGGCGTCGTGGCCGGGGTTGAAGTCGATGCCGGCCTTGGCCATCTCGGCGTACTGGGAGCTGGCGGTGAACAGGACGTCGGAGGAGGAGTTGAGCGCCGTCTCGCAGGAGTCCTGGATCACGCCGATGATGAAGCCGATGGCGACCATCTGCATGGCGATGTCGTTGCTGATGCCGAACAGCGAGCAGGCAAGCGGGATGAGCAGCAGCGAACCGCCGGCCACGCCGGAGGCGCCGCAGGCGGAGACAGCGGCGAGCACCGAGAGGATGACGGCCGTGGGGATGTCGATGGAGATGCCCAGCGTGTTGGCGGCAGCCATGGCCATGACGGTGATGGTGACGGCCGCGCCGCCCATGTTGATGGTGGCGCCCAGCGGGATGGAGACGGAGTAACCGTCCTTGTTCAGGCCGAGCTTCTCGCACAGGGCCATGTTCACGGGGATGTTGGCCGCGGAGCTACGGGTGAAGAACGCGTACAGGCCGGAGTCCTTGAGGCAACGGAGCACCAGCGGGTAGGGGTTCTTGTGGAAGCAGCAGAAGGCGATGATGGGGTTCACCACGAGGGCGACGATGAGCATGCACACGACGAGCACGGCGATGAGCAGGCCGTACTCGGTGAAGATCTCCACGCCGGAGGTGACGACGGCGTCATACACCAGGCCGCAGATGCCGAAGGGGGCGAGCTGGATGACCCAACGCACGACGGTGTTCACGGCGTCGGAGATGGAGGACAGCACGCCGCGCACGGCCTCGGGGGCCTTGCGAAGCGCGATGCCCAGCGCCACGGCCCAGGTCAGGATGCCCAGGTAGTTGGCGTTGGTGAGGGCGGCGATGGGGTTGCAGAACATGTTGAGGATGAGCGTGGTGAGCACCTCGCCGATGCCGGCGGGCGAGCTCTGGGTGACGTCGCTGGCGTCGGCCAGGGTCACCGTGAGGGGCACGATGTACATGGCGACGACGGCAACCACGGCGGCGGCGAAGGTGCCGACGACGTAGAGGATGACGATGTTCTTCATGCCGCCGGAGGCCTTGGCGTTGGCCAGGGCGCTCATGACCAGGAAGAACACGAGCACGGGGGCGACGCCCTTCAGGGCGCTCACGAAGATGGAGCCGAGCAGCTCGATGAAGGCGTTGCCGTCGGTGAGGCCAGGAATGAAGGCCAGGATGATACCGATGATCAAGCCGGCGAGGATGCGCAAGATCAGGCTTGAGTTGGCCCACTTGCTCCCGAGGTCTTTCACGGACATTGGATGTCCCCTTTCCCATGGTGCGGGCGCACCCGCGCTTTGATAGTGGTTCGGGGAATAGTAGCGCAATGACGTGCCTTTTTGCCCTCAAAGCCGTTTACCGATACGCACGGAAACACGTTAGTAACGAAACGCCGCAACAAAAAGGCGCCCTCCCCTTGGGAAGGACGCCCCCCATGCATGGCATATGGCAATGGCCACAGGCCAGCGCCGCCCTACTCGACGTCGGCCGTGGGCTTGAGCTGGCCGGACTCGGCCAGGGCGTTCAGGCGCACCATCATGACGTCCTCGACCTCGGGCACGAAGGCCGTGCGGCTCTCGGGCACCGAGAAGTGCGTGCGCATGTAGCCGCCGCACTCCGAGCACACGTGCACGCGGTGCTCCTCGTCGCCCTCAAGGCTCAAGTACTCCAGATGGCCCTGGTGCTGGGTGCCGCAGCACGCGCAGCGCACGCGCTCGAAGTCCCAGGTGGCGCCGCACTGCCCGCAGTAGAGCGTGCGCGAGTTCACCTTGCTGGAGTGGGTGGGGCCCACATGGGCCAGCGTGGCGCACGCGCCGCACACCGGGCAGTGCAGGGGCTTCACGTGCTCGGTAAGGCCCTGCTCAACGGCGCGCGAGATGCTCATGAGCTCGCTTGCGCTCACCGGCTCGAGCTGGCTGCGCAGGGCCAGCGACAGCACCATGCACACGAGGCGCACGCGCTCCATGGCGGCGTCGGGGTCGATGTCGGCCAGGTCGTCCATGAGGTCGTTGGCCACGGCCTCCACCCAGCCCTCCGGGTCGGAGCCGGCCAGGTCGAGCGAGGCGCGGCCCACGACGTCGCCCCACTTGGTGGCCTTGAGGGCACGGGAGGCGTCCTGGGAGAAGCCGCCCTTGTCCACGAGGTAGCCGGCCAGCTCGCCGGCGCAGGCGCACAGGCGCTTGGAGTCCACGGCGGCGGGCACCTGCTGCAGGAAGGGCTTGCCGGCCCAGAACCAGTCGAGCAGCTCGGCGGCCCCGGGCAGGGTGGCCGGGTCGATGGCGGCGCCCGCCTGCTCGGCGTGCTTCTGCTGGATCTGCCAGATGCCCTGGAAGAACTCCAGGCGCGCCATGTCGTCGGCCGAGGCCGTGGGGCGGTAGGCCTTGATGACCGCGTCGATCTGAGAGAGGTTCATGGGGTTCCTTTCTGCTGCTTCAATCAGGCGTCATACGTGGCGATGCGCAATGGCCTGATTGTAACGAAGACCGCCCGCCTGCGCGGCTGCACAGGCGGGCGGCACGGGTTGCACAAGTTGGGGCCGCGGCGCTGGTAGGCACGCGGCGGCCCCAGGGAGGTAGCCGCCGGTGTTGGTACCGGAAGGCACGCGCGAAATTACTTGCTGCGAGGCATCTCGACGATGTTCTTACCGCTCTCGATCTCCTCGCGAGCCCAGTGGCCCCAGTGGTACAGGGCGTCGGAAGTGCTGACGGTGCCCGGGCCGAACATGAGCTTGTAGCAGCCCTTGTACGGCTGGAAGAGGCCGCCGCCCAGGAAGATGTGGGCCATGCCGAACACGACGATCAGGAAGAACCCGATGTCGTGGAGCAGAATCCACACGGCGTGGGCCTCGGCGCTCAGCTCGATCACGGTGGTGCCCAGGGTGAGGGCGACGCCCGTCACGGCCATGAGCAGGCACAGCACGATGAGCATGCCGTCGGCGAAGCGCTGGCCCGACTTGTTGAGGTGCTGGTCGGGCATGTGCAGCCAACGGGCCAAGAAGAGGTAGGGCATGAAGAGCATCATCCACTTCTTGTCGTCGGAGTCCCACTTGGAGAGGAAGTCCTCCTTGACGATGTGCCAGGCGCCCTTGGGGGCAAGGATCATCGAGATGACGGGCATCAGGATGAAGATGCAGCCCAGCACGCGGTGGGACATGCGGATGGCGAAGACCGCGGACGGGCCGATGAGGGCCGCCAGCGGCGGGGCGAACACGAAGGCGCCGGAGATGCACAGAAGGATGCAGGAGATGGCGACGACGCCGTGCGTGATGCGGGCCAGCAGCGAGTGGCGCTGGATGTGCGGCTCGGTGTCGCGGCCCAGCTGCGCCTCGACGTACGCCTTGTTCTTGGCGGCGTCCTCAGGCGAGGGGGTGTAGGTCTCGTGCTTACTCATTGCTGCCTCCCTTGCCGGAGTCGTCGGTGCCCTTGTGGAGCAGGTCGCGCTTGGCACCGTTGAGCGCCTCGCTCATGTGCTCCATGAAGGTCTCGGGGTCCTGACCGTCGCCGTGCTTCAGCACCTCGCCCGTGTCGAGCGAGATGGTGTCGCCCGTCTCGGGGTTGTAGGTGCGCTCGTCGCGGTGGTAACCCGAGGCAAGGCCCTTCATGACGCCCAGGCCCACGACGACAGCCGCCGCGACAACGCCGGTGACCGGCTTGGCGATGGACATGACGTCGATGAGCGGGTTCTTCTGCGGGTCGAGGACCTGGCCGTGGCGCTCGGCGCCGTACTTGAGCACCTGGATGACGTGCAGGCCGCCCATCTGGTCCTCGCCGTAGATGCAGGCGTCGTCAAAGCCGCGGGCCTGCAGGCGCTCCAGGCTCTCGTGGGCCAGCTGGATCATGTCGTCGCGGTCGCCGAACTGCAGCGCCTCGGGCTGGCAGGCCGTGACGCAGGCCGGGGCCATGCCCTGGGCGATGCGGTCGACGCAGCCCGTGCACTTGTTGATGACCACGCGGGGCGTGAGGGCGTTGCCCTCGTCGGCCTTCTCGTAGTAGCGGGGCACGTCGAAGGGGCAGGCCATGGAGCAGTAGCGGCAGCCGACGCACTTGGACTCGTCGACCGTGACCATGCCCCACTCGGTCTTGGTGATGGCGCCCGCGGGGCACACCTGGGCGCAGGGCGCCTCGGTGCAGTGCTGGCAGGCGCGGCGGCCGAAGGCCCACTCGATGCCCTTGGGGCCACCCTCCTGCTCGTTGAAGGTCATGATGAGGCGGGTGTCGCCGTTGAGGTCGATGGGGTTCTGGTGGGAGCCGCTCCACTCGCAGGACAGGTCGAGGGGCGAGGGGAGGTCGTTCCAGCACTTGCAGGAAACCTGGCAGCCCTTGCACGCGGTGCAGCGCGCGGTGTCGAACAGGATCGCTTTCTCGCTCATGTCAGTTCAACCTCCTTACAGCTTCTCGATGTTGACAAGGAACGCCTTGTACTCAGGCGTCTGGCTGTTCGCGTCGCCGACGTTGGGCGTCAGGTCGTTCGTGAGGTTGACGTCCTGGCCGAAGAGGCGCGACCAACCGAAGTGGTGCGTCATGCCGACCTGGTGCACCTGGTTGCCCTGCACCGTGAAGGGCTTGAAGCGGTGCGTGACCAGGGCCGTGATCTCGATGGAGGCGCGGTTGTTCCACACGCGGACCTTCTCGCCGTTCTCGATGCCCTTCTCGGCAGCGAGCTCGTAGGACATCTCGACGAACTGGTCGGGCATGGCCTCCACCAGGGCCGGGCAGGCACGGGTCTGACCGCCGGTCTGCCAGTGCTCGGTGACCGAGTAGGTGGTGGCGACGATCGGGAACTCCGTGTTGGGCGAGTGCTTGGTGGACTCGAGGTTGCGGCCCAGGAAGCACGGGGAGTTCAGGCGGCCGTTGAAGGGGTTCTCGTCCAGCGGGCTCTCGAAGGGCTCGAAGTGCTCGGGGAACGGGCCGTCCTCCATGCCGTAGGACTCGATACGGGCGTTCTGCTCCCAGAGCATGAAGAACGCCTTGTTGTTGGGGGGCGTGGTGCCCGCGACGAAGTCGCCCACGTCGCAGCCGTCGGCGTAGCCGGCATGCCACTTGCCCTCCTGCTCGTCCCACTCCACGAGGCGGCGGTCCTCACGCCAGGGCTTGCCCTGCATGTCGGCCGAGGCGCGGTTGTACAGGATGCGGCGGTTGTTCGGCCAGGCGAACGCCCACTCGGAGTACAGGCCCAGGCCGGAGGAGTCCACGTTGTTGCGGCGGGCGACCGGCTGGCTGGCCGGGTCGAGCGGCGCGTCGTTGTTGTTGTAGTAGCCCGAGTAGATCCACATGCCGCAGGAGGTGGAGCCGTCGGCGGCGAGCTCGGAGTAGCCCGAGAGCAGGTCGGTCTTGGGGTTGGCCGAGTCGGTGTTGCAGTCGGTGCCGGCGACGCGGTAGCCGTTGAGCGCCCATGCCACGGGACGGAAGTCGATCTTGCCGTCCACGTAGTAGTCCCACTTCACGTTGAGGATGGGATCGGGGTTGGCGGTAGCCGGGTCGTCGTGCTCCTCCTCGTAGAGGCGGCAGATCTCGGTCCAGAGTAGGTCGCACATCTCAAGGTCGGTCTTGGCCTCGTCCCAGGGCTCGCAGGCCTTGAAGCGCCACTGGACCCAACGGCCGGAGTTCAGGATGGTGCCGGGCTTCTCGTAGATGAGGGCGCACGGCAGGAAGTAGACCGTGGTGTTGACCTCTTCGGGGTTCATGCCCGGGCCGCGCCAGAAGTCGGCGGCCTCGGTGATGACCTGGTCGGCCACGACGAGCCAGTCGAGGTTGGCCATGGACTGACGGATGTTGGAGGCGTTGGGGCCGGAGTGGCACGGGTTCATGCCCCAGTTGAAGTAGCCCTTGATGACGCCCTGCTTCATGAGCTCGAACGTGGAGATGTGCGTCCAGTCCTTGATCTCGGCATCGTTGTGCGAGGGGACCTTGGGCCACCAGTCGTAGCCGTAGTCGTTGTCCACGGTGGCGTTGGCGCCGAAGAACTCCTTGAGCTGGCTCACGATGAACTTGGGCTTGTTGGTGTAGTAGCCGTCGGAGTACGTCTGGCTCTCAAGCCAGGCACGCAGGCTCTTGCGGTCGGTGGTGTTGGCCCACTTGAGGTAGGCGGGCTGCTCGTTGACCATCATGCCCATGTCCGTGGCGCCCTGGACGTTGGGCTCGCCGCGAAGGGCCGCCACGCCGCCGCCGGGCACGCCGACGTTGCCCAGGAGCAGCTGCAGCACCGACATGGCGCGCGTGTTCTGGGCGCCGTAGGTGTGCTGGGTCTGGCCCAGGGCGTACAGGATGACGCCGGACTTGCCACGGGCGCCGGACTGCGAGTAGGTGGAGTACACGGTCTCCAGCTGCTCGACGGTCATGCCGCAGGTGGCGGCGACGGTCTCCATGTCGTAACGGCTGTAGTGCTTCTTGAACTGCTGGTAGACGCACATCTCGTCGGACAGCGTCATGTCCGTCTTGGGGACGGTCAGCGTGGGCGGGGTGAACTCGGGCACGTCGGGGTGCAGCTCATGGCTCGCCCAATCGTAGGTGCCGCCCTCGGAGCGGTCCCACTCGACCTCCTCGGCCGTCTGATAGTGCCAGGAGTGGTTGGAGTACTTCTCGGTCTCCTCGTCCCAGCCGCTGAACAGGCCGGTCTCGATGTCGAACTCGAACTCGGGATCGAGCAGGTAGCTGACGTTGGTGTAGTTGAGGAGGTATTCGAAGTTGTAGATATCGAGTACGGCCTGACGCGCCTCTTCGTCGTCGTTCTCCACAGCCTCGAGGTAGGCGTCGAGGTTGGGGTCGATGAGGTTCTCGCAGATGTACTTGTACAGGCCGCCATAGAATGCGATGTCGGTACCCGAGCGGATGGGGCAGTAAATGTCGGCCATCTCGGCAGTACGGGTGTAGCGCGGATCGACGACGATCCACTTGGCGCCGCGCTCGTGGGCCTTGTTGAGCCACTTGGCGCTCACGGGGTGGTTCTCAACGGAGTTGGAACCGATGTTCATGATGAAGTCGGTGTTTTGGAAGTCACACCAGTGCGTGGTCATAGAGCCACGGCCGAATGAGGGTGCCAGACCGGCAACCGTGGGGCCGTGTCAAACACGGGCTTGGTTGTCGATGGCGACAATACCAAGCTGGCGCATCATCTTGAGGATGAGGTACTCTTCCTCGGAGTTCTCCTGGGAGCCGCCCAGGGAGGCAATGGACTCGCAGCGGTTGACGACGAGCTCCTCGCCGTCGACCATTTCCTTCTCGACAAAGCCCGCGTCGCGGGTGTCCTTCACCTTGCGGGCAATCTCGGGGATTACCTCTTCCCAGGTGGTCTCTTCCCACTCGGTGGCGCCGGGGCGACGCACGAGGGGCTTGGTGGTGCGCACGGGGTTCTTGATGACCTCACGGGTCTTGGGGTCGACGACGTTGCGCAGCTGGAACATCGTGGCACCCTTGGGGCACAGGCCGCCCTGGTTGATGGGGTGGTCGGGGTCGCCCTCGAGGTTGATCAGCTCGCCGTTGCGCGACGAGAGCAGAGAACCGCATCCGCCTGCGCAGTAGCAGCAGATGTTGGTGCTCTCCTTGGTTCCCACGAGCTTCCAGTCGGCCGGGTCGACTTCCTGGGCCAACGCCGTCGAGCGGTTCGTCAGCTCATAGGCAAGCGATGCGCCGATGCCGGCCGCGCCGCTCGCTTTCAGAAAGCTTCTACGCGAGAGTTCCATGTGCACTTCCTTCCTCTCAATCGTTGCTTCATCAGGGGGATGTTGAAGCACTGA
The DNA here is from genome assembly GCA_963619535.1 of Acutalibacteraceae bacterium. GTDB lineage: Bacteria > Actinomycetota > Coriobacteriia > Coriobacteriales > UMGS124 > UMGS124. The sequence continues at coordinate 26,670 of CAVEWV010000010.1, read as the reverse complement.
CAGTGACGAGGGGGACTCTATACGCGCGTGCCGTCTGGCCTGAGACCCATTAGTGGTCTATTTCTGACGTTCGCCCAGTTGATGTTGGTTTTCAACCCAATTTGGGTCTATTGTTCTCGCCGCTTCTCCCAGGTGTTTTTGACGAAGAAGTGAAGAAATCCGTGTTACGAGCGTGATACAAACGCCTCAAAATGACCTTCGGCGAACTCACTTCGCCTGCCAGTTGGACGTCAGGAGTGATCAGCGTTGGACAAGACCCAGGCTCGCAACCCGCTCTTCGTCGTGGGTCTCGCCCTCGTCTTCACCTGGACACACACGGCCACAGGTTTCTTGCGCACCGATGCGGGGCTGGGCTGGGTCGCCGTCTTCTACCTGTGCCTTTCGGTCTTCATGGTGGGGCTGGTCTTCCTCGACAAGCGCGACGCCAAGACGCGCGGGTCGCTCTCCCCCACCGGGCTCGTCTCGGGCGTCTGCCTCATGCTCGCCCCCCTCGCCCTGGGCGCGGCCGAGGCGTTCGAGGCGCTTCCCACGGCACCGTTGCTCGCATTTGCCTGCATTGCCGGCAGCTACGGCATCGCCCACTCTTATAGAAGTTGGAGCACACCCATCAGCCACATGCCCGCCCTGTGCTCGTGCGTCCATGTGGCAAAGTCGCTCGTGCTCTCCGTGCTCGTGGAGCTGTTCTGCTACCTGGTGGGCTTCAGCATCACCTGCCTTATCCTGGCCGCGGTGGGCCTCGCCATCCCCTTCGTCCTCAACGCGTGCTATTCCAAGATGGATGCGGAGGACCTCGAGTCCGGCCTTGTGAGCCACGACTTCATGACCAACGTCAAGGCAGCCATGCCGCTGTGGCGCATCGTCGTGGGCATCTCGGTGTTCAGCTTCGCCATGGGCGTGTCATGGACGCTTCTGCTCTCCAACCCCAGCTACAACCTGGCCCTCACCGACTTCATGACCGAGGGCATCGTCCTTGTGCTCGTGGGGTGCCTCTCCCTTGTGAGCGTCAAAATCACCCAGCGCGTCTCGTTTTCGCTCATCTGGCGCTGCATCGTGCTGCTCATGTCGGCGGCTATTCTCGTGTCTCCCCAGGTAGACGGCCTTGTCTATGAGTTTGTGGTTTCGCTTGTGCGCGCGGCGCAGTCCATAATGGCGGTGCTTTGGTTCCTCACCCTCACCGACATCTCCCGCAAGATGCGCATCGACGCCTCGCACGTCATCGGGATGGGCTGGGTCTTCTACTCGTTGCCCATCGCGGCCGGCGTGCTCTTCGGACTTTTGCTCGTCCCCATCAACCCGCTCGAGACGGTGCTGCCGGCGCTTACGGTGCTCGCCCTCGTGGCTGTGACGTTCATCGTGGACGACCGCGACCTCGAGCAGGACCTCTTCTTCAGCGACATGGGCTTCCAGGCACGCCAGCTTGCATCCACAGAGAGCGCGGCGCGCCCGGACGACGCCGAGTCGCAGGAGGACGCGCCCCACGAGCAGGCCGCCGGCGAGCCTGCCAGCCCCTGCGAGCCCGAGACCCGCAAGACGCGCACCTACACGGCCGACCCGCAGCGCCGCGAGGCCGAGGTGGTGCTGCCCGCGCACAAGCATGCCGACGACGGCATGGGCAGCGGCAGGCGCGACAAGCTCAGCCTGCGCTGCGTGGCCATCGCGCGCGACTACAACCTCACGAACCGCGAGTTCGACGTGCTCGTGCGCCTCGCACACGGCCGCAGCGGCGCCTACATCGCCCAGGAGCTCACGCTCTCAGAGAACACGGTGAAGGGCCACGCCAAGCGCCTCTATGCCAAGCTCGGCGTGCACACCCGCCAAGAGCTCATCAACATGGCCGAAGAGTACAAGTTTAAGGATTAACTGCAGGGTAAGAGTGAGGGTCACTTTTGGCCCTCTTTGCCGTCTGTAAAGAATATCGATATCCTGGGTTTTATTTTCCTACTTCTTTGGTATGCTTTGTTCAAATCCAAGCGGCCCTGGAGGGGGAACCATGACGGAAATGAGCTTGACCCTGCTCGTGAACGAGATTTCATCCAACTACGAGGCTGAGGAGATTTTCGTCACCAAGCCCTGTGGGCACTTCCCCAACCGCGACGCGATCATCTCCATCATCAAAGACGTCCGCAGCCTCATCTTCCCGGGGTATTTCGGCGGCGAGGTGCTGGAGGGCGTGGGGGCCGCGAACTACGTGGCCGAGCAGCTCATGCGCATCCGCAACGCCCTGCGCACGCAGGTCCGCGAGGCACTGCTCTTCCGCGACGGGGGCGCACTCACCCGCGACGCTATTGAGCGCCGCACCGACGACATCTGCGCCACGTTCATGGCCGAGCTTCCCAGCATCCAGGAGCTCCTCTTCAAAGACGTGCAGGCCGCCTTCGACGGCGACCCGGCAGCCCAGAGCAAGCAGGAGATCATCCTGGCCTATCCGGGACTCTTCGCCATCTTCGTCTACCGCATCGCGCACATCCTCTACAACGAGAAGGTGCCGCTCATCCCCCGCCTCATGACCGAGTACGCCCACAGCAAGACCGGCGTGGACATCAACGCGGGCGCCACCATCGGCGAGTACTTCTTCATCGACCACGCCACGGGCGTCGTCATCGGCGAGACCACCACCATCGGCTCGCACGTCAAGATCTACCAGGGCGTCACCCTGGGCGCCCTCTCCACGCGCAAGGGCCAGCTCCTCGCCGGCGTGAAGCGCCACCCCACCATCGAGGACGACGTCACCATCTACTCCAACGCAAGCGTCCTGGGCGGGCAGACCGTGGTGGGCAAGGGCGCCATCATCGCAGGCAGCGCCTTCGTGACCGAGAGCGTCCCGGCATACGCGCGCGTGAGCCTCAAGAACCAGGAGGTCGTGGTGCGCACGCGCTCCGACGCCAAGCCCACACCCGAGGACGAGGCCCCTACCTGGGAGATTTAACCGCAGGCCCGCGCAATCAAACTCGGCTCAGTGACGCAGCGCCCGGGCGCCACCCTCACAATTGCATGCGAGGGCAGCACCCGGGTTCTTTCTTGCGCATGAGACGCTGCGGCCCCGCCCTGCCCCACCTCCGCACCCAGCACACGCCAAGCTGAAAATCTCCGCAGAGTTCTGATGGTTCGTTGAATGCGCCCTAAAAATCCTCAGCCGGGTATTATGTAGGGACCTATTCATCCCCGACCAAGGCAGGGATTCGCACATGTCGTCGCTTTCGCTTTCCAACCAGCAGGAACGTCTGGAGCAGCGCTCAGCCGCCAACTCCATGGGAGAGATTGTCCCCGACCGCACGTACAACCTCGTCCTGGGCCTGGCCGTGCTGTGGGGCCTGGGCATCAGCGCCCTTCTGTGCGCCACGACCGGCAATTTCGTGACCACGGTCAACCCCATCTCGTTCACGATTTTCTACCTGGTCTGCAGCATCGCCGGCCTGATCATCGCCTATAAGTCCTCCAACCCCGTGGTGAGCTTCATCGGCTACAACATGGTCGTGGTACCCCTGGGCCTTGAGGTGTCGTGCGTGGTGGCGGCCGTGGGCGGCATCGACACCGCCGTCGTGCTCTACGCGTTTGTGGACACCATGCTCATCACAGCCATCATGGTGGTGGCGAGCCTGACGTTCCCCGACTTTTTCGCCAAGATCGGCGGCGTCCTCTTCGCCGGCCTGATCGGCATCGTCATCGTCTCGCTCATCTCGATGTTCCTGCCCGTCGGCGGCATCTGGATTTCGGTCGTCAGCGCCATCCTCTTCAGCTTCTACATCGGCTACGACTTCTGGCGCAGCCAGCAGTACGCCAAGACGATCGACAACGCCATCGACAGCGCCATCGACATCTACATGGACATCGCCCTGCTCTTCATCCACCTCGTGGAGATCTTTGCTTCCAACAGGGACTAACGATATCCCGCTTTAGCACGAGACGTTCTCTCGAAGCCGCTTGCCCATTTGGGCAGGCGGCTTTTTTGTGCCGCCTTGCTGGTGTGCCAACAAAAAGCTCCCGGTACGGTCCAGTGCTCAAACAGTTTCACCGCAAAGGGCGCGGTGAAAAACTGCGCCTGGACCGTACCGGGAGCTTAGGAGGCGTCCCAGAGAATTTGGATCTACTTGAGGCGCTCGGCAATCGCGAGGATGAAGTCCTTCGTGTTGAGCGTCGTGGGGTTCTCAAGCGTCGTGATGCGCGCCAGGTCGCCCGTCATCTCGCCGGCCTCGATGGTGTCGATCGTGGCCTGCTCCAGACGGTTGGCGAAATCGACCAGCTCGGGCAGCTCGTCGAGCTCGCCGCGCTTGCGCAGCGCCCCCGACCAGGCGAAGATGGTGGCCACCGAGTTGGTGGACGTCTCCTGCCCCGCCAGATGCTTGTAATAGTGGCGCTGCACCGTGCCGTGCGCCGCCTCGTACTCGTAGGTGCCGTCGGGGCTCACGAGCACCGAGGTCATCATGGCAAGCGAGCCGAAGGCGCTCGACACCATGTCGCTCATCACGTCGCCGTCGTAGTTCTTGCACGCCCAGATGAAGCCGCCCTCGGCCTTCATCACGCGCGCCACGGCGTCGTCGATAAGCGTGTAGAAGTACGTGATGCCAGCCGCCTCGAAGCGCGCCTTGTAGTCGGCGTCGAAGACCTCCTGGAAGATGTCCTTGAAGCGGTGGTCGTACTTCTTGGAGATGGTGTCCTTCGTGGCAAACCACACGTCCTGCTTGATGGAGAGCGCGTACTCGAAGCAGCAACGCGCGAAGCTCTCGATGGAGGCGTCGAGGTTGTGCTGGCCCTGCACCACGCCGGGCGCGGTGAACTCGTGCACGAGCTCGCGGGTCTGCGTGCCGTCGGCGGCGGTGTAGACAAGCTCCACCTTGCCCGGGCCGGGGATGCGCATCTCGGCGTTGCGGTACACGTCGCCGTAGGCGTGGCGGGCAAGCGTGATGGGCTTCACCCAGTTGCGCACGCACGGCTCGATGCCCTTGACCACGATGGGCGTGCGGAAGACGGTGCCGTCGAGCATGGCGCGGATGGTGCCGTTGGGGCTCTTCCACATCTGCTTGAGGCCGTACTCCTCCACGCGCGCCGCGTTGGGCGTGATGGTGGCGCACTTCACGGCCACGCCCAGGCGCTTCGTGGCGAGCGCCGAATCCACCGTGACCTGGTCGTCCGTCTCATCGCGGTACTTGAGGCCCAGGTCGTAGTATTCCGTCTTGAGGTCCACAAACGGGCAGATGAGCTCGTCTTTGATCAGCTGCCAGATGATGCGGGTCATCTCGTCGCCGTCCATCTCGACGAGCGGCGTCTTCATCTCGATCTTGGCCATGCGGGTCTCCTTCCAACAAGAGTCGGCAATCACGCACATGATACGCCGCCCCTCCCGCCGCCCCACCCCGCATCCCCCAAGCGTCACCTGGTTGAAACGTAGGAACGCCTCACTTAAAGAAAGATTGCCCCCAGTGGAAACCGGCCCTAGCCCTTGATGCATCGGCCCTGGGCCGAGGGGCTGTTCAGGCGCAGTTTTTCGGCGCGATCTCTGCGCCGAAACTGTCTGAGCACTGAACAGCCCCTCGGCCCCGCCTGCACATCCCAGCAGGCCCTCCCCGACCGGACGCCAAAAAAAGAAGGACCCGGGGATACATCCCCAGGCCCTTCTCTCAGCCAACCTATGAGTCCTCTGCCGGGCTCTCCCTATGCAGCCGGGAGCTCCTCGGCCTTCTTGAGCGTCAGGCGCTGGAAGGCGACAACGGCGACGAGGACCGCGATGCCGACGATGTCGGACACCGTGCCGGGAATCATGGCGCACAGGCCGCCGGCGACAAGCGCGAAGCGCAGCACCATCGGGATCTTCTTGAAGAGATGCCCGTTGAGCGCGGCGGAGACGCAGAACAGACCGATGAAGGCGGTGATGATGACCAGGGCAACCTCAAAGGCCGTGAACTCGCCCTCGAAGAGCATGATGGGGTTGAAGGCAAAGATGTAAGGCACGATGAAGGCGGCGATGGCGAGCTTCGTGGCGTTGATGGCGGTCTTCATCGGCTTGGACTTGGCGATGGCCGAGCCCGCGTAGGCCGCGAGGGCCACAGGGGGCGTGATGTCGGCTACGATGCCGAAGTAGAACACGAAGAAGTGCGCAGCCACCACGGGGATGCCGAGCTGGATGAGGATGGGGGCGCAGGTGGCGGCCATGATGCAGTAGTTGGCCGTGGTGGGCACGCCCATGCCCAGCACGATGCAGCACAGCATGGTGAGAATGAGGCCCAGGATGACGGCGTCGCCGGCGATGGCGACGATGCCGTTGATGAGCACGGAGGCAAGGCCCGTGAGGGTGATGCAACCGGCGATGAGGCCGGCCATGGCGCAGGCGACGCCCACCGACACGGCGCTCTTGGCACCGGCCTGGAAGGCCTCGAAGGCCTGCAGGAGGGCGAACTTCAGCGTCTCGACGAACACCTGGCCCACCGACTGGTCGGCGGTGCGCTCATGCAGGTTGTTCAGGAAGAAGTTGATGAAGCCGATGAAGAAGGCCGCGAAGATGGAGATGGCGGCAGACCAGGCCATGGTGCGGGCGCCCGTGGAGACGAGCCACACGAGCAGCACGAGCGGGATGAGCAGGTAGCAGTTCTTGCCCAGGTACTTCCAGGTGGGCAGCTCGTCGCGCGACAGGCCCTTGAGGCCGAGCTTCTTGGCCTCCAGGTGCACGGTGATGAAGATGCCGGCGAAGTACAGGAAGGCGGGCAGGATGGCCTTGGCGGCGACGTCGATATAGGGGATGCCCATGTACTCGGCCATCAGGAACGCCGCGGCGCCCATGATGGGGGGCATGATCTGGCCGCCGGTGGAGGAGGCCGCCTCGACGGCGCCGGCGAACTCGGGCTTGAAGCCGGTCTTCTTCATCATGGGGATGGTGACCGAGCCGGTGGTGACGGTGTTGCCCACCGAGGAACCCGAGACCATGCCGCACAGGGCGCTGGAGATGACCGCGACCTTGGCCGGGCCGCCGCTCGACCAGCCGGCCAGGCGGTTCGCCAGGGAGATGAAGAAGTTGGCGATGCCCGTGCGCTCAAGGAAGGCGCCGAAGATGATGAAGAGCACGATGTAGGTGTAGCACACGTTGATGGGCGTGCCGATGATGCCGTTCACGGAGTAGAACAGGCGCGAGATCGTGTACTGGAACATCTTGAACGGGTCGGCGTTGTAGCCGCTGCGCCAATAGATGACGTAGATGAAGAGGCACACCACCACGACGAGAATCGGGATGCCCACACAGCGACGGCACAGCTCGAAGAGCACGAGGATGCCCACAACACCGAAGACGATGAGCATCAGGTCGATGCGGTTGTTCATCATGATGATGTCGTAGGCGTTGGCCGCAAAGTAGAAGAACGACCCCGCGCCCGCCACCATGAGCACGATGTCGTACCACGGGATGCTGTTGGGCTTGACGTTGTTCTTGTTCGCGGGGTAGATGAGGAAGCCGATCACGACGATGAAGCCGAGGAACATCGCCAGGCGCGTCTCGGGCAGCACGTTGCTGAAGAGCGTCATGTAGAGGCAGTACACCGAGAACGCCGCCATGAGCGCGCCCACGACGGTCTTGGGGATGCCCTGCCACACACGCGTGTTCGACTCGCGGTCGTATTTCTTCATGACCTCATCGACATCGGCCTGCACATCGTCGGCAGGAAGGGCGGTATCAAGCTTCGAATCTGCCACTTTTCACACCTCCAAGGGGATAGAGACGGTCAGTAAACGCAAGGGAAGCCGCAGCGATTTTGGTGCTCAGCCGCTGCGGCTTCCGAGAGTTTAGGGCAAGAAGATAACGGGCGCGTTACGCCGCAAGACTACTTCGTGGAGACCTTGAAGCCCTTTTCCTCGAAGTACTTGGCCGCGCCGGGGTGGTAAGGCACGGAGGTGATGGAGGCGCCGTTCTCCACGGAGAGCTCGGCGTACTTGGCGTGGCTGTCCACAAGGTCGGCGGCGTTGTCGAAGATGTCGGCGCACAGCGTGTAGACGGCGTCCTCGGAGACGGTGTCGGCCACGATGATGACGGCGGAGACGGCCACGGTGGTGACGTCCTCGTCGACGCCGGTGTAGGTGCCGGCCTCGATGGTGGCCTTCTGGTAGTACTCGGAGGTCTCAAGCAGCTGCTCGACGTGCTCGTCGTCCAGGGAGACCAGGTAGGCGGTCTTGGAGGTGGACAGGTCGGTGATGGCGGTGGTGGGGGCGCCGGCCACGATGAAGGCGGCGTCGATCTTGCCGTCCTTCAGGGCGTCGGCGGAGTCGCCGAAGGACTGGTAGGTGGGCGTGATGTCGTCCTCGGTGAGGCCGTAGACGCCCAGGACGTCGATGGCGTTGAAGTACACGCCCGAGCCGGCAGAGCCGATGGAGACGTTCTTGCCCTTGAGGTCGGCGACCGTCTTGATGTCGGGGTCGCAGGTGACGATCTGGACGGTCTCCTGGTACAGGGCGGCCATCGTGGAGAAGCAGTCGACGGGAGCGCCGTCGAAGAGGTTGGTGCCGGCGTAGGCGTAGGCCATGACGTCGGACTGGCAGAAGGCCAGCTCGGCGTCGCCGTCCTCGATGGCCACGACGTTGGCCTGGGAGCCGTTGCCCACCAGGGCGGTCACCTTGACGTCGGTGCTGTTGGTGGCGTGCTGGGCGATGACGGAGCCGAAGGCGTAGTAGGTGCCCGACTCGCCGCCGGTCACGAAACGCAGGTCGGCGATGGTCTCGCCGGAGGACTTGCTCTCCTCGGCGGAGTCGGCCTTCTCCTCGGTCGTGGTCTCGGTGGTCGTGGTGGTCGTGGACTCGCCGCAGCCCGCAAGGACGAGCGACATACCAGCGACGCCGGCCAGTGCGAGGAACTCTTTCCTGGAAACCTTCTTCATGATTGCGCTCCTTTACTCGATCGTATCAATGCCAAGCGATGGGCCTGATGGACTAACGAGCGACGTTGGGGTCGGCGAAGTGCCTTCGCCTGCGTTGCCTGAATGCAAGTTTATGAGAAAGATGCACCCCTGGCATCACCGTTAATGTATTATTAACGGTTCAATAATCTATTTGTACCGTTCAATCGGGATTCATCACCCTTTTTCCGCCCGTCGAGGCTGAAAGGCTCTTCCGCGGTATGCCTGCCGGCCCCGCAGCGGACAATCCCAGAAAGGCCTCACCTGTGGGCGACACGCTCTCCATCTTCACGCAGCTCGTCGTGCTCTTCCTGATAATCGGCACGGGCTATGGCTGCAAAAAATTCGGCCTGACCAGCGCTTCCTTTGATAAGGGCCTCTCGAACCTCGTGCTTTCCGTCACTCTGCCGGCCATGATTCTAGGGTCGGTGCTCAACTCCGAGGAGCTGCCCTCGCGCACCGACGTGGTGCAGGCGTTCTTCTTCTCCTGCATCGTCTACCTCGTCATGATCGCCGTGGCCATGGCCGTCACGGCCCTCATGCGCACCCCCAAGAACCGTCGCGGCGTCTATCGTTTCATGATGGTGTTCGGAAACGTCGGCTTTCTGGGCTTCCCCGTGGTGTCGTGCATCTGGGGCGACGGCGCGCTCATCTACGCGGCCATCTTCAACCTGCCGTTCAACTTCGCGTGCTTCACCGTGGGCGCCTGGTTCATCGCAAGCGACGCGCAGGGCGGCGAGGTGGAGCGCGTGACCTGGCGCACGTTCTGCACGCCCACGATCTTGAGCTGCGCGGCCGCCATGGCCCTGGCGCTTTTGCGCGTGCACAACATCCCCGTGCTCGGCGCGGCCCTGGAGGAGCTCGGCTCCATGACGACGCCGGCGGCGCTTCTCGTCATCGGCTCGCAGCTGGCCAACCTGCCCCTGCGCGAGCTTGTGGGGACGCCGCGCCTGTGGGCCACCTGCCTGGTGAGGCTACTTGTGATGCCCGCGCTCAACTGGTGCATCCTGAGCCTCATCATGGACGACGCGCTCATGATCGGCATCCTCGTGGTGACGACGGCCATGCCCGTGGCCAACGTGGGCACCATGCTGTGCCAGAAGTACGACGGCGACACGCCCAGCGTGCTGCGCGGCACCTTCCTCACCACGGCGCTGTCGCTTGTCACCATCCCGGTGCTCGTGACGATCATGGGCTAGCAGACGGGCACACAAAGGGCGGGCGAGAGCCGGGAAGTCCCAGCCCTCGCCCGCCCTTGACATGCAAGCCGCAAAAGCCCAGCACGGCCCCTACGCGTAGATCTCCTTCTCGACCACCAGGTCGTTCTTGATCTTGCCCACGAGCTTGTTGAGCGCGTCGATGCAGCGCGGGCGGATGTCGGCGCCGATCATGACGTACATGATGGAGTCGCCCACGTTGAGCGCGCCCTCGTTGAGCCACGTGCGCACATAGTAGACGCCCGGCCAGGTGAGCGCCTCCCTCTCTGCGGCGGCGACGCCCTCGGCGTCGTAGGAGAACTCCACCTGGGCCACCTCGCCCAGGCCCTCGACGCCCTCGCGCACCTGGCGCTTGGGCGTGACGCGCACGACGCCGTTGTGCGTGAGGAACATGCCGCACTGGGCGGCCTTGGGGTCGGCCTTGGCCTCTTTGAGCCAGGCGTCCATCGAGGGTTCGGGCTTGGACATGGCGAGATTCCTTTCCGTGGGGCGAACATGGTCTGACTGCGCCATTCTACCCGTGCGCAAGCCGGCGGACCGCCTTACTCGAACGTCTCGAGCGCCTGCGTCACAAGCGGTGCCAAGACGTCGCAATGCGTCGAGGTGGAGGGGTCGAAGGCCGCAAGCGCGGCGTGCGCACGCTCGTCATGGATGCGCGCGAGGCTCTCCACCGCATAGCGCGCGGCCCACTCGCCCTCCCCCGCAAGTGCGCGCTCCAGCGCGTCTTGCACCCGCGCGCGGGCGGGGCTATCCGCCTGGCAGGCATAGCCGAGCGCCCATACCGCCGTGGAGGAGACGTCGGCGTCCTCGTGGGAGGCGCTTGCGAGCAAGGCGGGCAGCACGCGCTCGCCCACGGAGGCGTCGCGCTCGCAGCGCCGGGCCAGCGCGTCGATGGCGCTCACGCGCACGAGCGCGTCCTCCCCTGCCTGGGCAAGCCGCCCGAGCAGCAGGGCCTCCCCCGCCTCGTCGTCGGTGGCCGCCAGGCTCGCGCAGGCGTTGGCGCGCACGCGGGCCACGTCGTCTTCGAGCAGGACGGTGAGGGCGTCGGTGGCGCGGGGGTCGCGCAGGGTTCCCAGCACGGCGGCCGCGTCGGCGCGCACGCCGTCGTCGGGGTCGAACGCCATGACGGCGACGGGCGTGAAGAGCCCGGCCTTCTCCCCCTCGGTCAGGCCCGCATGGGCCACCACGTTGGCGATGCCCCAGAGCACACCGGCGCGCACGCCGGCGCACTCGTCGTGGCGGTGCGCCAGCAGCGACCCCACGCTCGCGGCGTCCGACTCGCGGGCCAGCGCCTGGCAGGCAAGGGCGCGCACGCCCTCCTCCTTATCATCGAGCGCCCGGCAGAGCAGGGCGGTCGCCGTCGGGGACTTGATGCGCCCCAGGGCCACCACGGCGCTCTTGCGAATGCGCACGTCGCCGTCGGCAAGCATAGGCTCCAGGGCACGCGCGCGCTCGTCGGGCGTGCGCTGGTCTTCGGGGGTGTTCGATGGCATAAGCCCTCCTACACTATGGCACTCATTGTGACAAAGACTATTCGGACCACAGTACAACACGACGATGGCTGGCAAGCCCAGCCCGCAATGTTGCCCTTGAAACTCGCTCAAAATCAAGCAAGTGCGCGATTCGAGACCCCAACCGTATCAGCTGGTGCAATTGTTCCAGCCGTTCTCCTAATCTATATTGGTCTCCCACCACAAAAGACTTCCCTGTCCATCGCACGGAGACGAATCGGAGGGCGTATGCGCGCGTTATGGTACCTATGGTTCTCGTCCTCCGTCGCAATGCCGTTCCTAATGGGATTCTCAGAAGCAGCGGGGACTGTCGCTTATGCTGGCAGCTACGGCTTTGTCGCACTCGGATTGCTCGCAGGTCTTTGGCTCGCTTCCTATCCGGTCTTTCAGAGCCACTGCATGGCACCAGGCCATCGAGCGAGTCTCGTTCTCTTGACGGGACTTCTCTTTACCCTGGCCCTATGGTGTTTCGAAATCGTGCGCTTTTTCCTGCTGGAAAACATGGCCCTGCCAACATGGATGATTCTCGCGAACGCCGCACTGGCACCCATGGAGAAGCCGGCGGCATTCCTCAATGCCATGCTATGCGCAATCTCCGCCCCACAGCCGGCGCAATCTCAGGAACTAAGCCACAACCGAGGAGGAGGGTTCGTCGTCGTTCTCCTCGGATTTGTTGCGGGCGTTACGCGCGGTTGGTCTTGGACCTTGCTCCTGCCATCCCCAGCCTTCCCCATCCCCGCAGCCAGCTGGAACCTCGTTATAGATAACCGCTGGGCCGACGGACTGCCGCTGACTGTTGGGGTCGGCATCGCGTTCCTTCTGACCCTTTCCTGGTGCCATCTGGCATGCAAACTGCAAGAGCAATCCGGGACGCACGCTTTCTCTCATGTCATAGGAGCACTCTGCCTGGGCGAACTGACCTGGCGTCTCGCCTCGCGCGTTTGTCCGCACATACTGCAAATCACTCTGCTGTATGCCGCCGTAACGCTGCTGGCACAAATCGTCTGCCTCGCCGCGGCCTGGACTCACGTTCGGCGTTCGCATCCTACGGCCCCCTTGAATTGCAATGCACAAAACGGCAATCCCATTGTGTCCCGTCCACCGCTCTCTCCCCACCTCAAAGAACTGTTCGCCAAATGCCGCCTGACTGAACAAGAATCAGCCGTCATGGCCGCGTCCTTTCATGACCTGAACTCCTCACAGGTAGCTGCGGAGCTTGGAATCAGTGCATCGACAGTCCGCACCTATCGGGCCCGCGCATGCGACAAACTAGACGTCTCGAACGTCGATGAACTTATTGGAAAGATCGGGCAGTTCGATGACGCCCCTGAACGCGGCGCCACGACCAAGTCGCACGCAAGCCAAACGATGCATGCGCTATCGGCCATGGGTGCCTATACGCTTGCGTTTCTTGTCTTTATGCCACCGGCTGCGGCGGCGGCCTGTTGGGAATCTACCTGGCTCATCCCCTTCGGTGGCGCTTTAGGGCTCGTGTTGTATGCCGTATTGCAGACCGTACTGGAACCGCACGGCCGGCCGCATAATAAGACCGCCGGCAGACTGTCCGACCTGCTTGTCGCCCTGATGGCCGTAGTCGCCGCCGCGACATTGCAATACTGCTACGGCGCACTCGCCCAAAGCGGCCCATACGACCAACAACCAACCCTCCTGCGCATGAGCACACTAGCCAGTGTGGCAGCTTGCATGATGATTGCCGCCAAATACTTTTTCCACTCGGAAGGCCTTGCTCAACCCGACGTCAGAGGCCCATTCCCTGCCTTGGCAGGAGCCACCGCACTTGCAGCGCTGGGGTCCTTCAGCAAACCATGCTGGCACATTGGTGCAACAATAGCGTCAGTACTCATCTGCCTGGATGCCGTATCCCCGCACAAAGACGGCAACGCGAAGCGTGCCTTATGTGCGCCCGCATCTCCTACCACCCTGCTCTGCGTGGCATCCCTTGCCTTTGTATGGGAAGAAACCTTGCGTGGGATGTCATACGCCTCTCTGCAATACTGCGGCAGCATATTCTTGGCGGTAAGCTCATGTGCATGCATTCTTCAGCTGGGGAAACGTCTCCAGCATGATATTCCTGCTGCAGCCGTATTCGCGCTGGGCGCCATTGTTCTCGTATATGCAAAAGGGTTGTTTTCCGGCCTCCTGATGACCACAACAGTGCTTGGTCTCCTTCTTTCAGCATCCAACAAGACAACCCGAGCGCAATCCCCTTCCTGGCATACTTCACCCATCATCGCGGCCGCCTCCAGCCTGTGTGCCGGCGTTTATACTGCAAATACCTGGGGGTCTTCAATTTCAGGAAGCGAGGGTAATCTCACCTTCATCGCCGCGCTTTCCGTGCTCCTCTCCCTCGTTGGAGCATTGGCATTGACCAGAACGGCAGCTCGTGACCGGACGACGCCCCTTGGCGGCAGCGCTTCCCCTCACGAACAACTCGTCGCCGCTCTGCGCCTTTATGAGCTCACCCCTCTTCAAATAAACGTGGTTGTTTCTGTCGCGGAAGGGCACAGCATCGGGCAAATCTCGCAACAGCTCTCATATTCTCGCAGCAGGGTTCATCAGATTCTCAAGGAGGTTTATGCGGCCCTCAACCTGCACAACCACGCTCAGCTCAAGGCCTTTCTGGCTCAAATACGCATAGATCGAAAAGGCTGAGAGCAAGGCCCCTCTAAACGGACGTCTATCAAACAGCCCTAGCCAAGCAGTAAAAGACCTGCTCATAACCCGTAGACAGTTTTTTGGACAATCATTCGCGCCCCTGTTTACAGACCTTTGGCCCTTTCTGTCCTACATTCAAGACTGGATATCCAATCGCACCCGTATGCGTAGCTGCGCCACGGGAGTTCCAGTCCACATCGAGCGGAAAGGACCTGAACTGATGTGCTCGCAATCAGGCTGGATGACCGGCGTATGGAGTCCCGACAGCACTCGCGTCTACACCTACTGCAATAACGGCTATCACTAAGGCAAGGCTGCATCCGCCGGTTTAGCGGACGCAAATCAGACTGGTCGTCCTCACGTAATGCGGGGCGGCCAGTCTCTCTATAGAAAGGATCTGATTGCATGCGCGCCGATGGAATCACAAAGAGGGAGCGTGTCTTTTGCATAGCCTTGCTAGCCGCTTTGTTGATAGCTGGCGCATTGTACCTGGCTGGCAGTCTCGTACGTCAAGACGCCGCCCAAAAGGCCGTCGAAGATGCTGCGACTACCACCGCACCTGGTCAAACGGCCCATATTACAGGAAATTCAGATGGCAGTGACGGCATACCCTGGAGCGGCACGATGGATCTTCAGGTCACAGGGTGCACTCTCTACGAGTCGTTCATACAAGCTCAGGCTGCATGCGATCTGGGCAACATCGCCTCTGAAGGTCAGGATGAAAACGACCCCTATCTCGTAATAGAGCTGCAGCTATCTAATGTCGACGCCCAGGCAAGATACCCTCTCATAGACGACGCTCAAACTGCAGTGCATGAAAACGGCGTCAATGCCTCCATCTTCAACCTGCAGGGCGACGGCGGCTCCTATCTTCCCTTGTCAGTGATGACAGGGCAGCCATCGTTTGCCACATGGTCTTTCCTGTTTGATGTAGGCGAAACGACAACGCTTCGACTCGGCTATTCGATTCCCCCATCGGAGAAATTGTCCGACCCATATCTCTATGTCATGACGCCTCGCTGGCGCCTACAGCTCGCCGTGCCCATCAAGGAAGGGGCATGAGATGTCTGCATTCCGTCTTGAGTGCAAGCGCGCACTGGGCAACCGGTGGTTCGTCTTCTCACTGGTGCTGTCTATAGGCATTTCCGTAGCGGCCGCAATCGTCAATGTCGCCGCCTACCTTCAACTTGAAGACATCTACCTCACGTATCATTTCGAAGACCGCTACACGTACATCTCTTCATATTCAAGCTATACGAAGTGGATTGCCACGGATCACATCTCGGCGGCAGTCGAGCTGTTCTTCGTGCTCATACCCCTCTTGGTAACCATGGGCTACTCATGGTCGTTTGCCTCAGATTGGCAAAGCGGCTATATAGAGCAGATGGTTTGCCGCATCTCACGGCATCGCTACTATCTCGCAAAATATGCGGCAACCTTTGTCTCGGGATTTCTCATCATCGCGATTCCCCTGATAGTCAACTTCCTCATATGCGCGTGCTTCATTCCCTCATACACGCCCGATCCCTTTGATGCCCAATACATCCCGGTAAGCCAAACGGAGCTGCTCGGCTCCTTGTTCTATTCGATGCCTCAGGCATACGTGGCGCTGCGCATCGTTGTGGACGGCACCCTATGCGGCCTATGGACGGCCTGCGTCCTCGCCCTTTCGACCGGCCTACGCAATCGTGCCGCCCTCATAGCCCTCCCCTACATCGTGCTCCTTTTGCTCAAGCACGTCGGCGAATACTTCTATGTGTTCATGCGCAGCAACGGGTTCGAGCATTTTGGATTCAGCTTCACCTTGTTCGACCAACTGCGTGCGCAACCCGACACCTTCTTCTGCCCATGGTGGGCGACCTTGGCCTGCGCTTGCGCGATGCTTGCGTTCTCGCTCCTTGCCCCACTTTGCGCATTGAGGCGTGACGTCCTATGAGCCGCATATCGACCATCATGCGGCTCTACTCCTACGACATGAGATGCAGCATGCAATCAATCGCGCCTCGTATAGCACTTGCAACCTTGTTGGCGGCCCTGTGCAGCCTCGTGTCTTACCTGTACGCCTCATCGGGACCTTCGCCGAGGCACACTTTGAGCTACGCCGCATGCATCGCTTCCGTTTTCGGCGGAATCAGCGAGTTCGTTCCCGAACGTGGGGAGAGTTTCGTGCTTCCCGCCTCGTGGCTGTGCAACTGCCTTGCCATAACCTTTGTGACGCTCGACTATCCGGCAAGGAGCCTCAAGTCCGTTGGGGCGACGGCGCTCGTGCTTTCAGGCAGCCGCGGGTCATGGTGGCTTGCCAAGTGCCTCTGGACCATCACCTGTTGCCTTTTGGGATATGCGGCCAGCCTATCGGGCTGCCTTCTGTGCGCGCTTGGCATTGAGGCGGGTGCCGATCTCAGGCTTCCTAAAGATTCGGCCGATCTACTGGGGTTCTTCATGGCCACCGAGTCGCCCTTGGCGCAGGGAACGGCTGATATTGGCCAATTTCTTGCCTGCGCACCTGTCACCCTGGTCGCCATAAGCCTCATCCAGCTTGTACTTTCGGTACACATGGCCCCCTACGTCGGCCTCGTTGCGGACATATGCATCTTCTTCGCATCGTCGTTTTGGCTCAACGACCTGTTGCTTGGCAACTATCTCATGCTCGCCCGCAGCAACCTCGCCATCGCCAATGGGGTGGACGCCAAAGAGGGCCTGGCACTCGGATGCATACTCGCCCTGCTTGCCATTGCAATCGGCGCAGCACTGTTCAATCGGCGATCGATACATGCCCAGGAAAGGGGCGCCTCATGATACGGATTCGCGACCTCACCGTGACGATCAAGCGAACCGATGTGCTCTCAGGCATATCCATGGAGCTACGCCCGGGTACCGTCACTGGACTCGTAGGGCCCAATGGCTCAGGAAAAACCATGCTCATGCGCACCATCGCCGGCCTCGTCCGCCCCCACACCGGGACTTTAGAGTTCGAGAGTCCGGCCGATTCCTCAAACATAGGGATGCTCATCGAAGGACCCGCGTTCCTCGCCGGTTACAGCGGATTCAAGAACCTGCAGATGCTCGCCAGCGTCCGTGGAAGGATTGACGATGCCGCAATACGGGATTGGCTACGCAGAGTGGGCCTTGACCCCGACGACAAACGAAAGTACCGCTCGTACTCGCTTGGCATGAAACAACGCCTAGGCATAGCTGCAGCCCTCATGGAGGACCCCGCCCTTGTGATGCTCGATGAACCTACCAATGCACTCGACACAACAGGCGTCGAACTCGTAAAGGCAGAGATACTGCGCGCCCGGAGACGCGGGGCCATCGTTGTGCTCGCAAGCCATGATGCGACACTCATCCGCGAGGTTGCCGATGAACTGTGGTTTCTCGCCGAAGGGCACGTCGAGCGCCACGAAGCCCACGTGCACACAACCGAAGATGAGGGGGTGCCATGCGCATGAGAGCAGCAAGGCCGTCAATGTCACCGGCTGCCAGGAAACGTCTTGGCGTCTTTGTCGTTTGCGTCGTCGCAATGCTGCTTGTTGCGGCGCGCATCGCATGGGTCAACACCCGCGCCCTCACATACCCAACCGCGCATCACCCCATGGGAGAATGGGTCGAACTCGACGGCGCGTTCATCTACGAGCGCGACAGCGAAAGCACGGACGACTACTCACTTCGCGTGGACTCAGCCGAGCTTCTCTCGTACAACGAATACGTCGAGCGTTATGGGGACGACCCTTCGAAACTTCAACCCGAAAACGCCGCGTACAACACCAAGAGCATCCTGTGCCTCAACGTCGACCTACGCAACCAAGGGAAGGACGGACAGTTCTTCATAGGCGAGGCGAAAGTCCTGCCCGCCGGCGCCATCAAAGCCCTGCGCCTCGACCGTCAGCTGTGGATGGAGTCGAACAAAAACATCGACGAGGCCTTGATGTACATCTCCGTGTATCCAAACACCGAGTTCACCTTGCACATACCCTTCATCACAAACGCAGTGGCATACACCGATACGCAAGGTCGCTACGCGCAGGACCTCGATGTGGGCGACGCGTCGTTCGTCGTATCGACCGCCCCCGTCAGGCACATCATCGACCTCAAGGTTTAATGGCCGCACAAGCTGCAGACAGATGAAAGCGATAGCAGAAGGGGCGCCCCTGAAAGCCTCTTCGGCTCGCGGGGGCGCCCCCCTCTGTGCTCAGCGATACCCAACGGGCCCGCTGACCATCAGCGCCCCGCCGACCCTACTCCACCGAGTCGGGCTCCACGGGCACGTCCTCGGGGGTCGCCGCCCGCTCGGCGCGGGCCTTGGCGGAGGCCTCCTCGTCCTTGCCGACCACGACGTTGCCGTCGGCGTCCACGTCCACCAGGACGACGTCGTTCTCGCTCAGGCGGCCGTCGATGATGAGGTTGGCGATGCCGTCCACCACCTTGGACTGGATGAGGCGGCGCAGAGGACGCGCGCCGAAGGCCGGGTCGAGGCCGCCCAGCGACAGCGAGTCCATGGCGCTGGGCGTGACGCGCATGGTGAGGCGCTCGCGGGCCAGGCGTGCGCGCACCTCGTCGAGCTGCAGGTCCACGATGCGCTCGATCTGGGAGTAACCCAGCGAGTTGAAGTACACCACGTCGTCGATGCGGTTGAGGAACTCGGGGCGGAAGGCCTGCTTGAGGGCCTCCTGCATCTTCTGCTGCAGCTCGTCGTTGCCGGTGGCCTCGAGGATGAACTGCGAGCCGATGTTGCTCGTCATGATGATGATGGCGTTCTTGAAGCTCACCACGCGGCCCTGGCCGTCGGTGAGCCTGCCGTCGTCGAGCACCTGGAGCAGCACGTTGAAGACGTCGGGGTGTGCCTTCTCAAGCTCGTCGAGCAGGATGACCGAGTAGGGGTGCCTGCGCACGGCCTCGGTGAGCTGGCCGCCCTCCTCGTAGCCCACGTATCCGGGAGGGGCGCCGATGAGGCGCTGCACGCTGAACTTCTCCATGTACTCGCTCATGTCGATGCGCACCATGGAGCGCTCGTCGTCGAACAGAGCCTCTGCCAGCGCCTTTGCCAGCTCGGTCTTGCCCACGCCCGTGGGGCCCAGGAACAGGAAGCTGCCCAGGGGCCTGTCGGGGTCGGAAAGGCCCGCACGGGAGCGGCGCACCGCGCTCGCCACGGCGTGGACGGCCTCGTCCTGGCCGATGACGCGCTCCTTGAGGTGCTCCTCGAGGTGGCGCAGCTTCTCCATGTCGCCCTGCATCATCTTGGACACGGGCACGCCCGTCCAGGCGCTCACCACGGCGGCAATCTCGTCGGAGGTCACTTCCTCCTTGAGGTTGGCGCCGTCGGCCTGCTTGGCGCGCAGGCGCTCCTCGGCGTCCTTGAACTGGGCCTCGAGCTGGGGGATCGTCGAGTAGCGCAGCTCGGAGGCGCGCATGAGGTCGCCGGAGCGCGTGGCGCGCTCCTCCTCGATGCGGGCCTCGTCGATCTGGCTCTTGAGCTGCTGCACCAGGTCGATGATGCCCTTCTCGTTCTGCCAGGCTGCCTTGGCCGCGTCGAGCTTCTCGCGGGCCTGGGCGATCTCGTGGCGCAGGGTCTGCAGGCGCTCGGCGCTCGCCTCGTCGTCCTCCTTCATGAGCGCCTGCTCCTCGATCTGCATCTGGGTGAGCTGGCGCTCCTGGGCGTCGATGTCGCTGGGCATGGAGTCAAGCTCCATCCTCAGGCGGCTGCCGGCCTCATCGACCAGGTCGATTGCCTTGTCGGGCAGGAAGCGGTCGGTGATGTAGCGGTCGGACAGCTGCGCTGCGGCCACGAGCGCCGAGTCGGTGATGCGCACGCCGTGGTGGATCTCGTACTTCTCCTTGATGCCGCGCAGGATGGAGATGGTGTCCTCCACCGTGGGCTGGTCCACGAGCACCGGCTGGAAACGACGCGCCAGCGCGGCGTCCTTCTCGATGTACTTGCGGTACTCGTCGAGCGTGGTGGCGCCGATGGCGTGCAGCTCGCCGCGGGCAAGGGCGGGCTTCAGGATGTTGGAAGCGTCCATGGAACCGCCCGAGGCGCCGGCGCCCACGATGGTGTGCAGCTCGTCGATGAACAGGATGACGTTGCCGCCGGCCGAGGCGACCTCCTTGAGCACGGCCTTCAGGCGATCCTCGAACTCGCCGCGGTACTTGGCGCCGGCCACCATGGCGCTCATGTCGAGCTCGATGAGCTCACGGTCACGCAGGGTCGAGGGCACGTCGCCGGCCACGATGCGCTGCGCCAGGCCCTCGACGATGGCCGTCTTGCCCGTGCCGGGCTCGCCGATGAGCACGGGGTTGTTCTTCGTGCGGCGGCTCAGCACCTGGATGGTGTGGCGGATCTCCTCCACACGGCCGATGACCGGGTCGAGCTTGCCCTCGCGGGCCAGGTCGGTGAGGTTGCGGCCGTACTGCTTGAGGGCCTCGAACTGCGGCTTGCTCTCGGCGTCGGTCACGCGAGAGTCGCCGCGCAGCTGCTCGTAGGCCTCTTGGACGCGCTTGGCCGTGAGGCCCGCGTCGTTGAGGATGCGGCCGGCGTCGCCCTTGTCACCGGCAAGGGCGATGAGCAGGTGCTCGGTGGTCGCGAAGGAGTCGCCCATCTTGCCGGCGAGCTTCTGCGAGGCGTCGAGCACGCGCATGAGGCCCTGGCTCATGCCGGCCTGCGCGGCGCCGCTCACGCGGGGCTGGGAGGCCAGCTTGTCGTCGACGGCGGCCTTGAGCTGGGCGGGGTCGGCGCCCACACGCTCGATGATGGCGTCGAGGTTGCGTTCAGAGCTCTCGAGCAGAGCCTTGAGCAGGTGCAGGGTCGTGACCTCGCCCGCCTCGGCGTCACTTGCGACGCCCACTGCCTCCTGCAGGACGGACTGGGCCGTCATTGCGAACTTGTCAATCCTCATAGGTATCACTCGTCCCTATCTGCGTCCGGCCCTTTCTCTGGGTCGGGCACGCCCGCCAGCAGCGCCAGCGGGCTCTTGCCGCCCTCGGCATAAGGCATGAGGGCGGTGATCGTCTCGCGCATCCGATACTCGTGGACCTGCTCGCGCAGTTCCTTGAGCTCGGACCGGAGCTGCTCCATCTCGGCGTCGCGCTCGTCCATCTGGGTCTTCATGTCCAGGATGCGCACGACGCCGGCGAGGTTGATGCCCTCGTCGGTGAGCCTGCCGATGAGGTCGAGCCGCTCGATGTCGGCCTGGGAGTACAGGCGCGTGTTGCCCGAGCTTCGCCGCGGGTTCACCAGGCCCTTGCTCTCGTAGATGCGCAGGGTCTGGGGATGCATGCCCGTGAGCTCGGCCGCGACCGAGATCATGTAGAGCGGGCGGTTCCTCTCGTCGTCGTTCCTCGAGGGCATCTGGGTTACCTCTTGTCTCTCAGCGCGCCGCGCGGGTCGCGCTTGTCATGGTCGCGCAGGCGCTCAAGGGCCTGCTGCTCCTCGTCGGTCAAATCGCGGGGAACCTGCACGGCAACCTTCACGTAGAAGGAGCCCGTCTCGCCCTTGTGCTTCACGTCGGGCGCGCCCATGCCCTTGAAGCGGAACACCTTGCCGGCCTGCGTGCCGGCGGGAATCTTGAGCTTGAGGTCCTTGCCGTTGGGGGCGGGCACCACGACCTCGGCGCCCAGGCAGGCCTCGTAGACGCTCACGGGCAGGTCCATGTGGACGTCGGCGCCGTCGCGGGTGTAGAAGGGGTGCGGGGCCACGCGCGTCGTGACCACGAGGTCGCCGCGCACGCCGCCCTGCGAGCCGTACTCGCCGCGCTCGCGATAGCGCAGCTTGCCGCCGTCCACCGCGCCCGCCGGGATCTTGACCGTCAGCGTCTCGGTCTGGCCCGTCGAGGGAATGCGGTAGCTCACCTTGCGCGAGACGCCCTCGAGCGCCTCGTGGAAGGACACCTCGACGCTCATCGACAGGTCGCTGCCGCGCTGGGGCCTGGGCTGACCCCAACCGTTGAAGCCGCCGAACCCGGTGGCCTGGGGGTCCCACTCCGTGCCGAAGGCCCCCTCGCCGTGCAGGATGGAGTCGATGATGGACTGCCAGTCCATGCCGCCGGCGGAATACCCGTAGGAGCCGCCGGCCCCGGGGTTGCCTCCCATGAAGGCCCCGTACTTGAGCGCCTTGTCGTACTCGGCGCGCTTCTTCGAATCAGAGAGCACCTCGTAGGCCTGGCTGACCTGCTTGAACTGCTCCTCGTCACCGCCTGCGTCGGGGTGAAGCTTCACGGCAAGCTTGCGGAACGCCTTCTTGATCTCGTCATCGGAGGCCTTCTCGTCTACGCCGAGAATCTCGTATAACGTCTTTTGGTTCGATGCCATGTTCTATTCCACCCTCCTTCAAGAGAATGCTGCGGAACCTGATGCGCGGCGGGGCGCAGACCGCCTGCTTGACAAAGGCCGCGTCGGAAGCGACTCCCGGCGCGGCCTTGGTTGGTTCTCGTCTGTGCGTCGCCGCCAGGGGCGGGCCGAAAGGCCCTTAGCCCTCGTCGGCCGCAGGCTGGGCAGGGCCGCCCTTGGCCACCGTCACCATCGCCGAGCGGATGACGCGCCCGCCCATGCGATAGCCCTTCTGGTACACGTCCTTCACCGTGTTGTCCGGCACCGAGGTGTCGGGCACCTGAGCCACGGCCTGGTGCTCGTTCATGTCGAACGGCTGGCCGGCCGGGTCGATGGCCTCGACGCCCGTACGGGTCAGGGCATCGACCAGCTTGTCGCAGACGGCCTTGACGCCTTCCACGAACTCGCCGTAGGCGCCCTCGGGGGCAGACTGGGCGGCGTGGTCGATGGAGCGCTCCAGATCGTCGACGACGGGCAGGAGCTTCATGACCAGGCCCTCGGTGGCGCGGGCCTTCTCGTCCTCACGCTCGCGGGCCGTGCGCTTGCGGAAGTTGTCCCACTCGGCCTGCAGGCGCAGGAACTTCTCGTTGGCAGCCTTGGCCTCGGCGCGGGCGTTCTCGATGTCGGCCATCGAGAAGACCTCGTCGGAGCAAGCCTGCTCGGGCTCGGGCTGGTCAGCCTGAGGCTCTTCCAGGTCGTCGATGACCTGGGCCTCGACAGGCTGCTCCTGGGTGCAGGGGGCCTGCTCGGGCTCAGCCTGAGGCTTGTTACCGTCGGCGGGCATCATTACTTGCCCTGCTTGTCATCGTCGACGACCTCGTAGTCGGCGTCGACCACGTCGTCGTTGGGCTTGGAGGAACCAGCCTGCTGGCCAGCGGCGCCGGCCTGCTGCGAGTCACCGTAGGCGACCTCGGCCAGCTTGTAGGAAGCGGTGCGCAGCTCCTCGCCGGCGGTGCGGATGGCCTCGACGTCGGTGCCGTTCAGGGCCTCCTTGGCCTTGGCGATAGCGGCCTCGACCTCGGACTTGGTGTCGGCGGGAACCTTGTCGCCCAGCTCGGACATGGTCTGCTCGGTGGCGTAGACCAGCGAGTCGGTCTGGTTGCGGGTCTCGACCTCGTCCTTCTGGCGCTTGTCCTCCTCGGCGTGGGCCTCGGCGTCCTTCACCATGCGGCTGACCTCGTCGTCGGACAGGGCCGTGGAGCCGGAGATGGTGATCTGCTGCTGCTTGCCGGTGCCCAGGTCCTTAGCGGAGACCTTGACGATGCCGTTGGCGTCGATGTCGAACGTGACCTCGATCTGGGGCACGCCGCGGCGGGCGGCGGGGATGCCGGAGAGCTGGAAGCGGCCGAGCGACTTGTTGTCGCGAGCCATCTCGCGCTCGCCCTGCAGGACGTTGATCTCGACGGAGGTCTGGTTGTCGGCCGCCGTGGAGTAGATCTCGGTCTTGGAGGTGGGGATGGTGGTGTTGCGGTCGATCATCTTGGTCATGACGCCGCCCATGGTCTCCACGCCCAGCGACAGGGGCGTGACGTCGAGCAGCAGGATGCCGCCGGCGCCCTCGCCCAGGTCGTTGTTCAGGATGCCGCCCTGGATGGCGGCACCCACGGCCACGACCTCGTCGGGGTTGACGCTCATGTTGGGCTGCTTGCCCGTCATCTTCTTGACGAGCTCCTGGACGGCGGGCATACGCGTGGAGCCGCCGACGAGGATGACCTGGTCGATCTCAGAGATCTGCAGGCTGGCGTCGCGCAGGACCTGCTGGACGGGGGCCTTGCAGCGCTCGAGCAGGTCGTGGGTGAAGCGCTCGAACTCGGCACGGGTCAGCGTGTAGTTGAGGTGCTTCGGCACGCCGTTGACGGCGGTGATGAAGGGCAGGTTGATGGTGGCCTGGGCGGCGCTGGAGAGCTCCTTCTTGGCGTTCTCGGCGGCCTCCTTCAGGCGCTGCAGGCTCATCGGGTCCTGACGCAGGTCGATGCCGTTCTCAGCCTTGAACTTGTCGGCCATCCAGTCGATGACGCGCTGGTCCCAGTCGTCGCCGCCCAGGTGGTTGTCGCCGTTGGTGGCGAGGACCTGGAAGACGCCGTCGGCGATCTCGAGCAGCGAGACGTCGAAGGTGCCGCCGCCCAGGTCGAACACGAGGACCTTCTCGTCGGCGCCCTGCTTGTCGAAGCCGTAGGCCAGGGCGGCCGCGGTGGGCTCGTTGACGATGCGCTGGACGTTCAGGCCGGCGATCTTGCCGGCGTCCTTGGTGGCCTGGCGCTGGGCGTCGTTGAAGTAGGCGGGGACGGTGATGACGGCCTCGGTGACGGGCTCGCCCAGGTACTTCTCGGCGTCGGCCTTGAGCTTGCCCAGGGTCATGGCGCTGACCTGCTCGGGGGTGTACTCGGCGCCGTCGATCTTCACGACGCAACGGCCGCCCTGGCCGGCGGCGACGTCGTAGGCGATGCCCTTGAGCTCGCTGTTGACCTCGCTGTAGGCGCGGCCCATGAAACGCTTGATGGAGGCGATGGTGTTCTTGGGCTCGGTGACAGCGGCGTTCTTGGCCGGCTTGCCGACGACGCGGTCGCCACCGGCGCGGAAGCTCACGACGGAGGGGGTGGTGCGGTCGCCCTCGGCGTTGACGATGACGGTGGGCTGGCCGCCCTCGAGGACTGCGACGCAGGAGTTGGTGGTGCCGAGGTCGATACCGATAACCTTGCTCATGATGTAACCTCTCTTCGATGATTGGCGGGCCTCATCCGTCGCTCTGCGGCGGGGTTACCCTTCCTTGATTCGGGAGGCATTATATCCCTTTTAATCTTGGGCAATACAAAATCTAAGTCTCTTCATATAACATTTTGTGGCATGACCGACATAGAGGGGCTCAGCTGATGGGAAATGGGACAAAACCGCAGGCACAGGGCACGCGACTGCCTGAGGACGAGGTGGCGAGAATCTATCTCGACCGCACGCGAGAGGAGCTTGAGTCGCTGCAGGATGAGGGCTTCATCACGGCGGGCAACGCCCTGTGCGCGGTGCTTCTGGTGAAGGGCCGGCCGGGACCTAGCGAGCAGGCGGGGGGCGAGCTGCTGTCGGGTGCAGACGGCGACGCCCTGAAGGCCGCCCTGGCCCGCCTGGGCTGGGCGGGCGACGACTGGGGGGCGCTGGCCACCTTCCTGGACCGGCCGGGCAACCCCCAGGCAGACCCGGCCGACGTGGCCGTGGCGGTGGAGGTGTTCGACCCGGAGTGCGTCGTCGCGCTCGACACCCCCGCCGCGCACGCCCTCGCCCACGCCTGGGGCCTGCCGGCCCCGCTGCGCGCAGGCGCCGTGGAGCATGTGCTCGGCAGGCGCGTGCTCGCCCTGGGCGGCTTTGAGGCGGCCCTTGCCAGCGAGCAGGGCAAGCGCGACATGTGGGCGCGGCTCAAGCAGGTCGCGCCCCTCCCCGAGCCCATGGGCTAAACAAACCGGGGCGATATACGAAAAGAGGGGGCCTTGCGGCCCCCTCCCCATGGTGCAGTTTGATTGTCCCGAAAGCCAGAAGCCGCGCAGGCTACTCGGCGATCTCGGTGATGGCGCCGACGGGGCACTCGTCCTGGCAGTTGGCGCAGCCGATGCAGTCGGGCTCGTTGATGACCGTGCAGACGTTGTCGGCCAGCTCGATGACGCCCGCGGGGCACGCGTCGATGCAAGCGCCGCAGCCGATGCAGTCAGAAGCAGTAATGACAGGATGCATAACAGTTCTCCCTCTCCGTGATGGTATGTAGTACATGGACGCCCGCAGAACGCTAGGCCCCAGGTTCCGCCTCCCCGCTAAAAGCGGGTTCTCGCCGGCAAGGCGTCGGGAGGCGCAGCGTACACTTGGTACACCAAAGGTGCGCACCGTGCGTAAGCCTCCCGACAACGCCGCGGACGAGGTTCCGCCCCACTAAAAGCGGGTTCTGGCGCGCAAGGCGCACGGAGCCGTAGCGTACTGGACGTACACCAAAGGTGCGCACCGCGCGTGAGGCTCCGTGGAACGCAGCGCGCCAGGTTCCGCCTCCCACTAAAAGCGGGTTCTGATGCGCAAGGCGCGCAGGGCCGTAGCGTACTGGACGTACGT
>CAVEWV010000009.1:0-53736 GCA_963619535.1 Acutalibacteraceae bacterium | reverse complement strand
CGATGGGATTACGCAGGGCACGCTTGTCGCCGGCGACCCCGAAGAGGGGGCCGCTTGCGCTTGCGATGAAGCGGGGGACATGTGGGACGCGCCCACGGATACGGAGTGCGACGGGCCCGATGACGCCGTCGCGCAGGCCCAGGAGTCGCTGGGAACATGCTGGCAGGAGGGCGGCCGCGCCGTGCTCACCTGCCCTCAAGACGACATCGACGAGTCCGACGAGGACGGCGACCTGGGGCGGTTCGACATCCACGACCCCCACCAGCTCGGCGAGCTTGGCGAGCATATAGCCGCGCGGTACCTGCGCATGTATGACTACAAGATATTGGAGAGGAACTATCGCTGCGGCCAGGGCGAGGCCGACATCATCTGCACCAAGGACGACTCCGTTGTCTTGGTCGAGGTCAAGACGCGCCTGGGGGCACAGGCGCGACCCGAGGATGCGGTGGACGCCTCCAAGCTGAGGCGCTACAAGCGCATCACGCTCGACTACCTCGCGAGCCATGAGTGGTTCGAGAGCGTCAGGCTCGACGTGATCGCCGTGAACATCGTCGAGGAGCACCGTGCGCAGGTGCATCATTTCATGGGCGTCTGCGCCTGGGAGGGCTGATGGGAACCACCTGCTGCGTCAAGACGGCCATGCTCTGGGGCGTCGAGGCGCGCCTGGTGCAGGTCGAGGTCTCCGTGAGCTCGGGGCTGCCGGGCATCGCGGTGGTGGGCAGGGCGGACCTGTCGGTCGCCGAGGGCCGGACCCGCGTGCGCTGTGCCCTGTCGGCGGCGGGCTTCGGCGCCCTGCGCAAATCCATAACCGTCAACCTGGCCCCCGCCGACGTCAAGAAGAGCGGCTCGTCGTTCGACCTGCCGATGGCGGTGGGGATCCTCGCCGCGACCCAGGCCATATCGCCGGCCGGCCTGGAGGGCTGCCTCATCGTGGGGGAGCTTTCCTTGGAGGGCGACGTGCTGCCCATCAGGGGCCTCATCGCATATGCGCAGCTTGCAAAGAAGGAGGGGCTGCGGCTCATCTGCCCTGCCGGGGTGGGATTCGAGGTGCTTCGCGACGTCGACGTCCGCTGCGTCTCGAGCCTGGCGGACTTCCATGAGCCCATCCCGTTTGTGGGGCAGGCCCCCTCATCGTCGCAGGCGGCCCCGGACCCCGCCTATGCCCCGGCCGATTTCGCCGACGTCGCCGGCCAGGAGCTTGCCAAGCGCGCCCTGACGATCGCCGCCGCCGGGGGTCTGGGCATCCTGATGGTCGGGCCGCCCGGCGTGGGCAAGACGATGCTTGCGCGCTGCGTCCCCTCCATCCTGCCCGAGCTCACCGAGGACGAGTACTTCGAGACGGCGCTCATCTACTCCGTGTGCGACGCGGGCTGCCCTGCCGTGGCGGGGCGCTTGAGGCCGTTCCGCGCGCCCCACCACACGGTGTCGGCGGCGGGGCTCTTGGGCGGCGGACGTCCGGTGACCCCCGGCGAGGCCTCCCTGGCGCACAACGGGGTGCTGTTCCTCGACGAGCTCGGCGAGTTCAACAGGACGACGCTGCAGGCCCTGCGTCAGCCGCTTGAGGAGGGCGTCGTGCGCGTGACGCGCGTCGAGGGGACGTACGCGTTCCCCGCCCGGTTCCAGCTCGTGGCGGCGAGCAACCCCTGCCCGTGCGGGCATTACGGCGACCCGGCGGGGACGTGCACGTGCTCCGAGACGGCGGTGCGGGCGTACCAGGCCAAGCTGGCCGGGCCCCTCATCGACCGTATCGACATGTCGGTGACCTTGGAGCGGCCCAGCTCCCAGGAGCTGCTCGGACGCGGCTCGTGCACCTCGTCTGCCTCGCTTCGCCAGACGGTGATGGAGACGAGGGAGTTCGCCGCGTGGCGCTGCGCGCGGCTTGCGGGGAGCTCGGGTGAAGGCCGGGGCCTGCACGGCAAGCTCGCCCGGTCGCTGGAGCAGCTCGAGGCCGATGAGAGTGCCGTGTCCCTCGTGGAGCAGATGAGCGAGCGCCGGGGCGTCTCGGTGCGGGGAATCTCGTCGCTGGTCCGGGTGGCCCGCGTCATAGCGGACATGGACGGCAGCGTGACCATCGCCGCCGACCACCTGCTGGAGGCCTTCTGCTTTCGGTATGGGGAGGCCGCCCTATGAGCGCGAGCAACCTTTTGGCCGGGCCGCGCCACGAGCTGCATCCCGACGACGACCTATACCCCGAGCTGTTGCGCAGCATCCCGCAGCCGCCCCGGACGCTGTATGTGGTGGGCGACCCCGGGGCCCTCAGCCGCGAGAGCGTCTCCGTCATCGGCGCCCGCAAGGCCACGCCCTATGGCTTTGCGTGCGCCCGCCTGGCGGCCATGGCGGCCGCGCAGGTGGGCTTGCAGGTCGTCTCGGGCGCGGCTATCGGTTGCGACCAGGCAGCACAGCGCCAGGCGCTGACACAGGGCGGGGACACGCTTGCCGTGCTGGGGTCGGGGGCCGACGTCGTCTACCCTTTGAGCTCGAGAAGCCTGCTCGACTCCATCGTGGCCAACCACGGGGCGGTGGTCTCGATTCGGCCCTGGGGCACGCCGCCTGCCCGCTGGACCTTCCCCGAGCGCAACTCGGTGGTGGCGGCCCTGTCGCGCTGCCTGGTCATCAGCGAGGCGGGCATGCCGTCGGGGACGTTCTCCACCGCGCGTTTCGCCGAGGAGTATGGCCGGGAGGTGCTCGTGTTTCCGGGCAGCGTGTTCTCGCCCAACTCCACGGGGTCGAACTACATCATCGCCAGCCAGCCCAACGCCATGCCCATCTGGGACCGCGAATGCCTGGAGGTGGCATACTCGCGCATCTACGGGGTGCTCAGGAGCCCCTCTGCCTCCCCGAAGCGCGTGAAGGGGTTGGGCGTGCTGGAGGAGGGCTTGCTCGCCTCCCTGCAGGCCGGGCCCAGCGCCCCCGGCGAGCTTGCCCAGGCGGTGGAGTCGGACACGGCCGTGCTCACCCGGGCGCTTTCGATGCTGGAGCTTGACGGAAGGGTGGTGAGGTTGCGAGACGGCCGATACAGCCTTTCCGAGCGCGAGTTCTTGTCGCACAATAGCTACCGACTGTGAAACTGCTTGGTGTGACGGGGGTAGCGCGGATGGATATTGCTCAAGACGGCGTCGTCGTGATCGGCGCGGGCCTGGCCGGGTGCGAGTGCGCCTTGAACCTGGCCAGGCGCGGCGTGCCGGTGAGGCTGTACGAGATGAGGCCGCACAACGCCTCCCCGGCGCATAAGACCGACCATCTGGCCGAGCTCGTCTGCTCGAACTCCCTCAAGGCCACGCGCGGCGATTCTGCGGCCGGCCTGCTCAAGGCCGAGATAACGCGCCTGGGATCGGTCCTCATGGGCCTGGCGCACCAGGCCAGCGTTCCGGCCGGAGGCGCGCTCGCCGTGGACAGGGACGTCTTCTCGTCCCTCGTGGAGCAGGCCGTCTCCGCCGAGCCGCTCATCACCCTCGTGCGCGAGGAGGTGACCGAGCTCCCCAGCGCCGGGCGCGTCGTGGTGGCGGCCGGCCCCTTGTGCTCGCCTGCGCTCGCCGAGCGCGTCGAGGGCCTCGTGGGGGGTCGGAGGCTGTCGTTTTACGACGCGGCCGCGCCCATCGTCGACGCCTCCACGCTCGATTTCGACCGGGTCTTCGCCATGTCGCGCTATGACCGCGGCTCTGGCGACGACTATCTCAACTGCCCCATGAACAAAGAGGAGTACGACGCCTTCATCGAGGAGCTCGTGGGGGCGCAAAAGGCGATCCTGCGCGACTTTGAGCGCCGTGAGCTCTTCCAGGCCTGCCAGCCCGTGGAGGAGGTCGCCCGCACGGGCCATGACGCGCTGCGCTTCGGCGCGCTCAAGCCTGTGGGGATCACCGACCCGGCGACGGGCAGGAGGCCTTGGGCGGTGGTGCAGCTTCGCGCCGAGAACCGCCAGCGCAGCGCCTACAACCTCGTCGGCTTCCAGACCAACCTCACCTGGTCTGAGCAGGCGCGAGTGTTCCGCATGATCCCCGGGCTAGGACACGCGGAGTTCTTCCGCTATGGCGTGATGCACCGAAACACCTTCATCGACGCGCCGACGTGCCTCGACGAGACGTTCGCGTTCAAGTCCGACGGCCGGATTCGCTTCGCCGGCCAGATAACGGGCACCGAGGGCTATACGGAGGCCATCGCGACAGGCCTGCTCGCGGCCCTCAACACCTATGCCCAGATCAAGGGCTCCCGCATGCCGCAGCTGCCCGCCACGGGGGCGCTGGGGTCGCTCGTGGCCTATGCCACAAACCCCGAGACCGTCGATTACCAGCCGATGCACGTGAATTTCGGCATCGTGCCGGCGCTGGAGCACAAAGGGAAGCTCTCCAAGCGCGACAAGTACAAGCTGTACGCCCGCCGCGCAGCCGACGACCTCGACGCATGGTGCGCGGCCAACGGGGCCGACCTGGGCATCGACCCATGCGCCCATGTCGAGCTCGTCTGGGGCGAGGATGCCCGTTAGCGCTGCAAATCCCGGCAGGGACCGCATCCTTGTGGGGGAGTTCCTGTCGTATCTGCGCGGCGTGCGCAACTATTCGGCCAACACCGTCGAGGCCTACGAGCAGGACCTCGACTGCTTCCTTGTATGGGCGTCCAACTGCAAAGTGGACGTGATGGGGGCCACGCACCGCGACTTCAGGCGCTTCCTGGCGTCTTTGGCCGGCGCGGGATACGCCAAGACCACGGTGAACCGCCGCCTCTCCGCGGTTCGCACGTTCTATTCCTGGCTCGTGCGCGAGGGGTACTTGGAGATGAACCCCGCTGCCGTCGTCGCCAGCCCCAAGCTGCCCAAGCCCCTCCCGCACGTCTTGAGCGAGGAGGACGTCGCGCAGCTGCTTGCCGCGCTGGACGACCCGAGCCCGGCAGGCCTGCGCGACTCGGCCATGGTCGAGCTGCTGTATGCGAGCGGCGCCCGCATAGGCGAGCTCGCCGGCCTCGACGTGCGCGACGTGGACTATTCGGGGAAAAGCGTCCGCCTCTTCGGCAAGGGCAGCAAGGAGCGGATCGTGCCCCTCTACGACGCTGCCTTGGAGGCGGTGGACGAGTATGTGCGCGCCGGC
Source organism: Acutalibacteraceae bacterium (assembly GCA_963619535.1). Classification (GTDB taxonomy): domain Bacteria; phylum Actinomycetota; class Coriobacteriia; order Coriobacteriales; family UMGS124; genus UMGS124. The sequence continues at coordinate 48,658 of CAVEWV010000009.1, read as the reverse complement.
CGGCCGGCCCTGCTCGCCAAGGGGGAGTCGAACCTGCCGGGCGAGCGGGCCCAAGACGCCGCGCGGGCGCTGTTCATCAACTCGCGCGGTGCGCGCATGACCACGAGCTCGCTTCGGCAGCGCTTTGAGCGGCTGCTCGTCAAGGCGGGGCTGTCGGGGGCAGCCAGCCCCCATACCATGCGCCACACCTTCGCCACCGAGGTCCTGGAGGGCGGGGCCGACCTGCGCAGCGTCCAGGAGATGCTCGGGCACGCCAGCCTGTCGACCACCCAGATCTACACGCACCTGACCCCGGACCGCCTGCGCCAGGCGAGCCTTCAGGCCCACCCGCGCGCCTAATGGCGCCTATTCACACAGGAGGATTCTCATGCATGTCGTTCTGTATTCCGACGGCTCGTCGCGCGGAAACCCCGGCCCCGGCGGGTACGGCACCGTGCTTCTCTACACCGACCCGTCCGGCAAGACGCACACCCTGGAGAAGTCGCAGGGCTACCGGGTGACCACGAACAACCGCATGGAGCTTATGGGCGTCATCGTGGGCCTCGAGGCCCTCAAGCGCCCCTGCAGCGTCGAGGTGCACACCGACTCGCAGTATGTGGTGAACGCCTTCAACCAGAAGTGGATCGCCGGCTGGCTCAAGCGCGGGTGGAAGAACGCTAAGCAGGAGCCCGTGAAGAACGTCGACCTCTGGAAGCGCCTGCTCAGCGCCAAGGAGCCCCATGAGGTCACGTTCCATTGGGTCAAGGGCCATGCGGGGCACGAGTACAACGAGCGCTGCGACACGCTTGCCACGCAGGCCGCCGACTCCGGCATGCTTATAGAAGACGGCGGCTTTACGGCCTAGAGCGCCTCGTCGCAGGCCTGGCAGATGAGCGCCTGCAGCTCCTCGATGCCCGTGCCCGACTCGCTGCTCGTGAGCACGCAGGGGGTGTCCGGGCCTACGCCAAGCTGCTTGAGCAGGGCGGCCTTCATCTGGGCCCCCTTGCTCTTGGAGAGCTTGTCGGCCTTCGTGAAGACAATCGCGAAGGGGATGTCCATATGCTGCAGGAAACGCACCATGCCGAGGTCGAGCTTGCTCACGTCGTGGCGGATGTCCACCAGGCAGCACACGAGCGCGAAGTGCCTGTCCTGGTTGAAGTACTCGTCGATGAGCTTGGCCCAGCGGTCCTTCTCCGACTTGGAGACCTGCGCGAAGCCGTAGCCGGGCAGGTCCACGAAGTTGACCGAGCCGGAGACGAAGAAGTTGATGGTCGCGGTCTTTCCGGGGGTGGAGGAGACCATGGCGAGCTTCTTGCGGCCGAAGAGCTTGTTGATGAGGGAGGACTTGCCGACGTTGGACCTTCCGGCGAAGGAAACCTCGGGAAGGTTGCTTGCAGGCAGCTGGGCGGCGGTGCCGAACGACTTGTCATAGCGGACGTCGCAGTAGTTGATCTTCATAGGTGTTCCCTGGGTCGTAGGTGCGGCTTATCAGGCCCTTTAAGGAGTTGTCAGTCTAACGGGGTGAGATGAAACCGCCGTGTGAATCACAAGTCCTCCACAGAATCAAAGTTTCTCAAACTTGTTGTTGACAGGGGGGCTTCTCATCCGTAATATACCAAATCGCACTCACGAACCAACGCAACACCAAGTGAGCGCAAAGAGCTTTTGGGATATCGTCTAATGGCAGGACAGCGGATTCTGGTTCCGTCAATGGGGGTTCGACTCCCTCTATCCCAGCCACTTTGGCCCGTTCGTCTAGCGGTTTAGGACATCGCCCTCTCAAGGCGGAGATCACCAGTTCGAATCTGGTACGGGCTACCATTTGTTGTTCGGCGCAGCTTGTAAATTGAATGGCCCGTTCGTCTAGCGGTTTAGGACATCGCCCTCTCAAGGCGGAGATCACCAGTTCGAATCTGGTACGGGCTACCAGCAAATTTCAGGTCATCGTTTATACGGTGGCCTGTTTTTGTATGTCGCGATGTTGGCTTGCATTCGGCCTGTTGCTGCCTGTGCGACTGGTATAGTTGCCATGTTGGCATTCGATGGAGGGCCCATGGCTCAATCACGCATTCACCTGAACGCGCCGGCTTCCCATGGATCCGGGAAGCAGGTGCAGGGCGGACAGAAATCCAAAGCGCGCATGGGCGTGCTCTTTCTGCTCGCCGTCGCCGCAGTCTTTGCAATATGGCTCTTCGCATCGGGGACGGCCGAGGAGTTCTTTGAGGCCATACGGTGTGCCAACCTTGTATGGCTTTTGTTGGGCGCGCTCTTCTTCTGCCTTTTCTTCGGGCTCGACATGGTGTGCTACCGCGTCGCGGCCAGGCTGACGGACTCCTATCTCGGAATCAAAGACCTGTTCAGCGTCGCTGCGGCCGGTATCGTCTTCGGGTTTCTGACTCCCGGCCAAAGCGGGGCCGCGCCGGCCCAGATCGTCCGTCTGAGCCAGGTGGGCCTGAAGGTCGGCGACGCCACGGCGCTTCAGCTCACGAAGTTCTTCATCTACCAGGCGGCCGTCACCTTGTTCGGGGCTGTGGTCCTTGTGGGGCGGGCGGGGTACTTCATCGAGCGCTTCGGCGACATCGTGGTCGTGTGCGTGCTGGCCTTCGGCGTCCATGTCGCGATCATGCTCGGCCTTGTCGCCATGGTGTTCTTTCCCAACGCCGTACGAAAGGTCTGCCACTTCCTCGTGAGGGCCCTCTCGGGCAAGGTCCGCATCATCAAGGACCCCGAGGCGCTCCATGCCAAGGTCGATTCCGAGGTCGACGGCTATGCGGGCAGCGTGCACCAGGCCATACGGCAGGGGAAGATTGTGGGGCTTGCCGTGGCCATCAACGTGGGCCAGCTGGCGTGCCTGTACTGCATTCCGTTCTGCGTCCTGCGCGCTTTGGGAGTGATGGACGTCGACTTCCTCACGGCCCTGTGCGCCTCGGCCTTCATCCAGCTCATCATGACGGCTGTCCCCTTGCCGGGAGGTACGGGCGGCGCCGAGGCGGGCTTCGCGCTGTTCTTCGGCCCCGAGCTTGGGGGGCTCACCACGGCGGCGGTCGTGCTGTGGCGTGCCCTGTCGTTCTACCTGCCTATCGTGTTCAGCATGCCGCTGCTGGGCCTTCGTACAAGGCCGTTTGTGGCGGTGAGGGGCGCGGCTGCGCCCGGGGTGCCCCAGCGCGCTTCCTCGAGGGGCTCCACCTCCCGCATCACCCTCTCCGAGATTGAGGCCGCTCAGGCCGCCCGGGAGTCGCACGGCGCGAGCGCTGGCCTGAATGACGCGCGCACGCCTGACGCCGTACTCGGCGATCTTCCGGACGCTGAGGACGCGCCTGCCCCAGAGCGCCCGTCCTGCCCCGACGGGGAGCATACCGAGCCGCAGCATTCTTAAAAACCCGGCCTTCATACAAAAGGGGCGCCACGTCAGCTTTGAACCGACGTAGCGCCCCTTTGGCGTATATGAGCGGCTTTATGCCCTTTCGACCTTCGTTACTCGCCGGCCATGGGCATGGCGGCGTCGATGCGCGCGAGGGCCTCCTGACGGCCGAGCAGCTCGATGGACTCGCCCAGGGGAGGGGAGACCTGGTTGCCGCACTCGGCCACGCGCAGGGCCTGGAAGACCTTCTTCTTGGAGATGCCCAGGGCCTCGGGCAGGCCCTCGATGGCGGCGTCGATGGCGGCGGCATGCCAGTCGCCCTCCGCGACACCCTCAAGGGCGGCCTTCAGGGCCGCAAGGACGGGGCGCACGCCCTCCTTGGCGAGGTTCTTGTTGACGGAGGCCTCGTCGTAGGCCAGCTCGCCGAACAGGAAGCGGGCCTTCTCGACCACGTCGCCCATAAGGCGCGTGCGGGGCTTGAGGATGGAGGACAGCAGGTCGAACCAGGCGGGCTTGGCCGCATAGGCGTCCGCGTCCACCAGGCCGGCCGCGCACAGCTCGGGCACGAGCACGCGCTGGGAGAACTCCGAGTCGCTCATCTCCATGAGGTAGGTGGCGTTGATGGAGATGAGCTTCTCCTCGTCCATCTGCGAGGGGTTCTTGGAGATGCGGTCCAGAGAGAAGGTCTGGCAGATGCGCTCCGGCGAGATGACGGTGGTGGAGCCGTCGAGCGACCAGCCCAGAAGGGCGAGGTAGTTCACCGTGGCCTCGGGCAAGAAGCCGCGGTCGCGGTACTCCTCGACGCTCGTGGCGCCGTGGCGCTTGCTGAGCTTCTTGCCGTCGGGGCCCAGAATCATGGAGAGGTGCGCGAACGTGGGGACCTCATAGCCCAGGGCCTCGAACACGAGCACCTGGCGGGGCGTGTTGGAGAGGTGGTCGTCGCCACGGATGACGTGGGTGATGCCCATCTCGCCGTCGTCGACCACGGTGGCGAAGTTGTAGGTGGGCGTGCCGTCGGAGCGCATGAGCACCATGTCGTCGAGTTCCTTGGCGTTGAACACGCACGGCCCGTGCACGATGTCGTTCACCACGACGTCGCCGCGGTCCTCAGGGACCTTGAGGCGCCACACGTGGGCCTCGCCGGCCTCGATGCGGCGCTGGGCCTCGGCCGGGTCGATGCAGCGGCAGGTGCGCTGGTAGCCCTGGAAGGAGTCGCCGCGGTCCTTGGCGGCCTGGCGCGAGGCCTCGAGCTCCTCGGCCGAGCAGAAGCACGCGTAGGCGTTGCCCGAGTCGATGAGCTTCTGCAGGGCGCGCTGGTAGTTCTCCTTGCGCTGGGTCTGGTAGTAGGGGCCGTGCTCGCCGCCCACCTCGGGGCCCTCGTCCCAGTCCAGGCCGAGCCACTTGAGGGAGCGCAGGATCTGGTCGGTGTTCTCCTGGGTGGAGCGCTCAGGGTCGGTGTCGTCGATGCGCAGGACGAACGTGCCGCCGTTCGCGCGGGCGAAGGCCCAGTTGTAGATGGCCACGCGGGCGCCGCCGATGTGCAGGCGGCCCGTGGGGGAGGGTGCGAAGCGCACGCGGATCTGGTCGGACAAAGGATGCTCCTATCTATATATAACGACTATGCGTCATCAAAACACGCCCAGTATACGGCTCCAACTGCGCTTTGAGGCGGCGATGCCCCATCTCTACCGAGTCGATATTTGAAGGTATGTGACACAAATTTGAATATAGGATTAAGAAAACTGACTCCGAGTCAAAAATGAGAGGCAAGGGGGATAATGCCACGGTCAAAAGTGGGAGAGGTCTGTCTGCGTTGCCCGCAGGCCGGCCGCCCAACGAGCAAAGGAAGAGGTGAAACATGGTAAAGGCAGTGCTCCCCGAGGTCGGTGAAACGATGATCTGCGCAAGTGGGAGAGGTCTGTCTGCGTTGCCCGCAGGCCGGTCGCCCAACGAGTGAAGGAAGAGGTGAAACATGGTAAAGGCAGTGCTCCCCGGGGTCGGTGAAACGATGATCCATGCCCGGGGACTCACGCAGAAGACTCCGATGAGAACGACGTACCAAAACGTCGACCTCGATATCGCGCGCGGACAGCTCGCCACGATCGTCGCCGAAGACCGTCGCGGCAAGACCGAGCTTCTGCTGACGCTCGTGGGCCGCATGCGGCCCACGTCGGGCACGCTGACGGTGGCCGGGCTGCCCTTGCCCAAACGGGAGAGGGCCGTTCGCGCCATCTCGGGCATGGGTTTTATCGAAGGGGTGAACGAGGTTCAGAAGCTGATCACGCTTCGCGCCGTGACTTCGGCTGAACTTAACCTTCACGGTAAGAGTTCCGGTCCCAAGGCGACGCTTGCCTTCCTGGAAGAGTGGGGCTTCGCCGACCGTGCGAAGGCCAAGACCGAGACGCTCGACAAGTTCGACAGGGTCCGCTTCGGCATCGCGCTCGCGTTTGCCGGCGACCCGGCCCTTGTCGTCGTCGACGACATCGAGGGTGACCTCACCATGGCGCAGGGTCGGGAGATCCTCGACGGGCTGCGCAGCGCGGCACACGAGCGCGGCACGACCGTCGTCGTGGCCTGCACCGACTACGCCCTGGGCAAGAACGCCGACGTGGTGATACCGATCAGTGACGCCGCTCGTGCCCAGATGGCTGCGGCAGGGGAGGTGGTCATGAATGCGTAACCCGTTCCGCGGAATCCGCTTCGCGCTCCTCGACTTCCGCAACGCGAAGGGCTCTGCAGTCATGAAGGTCGCCATGGCGGCCATCGCGCTCGTGCCGCTGCTGTACGGCGCGCTGTACCTGTGGGCCTTCTACGACCCGTACGGCAACGTGGACAAGATCCCCGTGGCCGTCGTGAACCTCGACGAGGGGGCCACGCTCGACGACGGCTCCAGCCTCGAGGTGGGCGACGAGCTGGTACAGGCCATGAAAGACGCAGACGAGGGCATGGGCTGGGTGTACACCGACGCCCAGGACGCCCAGGACGGCCTGGAAGACGGCCGTTACTACATGGAGCTCATCATCCCGGCCGACCTCTCGGAGAAGGTGGCCACGGCTGAGGACGACAGCCCCGAGAAGGGCAGCATCACCCTGGTGCACAACCAAGCCCACAACCTCATCGCGTCCATGCTCACCTCGGCCGCGGTGACTCGCGTCCAGGCCCAGCTCAACTCCACGATCGCCGAGACGTACTTCGACACGATCCTCACCGAGGTTGCCGACTCCACGTCTGACCTTCAAGAAGCGGTTGATGGTTCTCAGGAGCTCGCCGACGGCCTTAAAGATGCAGTTGACGGTTCAGGTGATCTGACCGACGGCCTGAAGAGCGCCTACGACGGCTCCGGCACCCTCAAGGACGGCACCTCCGATCTGGTGGACGGCGTCGACACCCTCAAGGACGGCACCTCGCAGCTGCTCGATGGCATGGGCGACCTCGACGACGGCGCCAAGCAGCTCAAGGACGGCACCTCGCAGCTTTCCGACGGTTCCGACCAGCTTCTGAGCGGCTCGGCCCAGCTCGTGAGCGGCACGGCCACCCTGAAGAACGGCATGCTGAGCCTCTACGACGGCGCCCAGCAGCTCAAGGACGGCACCACCTCCCTTGTGAGCGGCACCTCCACGCTCTACGACGGCACCGTGACCCTCAAGGACGGCACCGCCTCGCTGGCCTCGGGCGCCTCCGACCTCAAGGACGGCACCGCCAGCCTCTACGACGGCACCCAGCAGCTCCGCAGCGGCTCGGCGCAGCTCGTGAGCGGCGCGGCCACCCTCAAGAACGGCCTGGTGTCGCTCGACGACGGCTTGGGCCAGCTCGCGAGCGGCTCGACCCAGCTCTACGACGGCACCGCCACCCTCAAGGACGGCACCGCCTCGCTGGCCTCGGGCGCCTCGACCCTCAAGGACGGCACCGCCAGCCTCTACGACGGCACCCAGCAGCTCCGCAGCGGCTCGGCGCAGCTCGTGAGCGGCGCGAGCGACCTCAAGAACGGCCTGGTGTCGCTCGACGACGGCCTAGGTAAGCTCGTCACCGGCTCGGCGCAGCTCTATGACGGCGCCGACCAGGTGAACACGGGCGCTGCCACGCTCGCCGCAGGCACCTCCAAGCTCGCGACCTCCGTCGCCGGCGACGGCACCGCCTCCAACCCCGGCCTGGTGAGCGCGACCTCCCAGATCGACTCCGGCGTGGGCGACCTCAAGGGGGGCTCGACGAAGCTCGTGAACGGCGCTTATGCGCTCAACACCGGCCTCGTCTCGCTCGACACGGGCCTGGGCACCGCCCAGTCCGGTGCGGGCACCCTTGCCGACGGCGCAAGCTCGCTCTACCTGGGCGCCCAGCAGCTCGGCGTCGGCGCGCAGAGCCTGTACGCGGGCATGCAGCAGGTCGCTGCCGGCGTGAACGGCACCGACACGCAGACCGGCCTGGTGGACGGCTCCAAGCAGGTTTCCGACGGCCTGGCCCAGCTCAACGCCTTTGTCGCCGACAACGGCTCGGGCACCCTCGAGGACCAGGTGAAGGCCCTCTCCGACGGCCTTGCGAGCGCCTCTGCGGGCGCCACGGCCATCTCCGGCGGCATCAACAGCATCTCCGCCGGCCTTGCCGGTGACGGGACGACCGAGAACCCCGGCCTGGTCGCCGCGGCGGCTTCCGTCTCCTCCGGCCTGTCCAGCGCGGCTGAGGGCCTCTCTGGCTCCTCTGAGGCGCTCGGCACCGCTTCGACGGCTCTGGCCGCCTACGACACGCAGGCTGTGACCGAGGCTTCGACGGCCCTCGCCACGAACCTGGGCGATGCGGCCACCTCCATCAACAACCTCTTCACCGAGACCGGCAACACCAACGCCGGCATCGACGGGGCGCAGTCCGACACGGGCTCCCTGGCCCAGGCCAAGACCGACGCCGCCAATGCGAAGAGCGACGCCGACGCGGCGGCCGACTCGGCCAACAGCGCTTCGGTAAACGCCCAGCAGGCGCAGACGCAAGTCGCCAACGCCCAGGCCCAGCTCGACCAGCTTGTGAGCGAGGGCGCGATTACCGAGGAGCAGGCTAACGGTGTGCGCACCTCGCTCATCGACGCTTCCAATTTTGCCTTCGCGGCCCAGTCCGACGCCGACGCCGCAAACATCTCGGCGCAGAACGCCTCCGCGAGCGCCGAGGCCGTCTCCACCGATGTGGACAACGCCAGGACCGCACTTGTCGGCGTGGCCACAGGCGATGGCAGCAACCTCAAGAGCGCGAGCGACTCCATCGCCGCCGCTCAGGCCAGTGCCACGGTGATCTCCGAGAACCTCGCGAGCGCCAACACGGCCGTCGCAACCGCTTCCACGGTCATTTCGAAGGCCAAGACCGACATCGTCGACAAGCTCAGCGCGTCGATCGGCACGCTCTCTGCCGGTGCCACCGCGGTGAGCGAGGGCCTTGCGTCCATGCAGACCTCCGTCGACGGCCAGCTCGTCTCTGGCGCCTCCGACCTCGCGACCGGCCTGGCCGACGCCTCGCAGAAGGTCTCCGCCCTGTACCAGTCCGTCCACGACAACAAGCTCGTGGACAGCGTCGCTGCCCTGGCGGCAGGCGCCCAGCAGGTCTATCAGGGCCTCGTGAGCGTCCAGGCGGGCATCAACGGCACCTCCGAATCTGCGGGCCTGCTTGCCGGCGCCCAGCAGATTAGCGAGGGCCTGAACTCCGACAGCGGCCTTGTCGCCGGCGCCAAGAAGGTGTCCGACGGTGCGGCCTCCCTCAAGACAGGCATCGACTCGGCCAAGGCCGGCTCGGCCCAGCTCGTCAGCGGCTCTGAGTCTCTGTACACCGGCGCCCAGCAGCTCGACGCCGGCCTGGATACCCTGGGCAGCGCCACCTCGACGCTGGCCAGCAGCGCCGTCACGCTCGTCGACGGCATCAACCAGGTCGACTCCGGCGCCCAGGCCCTCGCTGCCGGCACTTCCAGCCTGCTCGACGGCGTCGCCAGCGCCAAGGCGGGCGTCGCCAGCGCCAAGGACGGCGCCGACCAGCTGCTCGACGGCTCCAAGACCCTGCTCGACGGCCAGTCCACGCTCTACTACGGCATCGTGAGCGCCGACAACGGCGCCAAGCAGCTCGACGACGGCGCGGCCAGCCTGCTCTCCGGCGCCCAGCAGCTCGACGACGGCGCCCAGACCCTGCTCGACGGCGTCGCCAGCGCCAAGGCGGGCGTCGCCAGCGCCAAGGACGGCGCCGACCAGCTGCTCGACGGCTCCAAGACCCTGCTCGACGGCCAGTCCACGCTCTACTACGGCATCGTGAGCGCCGACAACGGCGCCAAGCAGCTCGACGAGGGCGCGCAGAGCCTGCTCGACGGCGCCCAGCAGCTTGACTCCGGTGCCAGCGACCTTAAGGACGGCGCCAAGCAGCTCGCCGACGGCTCGGTCACGCTCGACGAGGGCGTCGCCAGCGCCATGGACGGCGCCGACCAGCTACTCGACGGCTCCAAGACCCTGCTCGACGGCCAGTCCACGCTGTACTTCGGCATCGTCTCGGCCGCCAACGGCATCACCCAGCTCGACGACGGCGCCGGCCAGCTCTACGACGGCACGCAGAGCGCCCTTGACGGCGTGAAGCAGCTCGACGACGGCGTCGGCACCCTCAAGGACGGCGCCAAGCAGCTCGACGACGGCGCCGGCGACCTCAAGGACGGCCTCAAGAAGCTCTACGACGGCTCCAAGACCCTCCAGGACGGCCTTGTCACCGCCCACGACGGCTCTGTTGAGCTCGCCGACGGCCTTGCCAACGGCATCGCCGGCATGGCTGGCATGGACGAGCAGCAGGTCGACGCGCGCAGCGAGATGATGAGCGCCCCCGTCGAGGTCAACGACGAGTACTACACCACCGTCGAGAACTACGGCACGGGCTTCGCGCCGTACTTCATCGGCCTGGCCCTGTACCTGGGCGCCCTCATGAACAGCTTCATCATGAAGCCGCTCAACAACCGCCTCATCGCCTCCGGTGCCCGCGCGCCCTTGGCCGCCCTGTGCGGCCTGGTGCCCTGGGTCATCGTCGGCGCGATCCAGGCGCTGCTGCTGTGCCTGACGCTGCAGTTCGTGCTCGACCTCAACGTGAACTACGTGGCCGAGTTCTACCTGTTCGCGTTCTTCGTGGTGCTCGTGAACAACTGCATCATGCAGTTCATCATGGCGCTGCTGGGCTTCCCGGGCAAGCTCGTGGCCATCGTGCTGCTCATCCTGCAGCTCGCCTCGGCCGCAGGCACCTTCCCGATCGAGACCTGCCCCGAGTTCTTCCAGGTCCTGTCGCCCTGCCTGCCCATGACCTACGTGGTCATCGGCATGAAGGTCATCATGTGCGGCGTCTCGCTCGACAGCCTCGTGACGAGCGTTGCCGTGCTCGCGTGCTTCGCCGTGGTAAGCTTCGCGCTTACCGTGCTCGTGGCCCGCAGCCGCCGCAACGTGCCGATGACCCAGCTCCACCCGCTCATCGACCTATAAGCCTCTGTGAGGCGCGGCTCGCCTGCTTTGATCGGCGGGCCGCGCCACTTTCCTGAAGGGACCCACGCCATGTCTGCCACCGAAGAGAAGGCCGCGACGCCTCGAGACGCACGTCAGTCGCCCAAGGGCGTCCTCACGCGCCAGCGCATCGTCGACGCCGCCGCCTCGCTTCTGCGCGAGCACCCCGGGGCGGAGATCTCCATCTCCGACATCGCGGCGCGCGCGGGCATGAGCAAGGGTTCCGTCTACTACTACTTCGCCGACTCGGCCCAGATAGTCTCCCAGGTGCTGTTCGACGAGTTCGACGCCCTCCTCACCTCGTTTGAGAAGGTCGCCCTCTCGTCGGTGAGCGCCTACGACGCGCTCGTGGGCATCACGCGCAGCTACCTGGTGACCCTCATGGGCAACGTCGCGCTCACCCGCTTCGTCATGGGCGAGCTGCACGACACCCGTGGCGCGCTTCCCCACCAGGAGGGCGAGCCGCTTGTGCGCCGCATCTACGCCCTCGTCTCGACGCTGCTCGAGCGCGGCAAGGTGGAGGGCAGCGTGCGGCCCGAGGTGGACTCGGCCGTGGCGTCCCCGGCGATTCTGGGGGCCTTCCTGGGCATCTCGTCGCTGGCCGCCACCCAGCCGGCCGTCGAGCTCGAGAGGCTCGTGAAGTCGCTGCTGTCGTTCATCGGCTTCGGTGTGGCGGAGGCCTCGCAATATGGGCTGCACGCGGCGTCCTAGGGCAATCCGCGGAATTGCCGATACTGCGTTGCGCTCGGGCTCACGTACCTTCGTACACTTGCGGCTCGCGCGCCTTGTCTAGACAATTCCTGCATCTGCTGTAGACACGTTTGCAACATACATATGTAAGAGCGGTGCAAAGCGGGTTCGGGGTCTCCCCGGGCCCGCTTTGCGTTGTAAAGTCGGGTACATCCATCAGGAGGGGAGGAGTCGAGGCACTTCTCTCGTTCGAGCCGAGGGACCGAGCCCTGTGACGCTCCGGCAACCATCCCAAGAGGAAACGGTGCCAATTCTCGGCAGGTAGGCCGTTTTGCCATGCCTGGAAGATGGGGACTTGTGGGACACCTCAGACCCCTGACGTATCAGCTTGCGGGGGGATGCCCCCGTTGCGGCATCGTGCCGTTGTAAGAGGGGTTTTTATGAGCCTGCACCATGAACGCGATTTCCTGTTCACCTCGGAGAGCGTGACCGAGGGCCATCCCGACAAAATCTGCGACCAGATCTCCGACGCCGTGCTCGACTCCATCCTGGAGGCTGAGGCGCGCCTTGAGGCCGCCGGCTACGTGTCGCCCTCCGGCGAGAAGGCCGACCTGTCGCGCGTGCGCTGCGCCTGCGAGTGCTTCACCACGACGGGCATCGTGCTGGTCGCCGGCGAGATCCGCACCCAGGCCTACGTGGACGTGGAGTCCATCGCCCGCCGCGTGCTCAAGAACATCGGCTACGACCGCGCCAAGTACGGTTTCGACTGCGACACGTGCAGCGTGCTCTCGGCCATCCACGGCCAGTCGGCCGACATCGCCCAGGGCGTCGACGAGAGCTTCGAGGTGCAGACTGAGATTGCCGACGCCGCGGCCGACCCGCTCGACCTCATCGGCGCCGGCGACCAGGGCATGATGTTCGGCTACGCCGTGCGCGAGACCCCCACGCTCATGCCCATGCCCATCTACCTGGCCCAGCGTCTCTCCGAGCGCCTGACCGCCGTGCGCAAGGACGGCACGCTGGCCTACCTGCGCCCCGACGGCAAGACCCAGGTCACGGTGCGCTACGAGAAGGGCCTGCCCGTGGAGGTCACCACCATCGTGGTCTCCACCCAGCATGACGACGAGGTGGCGCAGGACACCATCCGCCGCGACATCGTCGAGAAGGTCGTGGCTCCCGTGCTCGACGCCCAGGGCATCTCCTGGAAGGACGCCGAGATCTATGTGAACCCCACCGGCCGCTTCGTCGTGGGCGGCCCTATGGGCGACACCGGCCTCACCGGCCGCAAGATCATCGTCGACACCTACGGCGGCATGGGCCGCCACGGCGGCGGCGCCTTCTCGGGCAAGGACTGCACCAAGGTGGACCGCTCCGGCGCCTACGCCGCGCGCTGGGTCGCCAAGAACGTCGTCGCCGCCGGCCTTGCCGACGAGTGCGAGGTGCAGTTCGCCTACGCCATCGGCGTGGCCAAGCCGCTCTCCCTCATGGTTGACACGCGCGGCTCCGAGAAGGTGCCCGTGGAGGCCATCGAGGCGGCCGTGCGCGAGGTGTTCGACCTGCGCCCCGGCGCCATCATCGCCGAGCTCGACCTGCGCCGCCCCATCTTCGCCAAGACGGCCGCCTACGGCCACTTCGGCCGCGAGGACGCCGACTTCACCTGGGAGGCCACCGACAGGGTCCAGGCCCTGCGCGACAGCGTCGCTCGCCAGGGATACGAGCTCTAGCGCTCCATGCCGTTCGCGCACGTTGCGGTCGATGTGAAGACCAGGGCGCTCGACACGCCCTTCACTTATCGCGTTCCCGCCAGACTCGAGGCGCTCGTCGTGCCCGGCTGCTGCGTGGTGGTCGATTTCGGCCACCGCCCGGCGGTCGGGTACGTCCTTTCGGTGTCCGAGCGTCCCGCGGCCGGCCTGGACGCGAGCAGGATTCTCCTCGTCCAGCAGGTGCTCTCCGAGGCGCTCTTCGCGCCTTGGGCCGGCGAGGTCGCCCAGTGGGTTGCGCAGGAGTATGCCTGCTCCTTGTCCGACGCCGTGCGGCTCTTCCTGCCTCCCGGCTTCCAGGCGAAGATGGTGCGCGACGAGGCCTCGGGCGCCTGGGCCCTGCAGCAGGCGCGCGCCGAGGCCGTGCAGGACTGCTGGGTGTCGCTCACCCAGGAGGGGCAGGCCTACGAGCCGCGCACGAACGCCCATGCCGAGCGCAGCGTGCTCGAGGCCCTGCGCAGTGGCCCCATGCGCCAATCGGAGCTGGGGCTTGCCTGCGGGGGCGTCTCGACGGTGGTCAAGCGCCTGGAGAAGAAGGGCGTCGTGAGCTGCGAGCGCCGCGAGCGCCTGCGCGGCATGGAGGGCGCGGCCCTGTCGAGCGCCCAGGCGCCCCGTGTGGCGCCCGAGTCCCTCACGCGCGGCCAGCGCGAGGCCCTGGCCGCCATCGAGGACGCGCGCGCCTGCGCGCAGGGCGGCGTCGTGCTTATCGACGGCGTCACCGGCTCGGGCAAGACCGAGGTCTACCTGGAGGCCATCGAGCGCACGCTTGCCCAGGGGCGCGACGCCTGCGTCCTGGTGCCCGAGATATCCCTCACCGCGCAGACCGTGGGGCGCTTCCGCCACCGCTTCGGCGCCGAGGTCGCCGTGCTGCACTCCCGGCTCAACCTGGGGGAGCGGCGCGACCAGTGGGAGCTCGTGCGCACGGGCAGGGCGCACGTCGTGGTGGGCGCCCGCTCGGCGCTCTTCGCCCCGCTGGCACGCCCGGGTCTCTACATCATCGACGAGGAGCACGAGGGTTCCTACAAGCAGGGCAGCTCGCCTCGCTACCACGCCCGCGAGGTGGCCGCCCGGCTCGCACAGACTCACGCCTGCCCGCTCGTCCTGGGGTCGGCCACGCCTTCCCTGGAGTCGCTCGCCCGCTGCGAGGGCGGCGTCCCCGCCCAGGAAGGCGCCCCTGCCTGGACACGCGTGAGCATGCCGGAGCGCCCCCAGGGCCGCCCCCTGCCGCCCGTCGAGGTGGTGGACATGGCGCAGGAGTTCTCGCAGGGCTGGCGCTCCATGTTCTCCCGGCCCCTCACGGCCGGCCTCAACCAGGTGGTGGAGCGCGGCGAGAAGGCGGTGCTGCTGCTCAACCAGCGCGGCTTCGCACGCTTCCTGCTGTGCCGCGACTGCGGGTACGTCCCGCGCTGCGAGCAGTGCTCCACCTCGCTTACTTACCACGAGCGCGGCCACAAGCTCGTCTGCCACACCTGCGGGCACGAGTATGCCGTCCCGGTGCTCTGCCCGGAGTGCCAGAGCCGCTACCTGCGGCAGTTCGGCGCGGGCACGCAGCGCGTGGAGGACGAGCTGCGCGGCGTGCTGCCCGAGGGGTTCCCGGTGATCCGCATGGACGCCGACACCACGAAGGGCAAGGGCGGCCACGACCGGTGCCTGGCGCAGTTCGACGAGGCGCCCAGCGCGGTGCTCCTCGGCACGCAGATGATCGCCAAGGGCCTCGACTTTCCCCAGGTCACGCTCGTGGGCGTCATCAACGCCGACACCACGCTCAAGCTCGCCGACTTCCGTGCCTCCGAGCGCACCTATGACCTGCTCGAGCAGGTCGCGGGCCGCGCGGGCAGGGGAGAGGCGCCCGGGCGCGTCATCGTGCAGACCTACCAGCCGCGCCACCCCGCCATCCTGGCCGTGGCGCGCCACGACCGCTCGGTCTTCTCGTCAAACGAGCTCGCCCAGCGCCAGGAGGTGGGCTACCCGCCCTACGTGCGCCTGGCAAACGTCGTGGTGTGGGGCAAGGACGCCGCCTCGGTGCAGAAGGCCGCCTTCGCCTGCGCCGACAAGTTGCGCGACTACTGCGAGGTCGCCTTGGCCGGAAGCGAGATCCTAGGGCCCGCCGAGTGCGCCCTGTCGCGCGTGGAGGGCAGCTACCGCTGGCACATCCTCGTGAAGGCCGCCCCCGCAAGCAGGCTCGGCGCCATTCTTGGAGATGCGCTGAAGAGGTTGTCGCTGCCCGCACAGGTAAGCCTGTCCATCGACGTAGACCCCTACGACCTGCTGTAATATGCGTCCCGATACACGCAACACGAGCAAGAAAGGTATGCTCCCATGGCTCTAGAGATCGTGCTTTCCCCCGACGAGCGTCTGCGCACCGAGTGCGCCCCCGTCGAGGTCATCGACGACGAGGTCAAGAAGACGGCCAAGAAGATGGCCAAACTTATGTACAAGTACGACGGCTGCGGCATCGCCGCGCCTCAGATCGGCGTGCTTAAGCAGATTGTCGTCATCGACTGCGACTGGGGCGACACCGGCGAGAAGAACCCCATCTACCTCATCAACCCCTACATCGTGGAGCAGTCCGAGGAGAAGGCCGCCGGCATGGAGGGGTGCCTCTCGGTGCCGGGCATCTCCGTTGAGGTGGAGCGCTCCACCAGCGTGACCGTGCGCGCCCTGAACCTGGAGGGCCAGCTCATGCAGTACAAGGCCAGCAACTGCCTGTTCTGCGTCTGCCTGCAGCACGAGATCGACCACCTGCACGGCTACACCATGCTTGAGCGCCTCGATCCCGCCGAGCGCATGCGCGCCATCGCCGAGTACCAGGAGGCCCTCGCTCACGGCGCCCGTCCCGGCGACACCGAGTAGGCCCGCCATGGAGAAGCTGCGCTGCGTATTCATGGGGACCCCCGAGTTCGCCCTGGGGCCGCTCGAGGCCCTCGTGGCCGCCGAGGGGGTGGAGGTCGTCTGCGCCCTCACGCGCCCCGACGCCGCCTCGGGCCGCGGCAAGTCCCTCGTGCCCTCGCCGGTGGGCGCGTACTGCGCCGAGCACGGCATCGACGTGCTCAAGACCAAGACCGTGCGCACCCCCGAGGTGCAGGAGTATCTGCGCGCCGCGCAGGCCGACGTGTTCTGCGTGGCCGCCTACGGGGCCATCCTGCCGCGCGAGGTCATCGACATGCCGCGCCTGGGCTGCCTCAACGTGCACGCCAGCGTGCTGCCCCAAGGCCGCGGCGCCGCCCCCATGCAGCGCGCGCTCCTCAGCGGCGAGGAGCCCCTGGGCTACTCGGTCATGCGCATCGAGGAGGGGCTGGACTCCGGCCCCTACTGCCGCCAGGGCAGCGTGGATCCCGGCGAGCGCACGTACGCCGAGGTGAGCGAGGAGATATCGCGCCTGGGCGGCGCGGCGCTGGTCGAGGTGCTCGCCGACCTGGCGCAGGGCGTCGACCCCGGCTGGGTCGAGCAGGACGACGCGCGTGCCACCCATGCCGCCAAGATCGACAAGTCCGAGGTGCTGCTTGGCCCGGACGCGCCCGCCCAGGTCAACATGCGCCGCGTGCAGGCCTCGGGCGACGCCGCCCCGGCGCGCGCCTCAATCGACGGGCGCGGCGTGCGCGTGTGCCGCGCTCACGTGCTGGACGCCGACGAGGCGGCCCAGCTCGACGTGGCGGTTGCCGCCGGCGAGGTCGTGGTGTGGCGCAAGCGCCTGCTTCTGGGGTGCGCGCAGGGCGTGCTCGAGGTGCTCGGGGTCAAGCCCGACGGCAAGCGTGCGATGATGGGAAGCGAGTTTGCGGCGTCTGTGCGCGGCAAGCGTGGAAACTGGGAGGCTCTCTAAATGGCAGGAGTGGCTGCGGCGCGCATGGCCGCCTATCGTACGCTGAGCATCGCCCGCGAGCGCGACGCCTATGTGCGCGAGCTCATCAACTCCCCGGCGGCTCAGGAGGTCCTGGGGCACCTCAAGGCCGAGGACCGCGCCTTCGCGCGCTGCCTTGCGCTGGGCGTGTGCGCCACGGCCGGCACGCTCGACGAGGCGCTCGACCGCTTCATCGCCAAGCCCTCGAAGGTCGCCCCCGGCGTGCGCGACGCGCTGCGCATCTCGGCCTACGAGCTGCTCTTTCTCGGCAAGCCCGCCCATGTCGTGGTGAGCCAGGGCGTCGAGCTGGTGCGCAGCCGCGCCAAGAGCGCCGCGGGCCTGGCCAACGCGGTGCTGCGCCGCGTCGCCGAGAACGCCGAGCCGTTCATGGCCGAGTCGCAGGCCCATCGCTGCGGCATCCCCGCCTGGCTCTACGAGCGCCTGGTGCGCGAGCTGGGGCAGGAGCGCGCCCTCGACTTCGCCCAGGCATGCCTGGAGCCGGCGCCCGTCTACGTGGCCAACGTCCCCATGTGGCTCTCCGACCGCAAGGCCGCCGACGCCATGGCCGCCGCAGGGCTTGCGGTCGAGCCGTGCGAGGGCGTGCCCGGCGCCTGGAGGGCGCTCGACGCCGCCAAGGTCTCCGGGTGCAGCCTGGTGGAGCAGACCCAGGTGATCGTGGCCGACTATGCCGCCCAGGCAGTCGCCTTCCTGGCCGCCCCCGAGCCGGGCGACCGCGTGCTCGAGGTCGGCTCGGGCAGGGGCACGAAGACCATCCTCATGGCGGGGCACGCCCACCGCAAGCAGGGCGCGGCGCGCATCTGGGCGCTCGACATGCACGGCTACAAGGCCGAGCTTGCCGCCAAGCGCCTCGAGGCCGCGCGCGTGGCCGGCGTCCAGCAGCTCACGGGCGACGCCTGCAAGCTCGACGAGGTCGCAGGCTCGCTTCCTGAGAAGTTCGACCACATCCTGGTGGACGCGCCCTGCTCCGGCTCGGGCACGCTGCGCCGCCACCCCGAGATCACCTGGTCGCTGACGGCCGAGAGCGTCACGTCGTGCGCGCAGCTGCAGCTCGCGATGCTCAAGTCGGTGGCCCCGCGCGTGGCCGCAGGCGGCCAGCTCACCTACGCCACCTGCTCGGTGCTGCACGAGGAGGACGAGGCCGTGGTGGAGGCCTTCCTCGCAAGCCCCGAGGGCGCGGGCTTCGAGGTCGTGCCCGTGGCCGACGTGCCCGACGCGCGCGACCTCGCCGCCGTGGACACCATGTCGGCGCTCTCCACCCCGCAGGGCTTCATGCGCACCTACCCCAAGCAGGGCGGCTGCGACGGCCACTTCTGCGCCGTGCTGAGGCGCACCGGCGCATAGGGCTTGCCGGGCGACGCGAGATCGAGTCCCGCCCGCAACATTTGTCCCACACAAAAGCGGCTCCTCCAATCGTTCAGACTGGAGGAGCCGCTTTTGTTTCGCAACCTTTTTAAAACGACCGTGAGCCTGCGACCGTGAGCCTGCGGGCCTACTCGCTCTTCGCGCTGCTTGCGGTCGCGCTCGCCGCGGGCTTCTCGGCGGCGGTGCTGGAGCTCTCGGACTTGCTCTCGCTGGAAGACTTCGCGGCGTCGCCCGAGTCCTTGCCCGCGCCGGTGGCGGGGGTGCCGCCCGACTTGCCGCGCTGGTCGGTGTTGTAGAAGCCGCTGCCCTTGAGCACGATGCCGCTTGCGGAGAAGCTGCGCGAGGCGGCCGCACCGCAGTCGGGGCACACGACCTCGGGATGCTCGCGCATGCCGTGGGAGACCTCGAACACCTTGCCGCACGACGTGCAGCGATAATCGTAACGAGCCATACCGGAACCTCTTATCTGCCCGCCTGTGCCGCTCCCCGGCACGGGGCCTCGTATCTGTCAAACCTACTGTATCCAATACCGTTGGCGAAATTGCGAAGGCCGCAAGCGTTCCATTGCTTTACGATAAGTGCTTGCGCCCGATGGCGCTGCATATACGACGGGAGCCGCGGCAGGCGGCTGAGAGGCGGGCCGGAGTGCGCCTGCGACCGAGACGACCGTGCCGGTAATGCGGCACGAGCAGAAAGGGGTAGTGCGCCCATGTTTGCCGACCGTATCGAGGCAGTCCGCAAGAGCGTCCCGCTCGTCCACAACATCACGAACTACGTCACGGTCCACGATGTGGCCAACGCGCTCATCGCCTGCGGGGCCTCGCCCATCATGAGCGACGAGCCCGACGACGTCGAGGACATCACCTCCATCTGCGGGGCCCTCAACATCAACATCGGCACCCTCAACGCCCAGTCCATCCGCGCCATGGTGCTCGCCAGCGCGCGCGCCGAGCAGCTGGGACATCCCATCGTGCTCGACCCGGTGGGGGCGGGCGCGAGCAAGCTGCGCACGAGCACGGCCTCCACGCTGCTCTCCCAGCGCAAGATTGCCGTCGTGCGCGGCAACATGAGCGAGATCCGCGCGCTTGCCGCCGGCACCTCCACCACGCGCGGCGTCGACGTCGCGGCCGACGACGTGGTGACCCCGGACAACCTCGACGAGATGGTGCGCTTCGTGCGCCAGTTCAGCGAGGCGTCCGGCTCCATCGTGGCCTGCTCGGGGGCGATCGACCTGGTGAGCGACGCCTCCCATACCTATGTCATCTCAAACGGCCACAGGCTCATGGGCCAGATCACGGGATCTGGCTGCATGCTCTCGGGCATCACGGCCGCCTATGTGGCCGCCAATCCGGGCTTCGAGCTTGAGGCCGTGGCGGCGGCCTTCTGCATGTATGGCCTGGCAGGCAAGCTCGCGGCCGAGCGCGCCCTGGACGAGGGCGTCGGCAACGCCACGTACTCCAACTACCTCATCGACGAGGTGTTCAAGATGGAAGCCGACAGGGCGCAGCGCGGGGCCATCTATGAGCTCGTCTAGCGACCGGGCCTGCGATTCCGCCCGTGCCGCTCGCTTTCGTGAGGACCTTCCGGCCCGCCTTGCCGTCTACGCCGTCACCGACTCGCGCTGGCTTGAGGGCCGCCGCCTCGCCGACGTCGTGGAGCAGGCCATCGCGGGAGGCGCGACCTTCGTGCAGCTGCGCGAGAAGGACGTCTCCCACGAGCGGCGCTGCGAGCTGGCCCGCGAGGTGTTGGCCGTCTGCCGGGAGCACGGCGTGCCCTTCGTGGTGAACGACGACGTCCGGTGCGCCCTTGAGGTCGGGGCCGATGGCGTGCACGTGGGCCAGTCCGACCTGGCCTGCGCCCGTGCCCGCGAGCTTTTGGGACCCCACGCCATCATCGGCGTGAGCGCCGACACCCCCGAGCAGGCCCGCGCGGCCTGGGAGTCGGGCGCCGACTACCTGGGCTGCGCCGTCTATGCGACGCCCACCAAGGGCAACGCCGAGCACGTGGGCCTGGCGGGCCTTTCGGCCGTGGTGCAGGCCACGCCGCTTCCCGTGGTGGCCATCGGCGGCATCAACCTCGGCAATGTCGCGTCGTTCGGCCCTGCGGGGGCGGCCGGCGTGGCGGTGGTCTCCGCCATCTTCGCCGCACCCGACCCGGCGCAAGCCGCGGGAGAGCTCGCGCAGGCGGTGGCCGCCTGGCCGAGCGCGGGCTTTTCCAGCTAGCCGCATCCCAACGTTTTCGTCATCCGGCCGCATCGTCTCCTCGGGGGCGGTGCGGCCTTCAAGCACCTCGGGGAGGACCTCATGCAACTGCCCTCTGTCGTGACCATCGCCGGCAGCGACTCCTCGGGAGGCGCCGGCATCCAGGCCGACCTCAAGACGATGGCGGCCCTGGGCCTCTACGGCCAGAGCGTCATCACCGCCCTCACCGCGCAGAACACCTGCGGCGTGCGCTCCGTGCAGCAGACCGAGGTCGCCATCGTCGCCGACCAGATCGACGCCGTGTTCGAGGACATCCGCCCGGCCGCCACAAAGATCGGCATGCTTTCCAGCGCCCCCATCGCCCACGCGGTCGCCGAGGGGCTGCGCCGCCACGACGCCGGCCATGTCGTGCTCGACCCGGTGATGGTCGCCACGAGCGGGGCCGCCCTCATGGAACAGGGGGCCGCGCCCGTCATGGTGGGGGAGCTCTTCGGGCTGGCCGAGGTCGTCACGCCCAACATCCCCGAGGCAAGCGCCCTCGCGGGGTTCGACGTGGCGGCACACGGTCTTGAGGGCATGGTCCAGGCGGCGCGCTCCATGGCCCAGAAGACGCCCGGCGCCGTCCTTGTGAAGGGTGGGCACCTCTTAGGCGCGGCATGCGCCACCGACGTGCTTCTGCTGCCCGGCCAAGACGAGCCGCGCATCTTGGAAGGGGAGTTCGTCGAGGCCGCGGGCACGCACGGCACGGGCTGCACGCTCTCCAGCGCCATCGCCTGCTATCTGGCGCTGGGGTGCGACGTGGAGTCGGCGGTGCGCCGCGCCAAGGCATACCTCACGCGCTGCCTGGCCGCGGGGCTCGACATGGGCACGCGCAACGGCCCGCTCGACCACATGGCGGCCCTGCGCTGGGCCATCCCGCGCATCGACGCCGCCCCCGTGCCCGCATGTCAGGCCGAGGCGCCGGCCTCGGGCGACCTACAGCCCGGGGCGGCCCCAGGCGACCGAGGCGCGGCCATTCCCGCCCACGCGCCGTCCTGCCAGCCCTGCGATGACGAGACCTGCGAGCCGTATGCCCTCGTCGTCTCGGGCTCGCCGTGCGCGCCCTCGCCCGACCTGCTTGCCCGGCAGGCCCGCGGCGCGCGTCTCGTCGTGGCCGTGGACTCGGGCGCGAACGCCTGTATGGGCGCCGGGGTGCCCGTGGACGTCCTGGTGGGCGACGGCGACTCACTGAGCGCCCAGGCCCTCGCATATGCGCGCGCCTGCAATGCCCGCGAGCTGGATTTCCCCATGGACAAGGACGACACCGACCTGGGACTTGCCCTGGGGTGGGTCCAAGAGCATGCGGCGCAGCTCGCCGTCGAATCGGTGAGGGTGCTCGGCGCCCTGGGCGGAAGGCCCGACCACGAGCTTGCGGCCCTGGGGGTCCTCGCGCGCGTCCAAGGCCTGCCGGTGGACGTCCTTGACGAGTCCCTGTGCGTCTACGTGCTCTGCGACCACGCGCGGACCCGCCTGGACCTGCCCGCCGAGGCGCTCGGAAGCACGCTGAGCGTCGTCGCGCCCCTGGGGCCGGCGCAGGTCAGCGAGTCCGGCATGCGCTGGAACCTCGACCATGCGACGCTTTCCCCCCTCGACGACCTGGGCGTTTCCAACGTGGTTGCCTCCCGCGGCGCGTGCGTCGAGGTGCACGAGGGCTGCGTCCTCGTCGTTCTCTTGCGCGACCGAATCGAGAAGGGCAGCGTGCTCAAAACCTCCCCGGCTTTGTAATATCTGCTGAGAGGATATGAAGTTTTGCATCCGAGCCTTGGTTTGTGCTAATCTTCGGAAGTTGCCGATTTAAGCGGGCGGGCAGTGTGTCCCGCAAGCAGTTCGAAGGAGTTTTCGAGATGTCCCAGGTTTGCTCTGTCTGCGGTAAGCACCCGGTGTTCAGCCGCTCCATCAGCCACTCCCACCGCGTGACTAACCGTCAGCATCGTCCCAACGTGCAGACCATGACCTGCATCGTGAACGGCGAGCCCAAGAAGATCAAGGTCTGCGCCAAGTGCCTCAAGGCCGGCAAGGTCGTCCGCGCCTAGTTTTTTGCGCGTAAAGGTGTGAGTTCTAAGGCCTCCGCATGGGGGCCTTTTTCTTGTCTGAGTGTATACTTGCCGGGTTGAGTGGACACCACCGCCAGTGATGGGAGCAACGCTATGGCTGAGAAGATAAACGGCACCCTCACCGTCTCCGACGACGTTCTTGCCGATTTGGTCGGCTATGCCGCGAAGGAGTGCTACGGGGTCGTGGGCATGGCCGCGCCCGCGCCTGCCAGCGTCACCGAGGGGCTCGTGGGCCTTCTGCCCGCGCAGCGCCTGCGCAAGGGCATCGAGATCGACCGCGACGAGCAGGGCCGCCTGTGCGTGGCGCTGCACGTGGTGCTCGAGTACGGGGTGAACCTCACCGCCGTGAGCCAGAACCTCGTGGACGCCGTGCAGTATGTCCTCAAGAACATCGCCCGCATCGACGACGCCCGCGTCTTGGTCCATGTCGATGCCATGAAGGTTCGCGAGGCCTAGGGCCTCGTCCACGTTTGACCACAGGAGAAGTCTGATGATCGAGCAGACCGTACGCACTAGCTTCATCGTGGCCGCTCAGGCCGTCAAAGAGCGCAGCGAGGAGATCAACAAGCTCAACGTGTTCCCCGTGCCCGACGGCGACACCGGCACGAACATGTCCCTCACCCTGGCGACCGTCGTCGCCGAGATCGAGGCGCTGCCGGCCGACGCCACCATGAAGAAGCTTGCCGGCGCGGTCACGCACGGCTCCCTGATGGGCGCCCGCGGCAACTCCGGCGTCATCACCAGCCAGATCCTGCGCGGCCTGGCCGAGGGCCTGGCCGAGGTGGACGGCCCGGCCGACTCCGCCGTGGTGGCCGCGGCCTTCCGCCGTGCCGTCAAGGTCGCCTTCGCGGCCGTGCGCAAGCCCGTCGAGGGCACCATCCTCACGGTCCTGCGCGACGTCTCCAAGTGCGCCGATCAGTGCGAGAAGCGCCATGCCACGCTCGAGGAGACCCTCGACGCCCTCGTGGCCGAGGCCTTCGAGTCGGTCGCCCGCACGCCCGAGCTGCTGCCCGTCCTCAAGGAGAACGGCGTGGTCGACTCCGGCGCCTTCGGCTTCTCCGTGTTCCTCGAGGCCTTCTGCGCCCATGCCCTGGGCCGCGAGGGGGCGTCCTCTGCCGCCGACAAGGCCATGGCTCACGCCAACGCCAAGGTGGCCATCGAGCTCAACGACGATTGGGAGGGCTCGGAGTTCCGCTACTGCACCGAGTTCCTCTTCAAGGCCGAGACGCCCTTCGACGAGGACGCCACGCGCGACTTCCTCGCCACGCAGGGCGACTGCGAGCTGCTCGTGGGCGCCTACCCCGACTACAAGATCCACGTCCACACCGACCGTCCCGACCATGTGCTCGACCACATGCTCGCCATCGGCCAGATCTTCAACGTCTTCATCCACAACATGGACATGGAGGCCCACGAGCGCACCGAGAAGATCGCCCAGGACAAGGCGGCTCAGGCCCCCACGAAGGCCCTGGGCGTCGTGGCCGTGGCGGCCGGCTCGGGCCAGGCCGACATCCTGCGTTCGCTGGGGGTCGACGTGGTGGTCGAGGGCGGCCAGACCATGAACCCCTCCACTGCCGACATTCTCGAGGCGGCCAAGCAGGCCCGCGCCGAGCAGGTCATCGTGCTTCCCAACAACGGCAACATCGTCATGGCGGCCCAGTCCGCTGCTGCCGCGGCCGATTTCCCCATGGCGGTCGTGGCGAGCAAGAGCGTGCCCCAGGGCTTCTCGGCCATGTTCGCGTTCAACCCCGACGCGAGTCTGGACGACAACGCGGCCGCCATGTCCGAGGCGCTCGGCGCCGTGCACGACGGCGAGATCACCCACGCTGTGCGCGACTCCCAGACCGTCGACGGCCAGGCCATCCACTGCGGCGACGTCATCGGCCTGGTCGACGACAAGGTGAAGTTCGTGGGCTCGGACGTCTGCGCCATGTGCGTCGAGATGGCCGTCTCCATGCAGGCCGACGTCGAGGGCGACACGCTCACCGTCCTGGCCGGCCAGGACATGCCCGACGACGTCTTCGAGTCGCTGGTCTGCCAGCTCGAGCAGGCCGTGCCCGACGTGGACATCGACGCCCACCGCGGCGAGCAGCCCCTCTATCCCGTCATCTTCTCCCTCGAGTAGCCTTCCGGGCGCTCCTCGACAGACATGCATCTCGCGCAGGCCGATTCCGGTGCACGCCGTCTCATGCAGACGGCCTCGCTGGGTCGGCCTGTGTCGTGCCTCAAGGGTGTCGGCGCCTCCCGCGCGGCCCTTCTGGCGAGGCTTCGCGTCCACAGCGTGGGCGACGAGCTGTTCGCGACCCCGACGCGCTTCCTCGACCTGACGAGCCTGTGCGGGGTCGGCCATGCGTGCGTGGGCCAGACGGCGGCGCTGGTGGTGCACGTGGACAAGGTCGAGTCGAAGCGGCCGCGCCCCAACCTCAAGCTCGTCGAGCTCTCCTGCTACGACGACACCGGGGTGGTCATGGTGAGCTTCTTCGGCCAGCCCTGGCTTGCCCAGACGTTCGCACCGGGCCAGAGGCTGCTGCTCTTCGGGAAGGTCACCTTCTCGTATGGCTTCAAGCGCCTGAGCGGGCCGTATTGGGAGGTCCTCGACGAGGCCCCGCAGCAGGGCGCCCCACAGGCGGTGCATCCCATGCTGCCCGTCTACCGCGCCACCGAGGGGCTTTCCGTCCAGTGGCTGCGCAGGCTCTCGTCGGGCTGCCTGGGCCAGTTCGGACTTGTGCTCGACCCCTGGCCGGCCCGCGTCCGGGCCAGGCTCGGCCTCATGCCGTACTCCCGTGCCCTGCGTGCCATGCATTATCCCGCCGACGCCGACGACGCCGAGCAGGCCCGCCGCCGACTGGCCTTCGACGAGGCCGCCTTCCTGCAGCTCGCCCTGCATGTGCGCCGCAACATGGAGGTCGCCGGGCTCGACCCCGTCGTCCACGTGACGGACGGCCCCAAAACCCGCGCCCTTCGCGCCGCGCTTCCCTTTGCGCTCACCGACGACCAGGCCCGCGCCGCAGACGAGATCCTCGCCGACATGGCCGCGCCGCGCGCGATGAGCAGGCTTCTTCTGGGCGACGTCGGCACGGGCAAGACGGCGGTGGCCACGCTGTGCCTGGGCCCGGTCGCCGACACCGGCGGCCAGGCCGTGCTCATGGCCCCCACCTGCGTGCTCGCCCAGCAGTATGCCGAGAAGATTGGCCCCTTGCTCGACGCGGCCGGGATATCCTGGGCGCTTCTCACCGGGGCGACGGCCCGCCCGGACAGGGCGGCCATCCTCGGCCGGCTTGCGGCGGGGGAGTGCTGCGTGCTCTTCGCCACGCAGGCGGCGCTGTCCGAGGACGTGCGCTTCGCGCGCCTCACGCTGGTCGCGATCGACGAGCAGCACCGCTTCGGCGTGAACCAGCGCACCACCCTGCGCGAGAAGGGCCGCGGGGCCGACCTGCTCGTCATGAGCGCCACGCCCATCCCCCGCACCATGGCGCTGGCGTTTTACGGCGACCTTGACCGCAGCTACCTGCGTCAGCGCCCCGTGAAGGGGGCAGGCGTCACCACCGAGGTCATCGTCCGGCGAAACCGCGCCGACGCCTACGACGCGATGCTGCGCGAGCTGGAGCAGGGCCGGCAGGCCTACGTCGTCTGCCCGCTCGTGGGGACGAGGCGCTCCGACGACGGCGACGCGGCCGACGAGGCGCAGGCTCTGCTTGAGGACGGCGAGGACCCCAGCGACCCCCAGGCGGCCGAGAAGGTGGTCAAGACGCTGGCGCAGACGGTCTTTCGCGACTATCGGGTGGGCTTGCTCACGGGCCGCATGAGGCCGCAGGAGAAGACCGACGTCATGGCCGCCTTCAAGGCGGGGGAGATACACGTGCTCGTCTCGACCACCGTCATCGAGGTGGGCGTGGACGTCCCCAATGCCACCGTCATGCTCATCGAGGATGCGGAGCGCTTCGGCCTGGCTCAGCTCCACCAGCTCAGGGGCCGCGTGGGCAGGGGCTCGCACCCCGGCAAGGTCTTCCTGTGCGCCAACGCCTCCACGCCCGCCGCCCGCCGTCGCATGAAGGCGCTCGAGGAAGTTTCCGATGGTTTTGAGCTTGCCGAGCAAGACCTCCAGCTGCGCCGCGAAGGCGATATCATGGGCGTGCGGCAGTCCGGCGAGGTGTCGCTTCGCTTCGTGGACCTCGCCCGAGACGCCGACATCCTGCAGCAGGCCCACGACCTGTCCGCAGGGCTGCTTTCTTGCGACCCCATGCTTGAGAGCACGGGGCATCTGCCCATCAAGGCCGAGGTCGTCGCCCGCTACGGCGACGTGTTCCGCGACGTGTCCGGAGGATAACCATGAACGAGACAGATCAGGCCAAGCCCGGGCGCGCGTCCGGCACCCGTCGCTTCCTGGTGCCGGGCACCTACGACCCCATCACCCGCGGCCACCTCGACGTGATCGAGCGCGCCACGCGCCTGGCCGACGAGGTGATCGTGGCCGTGGCCGAGTCCAAGCACAAGCGCGGCGGCACCGCCTTCACCCTCGACGAGCGGGTGGCCCTTGCCCACCAGGCCACAGAGCACCTGCCTGGTGTTTCGGTCATGCCCTTCACGGGGCTGCTCGTCGACTTCGCGCGCTCCCTGGGCGGCGTCACGGCCGTGGTGAAGGGCCTGCGCCTCACCACCGACTTCGAGTACGAGCTCCAGCAGGCCCACCTCAACTACCGCATGGCCCCTGAGCTGGAGGAGATCTTCGTGATGGGCGGGGCCGACTACGGCTATGTGTCGAGCTCTGCGGTGCGCGAGATCGCCGAGCTGGGCGGAGATGTCGCGCCCTTCGTGACCCCAGGTGTGGAGGCCGCGCTGCGTCGGCGCTATCCGTTGAAGGATTATTAATTCACGGCGCGTGCGCACGTCGGGACGTGCCGTCTGCTATCCTGCTATCCACTAGTGCTGGTTTGCTTGCGCGCACGCGCATCTCATAGTCGTCATCGGAGGACAGCCCATGCCCGGAACTGAAATCGAGGCTTTCATTGCGGAGCTCGAGGATCTGATCAACAGCGCCAAGTCGCCCTTGTCCGGCGGCGGCTCGAAGAAGATCATCGAGGCCGAGACTGCCTATGCCATCATCGACGACATGAGGAACTCCCTGCCCAAGGAGCTCAAGGAGGCCCGCCGCGTCCTGCGCGAGCGCGATGAGCTCATCGAGCAGGCGAAGTCCCAGGCGCAGCACACCATCGAGGACGCCGAGGCCCAGGCCAACATCCTCATGAGCGAGCAGGAGGTCGTGCGCCTGGCCAACAACATGGCCGCCGACATCAAGCGCCATGCCGAGGAGGACGCCCGCGACACCCGCTACTGGGCCGAGAGCGTCGTCGACCACACGTTCCAGCAGGTCGAGGCCAAGCTCAGCGAGGCCATCGACGAGGCGCAGCACATGCTCGAGCAGGTGCAGAACTGCCGCGCTGCCCTCAGCGGCTCGGTCGACCCCGACTCCCCCGACCAGTACCCGGAAGGTGACGATGTCCGCTAGCGCCTCATTCCCTAAGGTCAAGCTTTCCGTCGAGTCGGGACTTGTGAGCCCGGGCGACACCATCTCCTGCCAGGACAGGCTCGACGTCGCCTCCTTTGTCATCGGCGGCCGCCGGATCGCCCTGGAAGACGGCATCTCCTACGACATCATGCTCACCAACACCGGCGACGGCATCCTCGCCACCGGCATGGCGCGCTTTGTGGGCACCACGTCGTGCGACCTGTGCCTGGGCCCCGCCGAGCTCGACGTCAGCGCCGAGATCTCGTGCTACTACCTGCATGAGGAGCCGACCGACGACGTGGAGGACGAGAGCGACTTCGGCCTCATCGACGCCTCCGACGGCACCATCGACCTGGCCGAGGCCATCCAGGGCGGCCTGGCCATGGAAGTTCCCTATGTCGTGACGTGCCGCGAGGACTGCAAGGGCCTGTGCCCCATGTGCGGCGCCAACCGCAACGAGGTCGAGTGCGGCTGCCAGCCCGTGCACGACCCCGACTTCGAGGCTGCCAACCCCTTCGCCGCGCTCGCGGCCCTCAAGTTCGACGACGCCGCCTACGCCGCGGACGCCAGCGTGTCCGCAGACGACGACATCGAGGAGCTCGACGACCTCGACGACGAGGAGTTCGAGAAGGCCTGGGCCGAGCGCTCCGAGCAGGACGGCGCTTCCGAGTAGCTTTTTGGTGTGAAGGGGATGCGCAGGTTCACTTGCGCTTTTGACCGCTCCACCTTTTGTGTTATCATCGACAACCGTGCAATGAGCTGTTCGCCTCTTAGACAAAGGGGCGAGTTTTGAGAGAGGTACATGATGGCAGTTCCTAAGGGTAAAACCGGCCGTATGAAGACCCGTTCGCGTCGCGCCGCGAACACTCGCGTTAAGACCATGCAGACCTCCGTCTGCCCCCAGTGCGGTGCCGCCAAGCTTCCCCACCGTGTGTGCCCCACCTGCGGCACCTACAAGGGCCGTCAGGTCATCGCTGTCGACTAGCGATTCCTTCAGGGTTTGCCCAAAGGCCGGCGTCCGCGCATGCGACGTCGGCCTTTTTTGTCACTCAACAGATAGATTCGAGGCACGACTTCATGAGCTCTGAGAACACCAAGCCAGTTGTGGTCTGCGTCGACGCGGCCGGCGGCGACCGTCCGGTGAGCTGTGTCCTGGAGGGGGTTGAGCTTGCGCTGCAGGCCGACGAGGGACTGAGCGTCGTCCTCACCGGCCCGGCAGACCAGATCCTGCCCTTCGCGGAGTCGCACGAGCGCTGCTGCGCGCACCCCACCACGCAGGTCATCGAGATGGAAGAGCATCCCGTCCAGGCGGTTCGCACCAAGGCCGACTCCTCCATCGTCGTCGGCTGCAAACTCGTGAAACAGGGGCAGGCCGACGGCTTCTTCTCCGCCGGGTCCACGGGCGCCGTCATGACGGCCGCCGTGCTGAACATCGGACGCGTCAAGGGCATCGACCGCCCGGCGCTCACGGCCGTCCTGCCCGGCCCCCGTCCCACGGTCTTCCTCGACCTGGGGGCCAACGCCGACTGCAAGGTGGAGAACCTCGTGCAGTTCGCCCAGATGGGCGTCAGTTACGCCGAGGTGGCCCTGGGTGTGGAGGCCCCGCGCGCGGCCCTGCTCAACAACGGCTCGGAGGACACGAAGGGCTCGATGTTCGCCCAGGAGTGCCATGCGCGCCTGCGCGAGGCGGTGCCGCAGTTCGCCGGCAACGCCGAGGGCACCGACCTGCTCGCCGGGCACTTCGACGTCATCGTGACCGATGGCTTCACGGGCAACACGGTGCTCAAGTCGCTCGAGGGCATGTCGAAGTTCCTGCTCGGCACCATCGTGGGCGCCGTCAAGGCCGACCCGGCGCTCGCGCCTTCCCTCGATGCCTTCAAGCCCGTGCTCGCCCAGGCCAAGGACGCTCTGAGCGGCGACAAGTACGGCGGCGCCATCCTGCTCGGCGTCAAGGGCGTCGTCGCCATCGGGCACGGCGCGACCAGCCCGGAGGCCGTCATGAACGGCACGCTCTGCGTCGCGCAGGCGGCCCGCGCCGGCCTCGTCGAAAAGATCGCCCAAAACTGCAGCACCTGCTAGGAGGATGCACCTTGTCCACAGTCATGGAAAAGCTCGGCCTCGCACAGAAGACCCTGGGCTACGAGTTCATGGACACCACGATCCTGCGCAGCGCCATCACGCACCCCTCGGCCGTCGAGAACCAGCCCGTCACCGCGGGTTACGAGCGTCTTGAGTTCCTGGGCGACTCCGTGGTGGGCTTCATCGTGGCCGAGGAGCTCTTCCGCAAGTTCCCCGACATCGACGAGGGCGGGCTCACGCGCCTGAAGGTCTCCATCATCTCCGGCGAGACCCTCTCGGCCGTCGCGCACGAGCGCGGCTTCGAGGACTTCATCATCCTGGGCCTGTCGGAGAAGGGCACCGGGGCGCGCGGCATGCACTCCGCCCTCGAGAACGTCTACGAGGCCGTGACGGGCGCCCTCTTTATCGACGGCGGCCTCGAGGCGGCCCGCCGCTGGGTGCTCGACACCCTGGGGCCGCTCATGGTCGCTGGTCGCGCCCTTCCCAAGGAGAACCCCAAGTCGCTGCTGCAGGAGAAGACCCAGGCCCAGTTCCACGAGGCCCCGCGCTACGAGATCGTGAGCGTGGGCGGGCCTGCTCATGTGCCGGTGTTCACCTGCGACTGCCTGCTCGGCGAGCGCCATGTGGGCCGCGGCGTGGGGTCCTCCAAGAAGGAGGCCGAGGCCTTCGCCGCCGAGGAGGCCCTGCGCAACCTCGGCTATGTCGAGGGCGACCCCAAGGCTGCGGACGGGGAGTAGCCGGTGTACCTCAAGTCTCTCACCCTCAAGGGCTTCAAGTCGTTCGCGGACAGGGCGCACATGGTGTTCGAGCCCGGCCTCACGGTGATCGTGGGGCCCAACGGCTCGGGCAAGTCCAACGTCTCCGACGCCATCCGTTGGGTTCTGGGCGAGCAGAGCGCCAAGCAGCTGCGCGGCGCAGCCATGGAGGACGTCGTCTTCGCCGGCTCCTCGGCGCGCAAGCCCGTGGGCATGGCCGAGGTCGACCTCACGCTCGACAACTCCGACCACGTGCTGCCCGTCGATTTCGGCGAGGTCGTCATCACGCGCCGCATGTACCGCTCCGGCGAGAGCGAGTACCTCATCAACGGCTCGCCCGCGCGCCTGCTCGACATCACCGACATCCTGCACGACACCGGCCTGGGCAAGGAGACGCACTCCATCATCGGCCAGGGCAAGCTCGACTCCATCCTGGCGAGCAAGCCCGAGGAGCGCCGCAGCCTCATCGAGGAGGCCGCCGGCATCTCCAAGCACAAGCGCCGTCGCGAGCGCTCCGTCAAGAGGCTCGAGAGCATGGAGTCGCACCTCCAGCGCGTCTTGGACGTGCAGAAGGAGGTGGGCCGCCAGCTCAAGCCGCTGGAGCGCCAGGTGGACCGCGCCAAGAGGGCCTCTGAGATCTCCGAGCGCGCCCGCGAGCTTCGCTGCGTGCTGGCCGTGGACGACCTGCGCCGCCTTCAGGCGCGCTGGGAGGAGGTCCAGAAGGAGGAGCGCGAGCGCTCCGCCGAGCGCGACGTCGCCCAGGCGCAGGCCACGGAGCGCGCCCGCGAGCTCGACCAGCTGCGCCTGCTGCTTGAGGAGAAGGGCATTTTCGCCGGCGACATCTCCGAGCAGCGCCGCCGCTCCCAGCTCATCTGCGAGAAGCTCGAGGGGTCGCTGCGCCTGCTCGACGAGAAGGGCCGCAGCATGGCCCAGCGCACCGAGCAGCTCAGCGCCCTCATCGCCGACGACGAGGCCCGCGGCAAGCAGATCCTCGAGGAGACGCAGCGCTCGAAGGTGGCCTACGACGAGGCGAAGGCCGCGCTGGAGTCGCTGCGCGCCCGCTCGGCTGAGACGAAGTCCGCCGTGGACGCCGCCCGCAAGGTGCGCCGCAAGGCCGAGGAGGAGCTCGACCGGGCCCGCGACAACTACCGCGCCACCCAGCGCGACCGCGACCAATGCGCCGTGGCCCTCGCCAAGGCCCAGGACAGCGTAAAGAACGCCGAGGTGCAGGACGGCCTGTTCGAGAGCCGCGCCACGCAGCTCCAGGAGTCTATCTCGCAGGCCCAGGCCCAGCTCGCGCAGGCGCGCCAGAAGCTCGACACCTGCCGCGACGGAATCGCGCAGGCACGCCGCGAGCAGGACGAGGCCTCCCAGGCCTTCAAGCAGGCCAAGGAGGCGCTTGCCGGCGCGCAGGCCGAGCACGCCCGTGCGCAGCGCGAGCTTGCCGGGGCAGAGGCGCGCGCCCAGGCGGCCCGCGAGCGCGTGGCCCAGGCGGAGAACGCCGTGCCCCTGGCCAAGCGCCTGAGCGCCGACGCCGCCGCGCAGGCCTGCTCGGCCCGCGTCAGCGAGGTCCTCAACGTCCCCGGCGAGCTTGAGGGACTTGTGGAGCGCCTGCTCGGCGAGGGCCTCACGGGCTTCGTGGTCGAGGGCTCCGAAGGCCTGGCAGGCCTGGGGCGGGCGGCACAGCGCCTGGCCGCCGGCTCTGCGGGCACCATCCATATCGTGGAGGCCTCCTTCGATCAGCCCGCGCTTAAGGCCTGCGACGTCCCCGGCTACCGCCTGCTCGACCGCGTCTCCACGCGACCGGGATTCGAGTCGGTGGCGCAGGCCTACCTGCAGGACGTCTGGGTCGTCGGCAGCGTCGAGGAGGCGTGCGCGGCCTGCGCCCGCTTCCCCCAGCTGCGCTTCGCCACGCCCGACGGGGCCGTGGCGTCCAGGGGCGGCCTGCTCAACGTGGGCAAGGTCCGCTCCGGCCAGGAAGGCCTGTTCGAATACCGCCGCGCCCTCTGCGAGCTTGAGGAGGGCCTGCCGCGCCTGAAGGAGGACATGCAGACGGCCCACGCCGCCCAGGAGGCCGCCGAGTCGCAGCTCGCCGGCGCGCGCGACGCGCAGGCCCAGGCGTCCACCAAGGTGGCCCGCCTCACCGGCGAGGAGCGCTCCTGCGCCTCCGAGGTCGCCCGCCTTGAGCGCGTCGTGGCCAACTCCACCTCCGAGCTCGAGTCGGTCGAGAAGCAGCGTCAGGCCGCCAAGGAGAAGTCGGCCCAGAACTTCACCGAGCTCACGCGCCAGAAGGAGCGCCTGAGTCTTCTCACCAAGATGCTCGAGGACGCCGAGTCGCTGCGCATCCAGCTCGACGACGCCTTCGACGACGCACGTCGCTCCGAGCGCCTGGCCCACGAGGACGCCAACTCCGTGCAGTTGGAGCTGGCGCGCGTGCAGGAGCGTTCCAGCAGCCTGGAGCGCGGCAACGACAGGCTCGACAAGGAGGGCGCCGAGCTCGCCGTGCGCATCACCGAGTCGCGCCGCAGCTTGGGCACGCTCAAGGTCACCTCGCGCCGCGTGGAGCCCCTGCGCGCCCAGATAGCCGCCCTGCTTGAGAACGCCCGTGCGGTAGGCGTCACCCTCAGTGACCGGGCGAGCCTGGCCGAGGCCGACTCCGCCCAGATCAAGCAGACCATCGCTAACGCAAAGGCGGCCGTGGCCAGCGCCGAGGAGGCACGCACCCGCGCCACCTCGTCGCTTGCCGACATCCGCGTGCAGAAGGGCCGCCTGGAGGTCCAGGTGGACCAGGCCGTGAAGTCCATCACCTCGCAGCCCGGCGTGGTGTTGGAGGAGGCCCTGGAGCTTCCCGCCCCCGCCGACCGCGAGTCCGACTCCCGCGAGCTGCAGCGCCTGGAGCGCCAGCTCGCCGAGATCGGCCCGGTCAACCAGGTGGCCTTCGACGAGTACGAGACGCTCAAGGCGCGCGCCGACTACCTCGCGGGCCAGGTCGAGGACCTGCAGCACGCCCGCGCCGACCTGCGCAAGATCCTGGCCGCCATCGACCGCAAGATGCGCGACGGCTTCTTCGAGGCCTTCGAGGCAGTCAACGCCAACTTCGCCGAGATGTTCGGCCTGCTCTTCCCCGGCGGCCAGGGCCATCTCGAGATGACCGACCCCGACGACCCCTCGCAGACCGGCATCGAGGTCGTGGCCCAGCCCCGCGGAAAGCGCGTCACCAAGATGTCGCTGCTGTCGGGCGGCGAGAGGTCGCTCACGGCGTTGGGCCTGCTCTTCGCGGTGTACAAGACCCGCTCGGTTCCCTTCTACGTGCTCGACGAGGTGGAGGCTGCCCTTGACGACTCCAACCTCGACAGGCTCCTGGGCGCCATCGAGCAGCTCCGCTCCACCACACAGCTCATTGTCATCAGCCACCAGAGGCGTACCATGGAGGCGGCCGACGTGCTCTACGGCGTGTCCATGAAGGCCGACGGTGTCAGTCAGGTAATCTCCCAGAAGCTGGAGCGCAAGTAGCCCGGTTTTTGGTCCGATATGAAAGGCGGTGTGCCCATGGGTTGGTTTCAGAGGCTCTCCGAGGGCCTGAACAAGACGAGGAAGAAGATCTCCGGCGAGCTCAACGTGCTCTTCGAGATCGGCCCACAGGTGGGCGACGAGTTCTGGGACGACCTCGAGGCGACCCTGCTCATGGCCGACATCGGCGTGGGCGCCACCGAGCAGGTGGTGAGCCGCCTGCGCGAGCGCTCCCAGCGCGAGTCGCTCACGGGCGTGCGCGAGGTGAAGGCCGCCCTTGTCGACCTCATCGCCGAGGCGTTCACCCCCGCCGAGTCCGACCCCATCGCGCAGAACCCCTCCTGCGTGCTCTTCGTGGGCGTGAACGGCGCCGGCAAGACCACCACGGTGGGCAAGATCGCCTCCGAGGCCAAGCAGCTGGGACGCGCCCCCATCATCGGCAGCGCCGACACCTTCCGCGCAGCCGCCATCGAGCAGCTCGAGGTCTGGGGGCAGCGCGCGCACGTGGAGGTCATCAAGCGCGAGCGCGGCAGCGACCCGGCCAGCGTGTGCTACGACACCATCGAGGCTGCCGAGCGCACGGGCTCCGACCTCGTGCTCATCGACACCGCCGGGCGCCTGCACACCTCCACCGACCTGCTCTCCGAGCTGGGCAAGGTGGTCTCGGTCACCAAGAAGCGCGCCCAGATGCCCGTCAGCGTCGTGCTCGTCATCGACTCCACCACCGGCCAGAACGGCCTCAACCAGGCCAAGGAGTTCAACCGCGCCCTGGGCCTGGACGGCGTCATCATGACCAAGCTCGACGGCACGGCAAAGGGCGGCATCGCGCTCGCCGTGAGCCACGACCTGGGCCTGCCCATCCTTCGCGTGGGCGTGGGCGAGTCCATCGAGGACCTGCGCCCCTTTGACGCGCACGATTTCGCACGCGCCCTCATCACGGGCGAGGAGGAGTAAGTCACCATGGCAATGTTCGAAAGCCTGTCCAACCGCCTGCAGGACACCTTCGAGGGCCTGCGGGGCAAGGGAAAGCTCAGCGAGGCCGACAGCGAGGCCGACATCGACGCGGCCATGCGCGAGGTCCGCATGGCGCTGCTCGAGGCCGACGTCAACTTCAAGGTCGTCAAGGAGTTCGTCGCCAAGTGCAAGGAGCGCTGCCTTGCCAGCGAGGTCCTGGAGTCGCTCTCGCCAGCGCAGAACGTGGTGAAGATCGTCCTCGACGAGCTCACCGTGCTGCTCGGCTCCACCGAGAGCCGCCTGGTGCTCACGAGCCGCCATCCCAACGTCATCATGCTCGTGGGCCTGCAGGGCTCGGGCAAGACGACGGCCGCGGCCAAGCTCGCCCTGCTGCTCAAGTCGCAGGGCCACGCCCCCTTGCTCGCCGCCTGCGACGTCTATCGCCCCGCCGCCGCCGACCAGCTGGAGACGCTGGGCGGCGAGCTCGGCGTCAAGGTCTTCCGCGGCGACGGCAAGAACCCGGTCGCCATCGCCAAGGACTCCATCCGCGCGGCCATCGACGACATGAAGGACGTCGTGATCGTCGACACGGCGGGCCGCCTGCAGATCGACGAGGCCATGATGAAGGAGGCGGCCGACATCAAGGCCGCCGTCAAGCCCGACCAGATCCTCATGGTCGTGGACTCCATGACCGGCCAGGACATCGTGAACGTCGTGCAGGTCTTCGCCGAGCGCGTCGACTTCGACGGCGTCATCATGACCAAGCTCGACGGCGACTCCCGCGGCGGCGGCGCCCTGTCGGTGCGCACCGTCACCGGCAAGCCCATCAAGTTCATCTCCACGGGCGAGAAGCCCGGCCAGTTCCAGGTGTTCTACCCCGAGCGCATGGCGCGGCGCATCCTGGGCATGGGCGACATGGTGTCCATCATCGAGAAAGCCCAGCAGCAGGTCGACGAGGAGCAGGCCCAGGCCGCCGAGCGCATGCTCAACCAGGGCCTCACCTTCGACGACTTCCTCATGCAGATGAAGTCCATCAAGAAGATGGGCGGCTTCACCTCGATCCTGTCGGCCCTGCCCGGCGGCGACCGCCTCATGCAGAAGGCCGACGGCCAGATCGACGACTCCATCATGGACAAGACCGAGGCGATCATCATGTCCATGACCAAGGAGGAGCGCGCCAAGCCCCGCATTATCAACGGCAGCAGGCGCGCGCGCATCGCCAAGGGCGCGGGCGTTGAGGTCTACGACGTCAACAACCTCATCAAGCAGTTCGACCAGATGAACAAGATGATGAGCAAGCTGCGCTCGGGCGCCGCCCAGCCCCAGGGCAAGGGCAAGAAGGGCAAGAAGCGCGGTGGCGGCGGGGCGATGAAGTCGCTCAGCCGCATGATGGGCGGCATGGGCGGCATGGACATGGCCCAGATGCAGAAGATGATGAAGGACATGATGAAGTAGGTTGTACGTAAGCGGGCGCGTCGGGCGGTTTGGCTGCCCGGCGCCCTTTTTTGTAACGCAAGGCCCCGGCTCGCGATCGCGTACGGCCGCAGGCACTTGAGGCGCGTTTTTACGACCGGAGGTTTGGCATGGCGAGGGCAACGGTTCCCGTTCAGGGCGTCATCTTCGACTGCGACGGCACGCTCATGGACACCATGGGCCTTTGGATGAGCATGGAGCGCGACCTGGGCGCCCGGGCCGGGCGCGTCTTCACCAAGGAGGAACGCGACACCCTGCGCGCCTTCACCATCGGCGAGATAGCGCAGTACATGCACGGCACGCTGGGCCTCTTCGATTCGCCCGAGGCCGTGGTGAGGGAGATCGAGCGGCTCGCCTGCGATTACTACGCCACGAAGAGCCAGCTCAAGCCGGGCGCGCTGGAATTCCTCCAAGCCCTGAACGAGCGCGGCATCCCCTGTGCCATCGCCTCGTCGAGCCCCCACAGCCTGCTCGACCCCGGTGTGGAGCACACGGGCATTTCCAGCCTTCTCCGCGCGGTGGTCTCCACCGACGACGTGGGCGTCTCCAAGCGTGAGCCGGTGGTCTACGACCGTGCGCGGCAGATCCTGGGCTCAGACCTCGAGGCCACTTGGGTGTTCGAGGACGGGGCGTACACCTTCGCCGCCACCGTGCCTGCCGGCTATGCCACGGTGGGCGTCTACGACACCGACGAGGCCGGGACCTTCGAGGAGCTCTCAGGTCTGGCAGACGTCGCCATCCGCGACTATCGCGAGCTCGACTTCGAGCGCTTCTTGGCGGGGGAGTATCGCAGGCGCTAGGGGAGGGCCGGTGGCCATCCGGGTCAGGCGCCCGCACTCCTTCAGGCTTCGTTAAAGCATATGAAATCTGTTCCGCCCAGTATACGAAATCTATGTCTAACAGACTTAGATGTAGGATGTTCGGGTACATAGCGGCTCATAAGCCGCATCGCCGTGCCCGAATTCGCGGGCCGGCAAGCTGCACCGGGAGGAGCCCAGGCAGATATGGATATGAACGAGAGCAAAAAACGCAGAGCCCTGATAACCTACGTGCTCATAGGCATCGTGGTCCTTGCGATACTCAACGCAGTCGTCGCGCCGGCCTTCACCCAGAGCACCGTCTCGCAGGTGTCCTACACCGAGCTGCTCTCCATGGCAGACGAGGGCAAGGTCGACGAGGTCGAGTACAACCTGAGCACCGGCGAGATCGTCTTCTCCACGCCGGCCGAGCAGGACGGCGCCAAGTCCTATTACTCCACCACGTACTGGCCCAACGACTCCACGCTCCTGCCGCGCCTTGAGGCCAGCGGGGCGAAGGCCACCACGCATATCGACACGTCCAACAACGCCCTCTTCGTCTACCTGCTGACGTTCTTCCTGCCCATCATCATCTTCATCGCCTTCGGGTGGTGGATGAACCGCAAGCTGCGCCGCGCCATGGGCGACGACAACCCCACGATGAGCTTCGGCGGCTTCGGCCAGGGCCTGGGCTCGTCCAACTCCAAGATCGTCGCGCAGAAGGAGACGGGCGTCACCTTCGAGGACGTCGCCGGCCAGGACGAGGCGAAGGAGGCCCTGACCGAGATCGTCGACTTCCTCGACCGTCCCGAGCGCTACGAGGAGATCGGCGCCAAGCTTCCCCGCGGCGCCCTGCTCGTGGGCCCTCCCGGCACGGGCAAGACCCTGCTCGCCAAGGCCGTGGCAGGCGAGGCCAAGGTGCCGTTCTTCTCGATCTCCGGCTCCGAGTTCGTCGAGATGTTCGTCGGCCGCGGCGCCGCCCGCGTGCGCGACCTGTTCAAGCAGGCCAAGGAGAAGGCCCCCTGCATCGTCTTCATCGACGAGATCGACACCATCGGCAAGCGCCGCGACACGGCCGGCTTCTCCTCCAACGACGAGCGTGAGCAGACCCTGAACCAGCTCCTCACCGAGATGGACGGCTTCGACAACCACAAGGGCATCGTCGTGCTGGGCGCCACGAACCGCCCCGAGACGCTCGACCCGGCGCTTCTGCGCCCCGGGCGCTTTGACCGTCGCGTCCACGTGGAGCTGCCCGACCTCACCGGCCGCACGGCCATCCTCAAGCTCCATGCCAAGAACGTGAAGATGGCCGGCCCCATCGACTTCAACGCCATCGCCAAGGCCACCTCGGGCGCGTCGGGCGCCGATCTGGCCAACATCGTCAACGAGGCGGCGCTGCGCGCGGTGCGCGAGGGCCGCAAGGGCATCCTGCAGGAAGACCTGTACGAGTCGGTCGAGACGGTCATCGCCGGCCAGCAGCGCAAGAGCCGCGTGCTGTCCGACAACGAGAAGAAGGTCGTCGCCTACCACGAGATCGGCCATGCCCTTGTGGCGGCCAAGCAGAAGGCCTCTGCCCCCGTCACCAAGATCACCATCATCCCGCGTACCTCGGGCGCCCTGGGCTACACCATGCAGGTTGACGACGACGAGCATTACCTCACCACCCGCGAGGAGGCCGTCAACAAGCTCGCCACCCTGTGCGGCGGCCGTGCGGCCGAGGAGCTGATCTTCGAGCAGGCCACGACCGGCGCCGCCAACGACATCGAGCAGGCCACGAAGCTCGCGCGCAACATGGTGACGCGCTTCGGCATGTCCTCCCAGTTCGGCATGGTGGCCCTGGGCACCGTCAACAACCCCTACCTCAACTCCGACACGTCGCTCACCTGCAGCGAGGGCACGGCCGAGAAGGTCGACCAGGAGGTCGTCGAGCTCGTGGGCCAGGCCCATGCCAAAGCGATCCAGATCCTCAGCGAGAACCGCATGAAGCTCCATGAGCTGGCCGGCTACCTCCTCAAGAAGGAGACCATCACCGGTGACGAGTTCATGGCTATCCTAAACGACGTCCCGAAGCAGGACTAAAGGTCATACAATGGGCGGACTGCCCCGACAAGGCACAAGAACTTGTGGGGCATGTCCGCCTTTTGATCTACAGCTTGGAGATGCCGTGACTTCCATGGCCATGAACAACCCTTACGTCCCCGCCGAGCGCGACCGCACCCAGTCTCAGCTCGGCCGCGGCGCGCAGGTCGCGAGCCTGCTTGCGGGTGCCGTCATCGCGCTCGTGGCAGTGCTGTATCTCGTGGGGTGCGTGTATTTCTACGGGCGCATCTGGCCGAACACCAAGGCCGGCGACGCCGACCTGTCGGGCATGACGCAGGCCGAGGCGGTGGCGCAGCTCGAGCAGGCCTCGCAGAACAGGACGGTCAACGTCTCAGGGCAGGGCGTGAACTTCACCCTCACCGGAGCTGCCGCAGGTCTTGAAATCAATAGCGACGCTGCCGTCGAGAGCATCCTGGCCGGCAGCTCCTGCTGGCAGTGGCCCATCCAGATTTTCGCCTCCCACGACGTCACCGACACCGTGAGCTCGTCGTTCGACTCGGACCTTTTGCGCAGCGCCATCGAGGCGAACCTCTCGTCGTTCAACGAGACCGCCACCGACCCCACCAACGCGACCCTCTATTACGACGAGTCCACCGGGCATTTCGAGATCAACCCGGGCTCTTTGGGCACCAAGCTCGACGTCGACTCCATCATGGAGACCGTCCGCACGGCCCTTGTGCAGCGCAACGCCTATGCGTCGCTCACGAGCATCAACCTCGTGCAGCAGTCGGTGAAGGCCGACGACGCGACGCTCATCTCGTCGCGCGACACCGCCAACGCCTACCTCAACGTGGCGCTCGACCTCACGCTCAGCGGCACGGTCGTGGCCACCGTCAACTCCTCCGTGGTGAAGGACTGGATCGCCACGTCCGAGGACGGCAGCATGTACCTGGACGACTCGGCCCTCGTGGCGTGGGTCGACGGGGTCGAGGCGCTCATTGACTCCGTGGGCGGGACGCGTACCTACACCAGGCCCAACGACGGCTCCACCTTCACGGTGAGCGACGGCAACTACGGCTGGATCAGCGACGGCGCCGAGCTTGAGAACATCGTGCGCGACGCGGTGTATGCCGGCACGGTGGGCTCCACCGAGATTCCCACCAAGGCCACGGCCCGCTCGTACAACCCCGGCGGCGCCGACTGGCTCGGGGGCAACTGGTTCGACGTCGACCTCAGCGAGCAGCACGTGTATTACTTCGACGCCTACGGCAACATCCTGTGGGAGAGCGACTGCGTCTCCGGCGCCTATGGCACGCACGACACCCCCACCGGCGTGTACTACATCTACAACAAGGCCCTCGACCAGATTCTCGTCGGCTTCACCGTTGCCGAGACGGGCCTGCCCGAGTACGAGACGCCTGTCCAGTACTGGATGCCGTTCAACGACGGCGTGGGCTTCCACGACGCCGACTGGCAGTCCTCCTTCGGCGGCACCCGCTACATGGACGGCGCCGGCTCGCACGGCTGCATCAACCTGCCGCCCTCGGCCGCGGCGTCGCTCTACGAAATCTGCTCCATCGGCGACCCGGTGGTCGTGCACTACTAGCACCTTCTCCAACGCTGTCCTTGCGCTGGCCTCAGTGCCCGCGCCGTGTCATGAAAGGGTTTGACAAGTGGCAAAAGAGAACGACTTCAGCGCTACGCTCAACCTTCCCAAGACTGACTTCCCCATGAGGGGCGGCCTTGCGAAGAGCGAGCCTGTGCGCCTTGCAAAGTGGAACGAGGACGGCGTTTACCAGCTCGCCCTCAAGAAGAACGAGGGCCATCCGACCTTCGTCCTTCATGACGGCCCTCCCTATGCGAACGGCCCCATCCACATCGGCCACGCGATGAACAAGATCTCCAAGGACATCATCAACCGCTACTGGACCATGCAGGGCCGCTATGTGCCCTACGTCCCCGGTTGGGACTGCCACGGCCAGCCCATCGAGCACAAGGTCGAGACCAAGCTCGGCACGAAGAAGTTCAACGAGACCCCCACTGCCAAGATCCGCGAGCTGTGCAACGAGTTCGCGGTCGAGAACATCGAACTCCAGAAGGCGGGCTTCCGTCGTCTGGGCGTCCTGGGCGACTGGGACAACCCCTACCTGACGCTCTACCACCAGCACGACGCGGCCGACGTCGAGGTCTTCAAGGCCATGTTCGACAAGGGCATGGTCTATCGCGGCCACAAGCCCGTGCACTGGTGCAAGCACTGCCATACCGCCCTGGCCGAGGCCGAGATCGAGTACGGCGACGAGACGAGCCCCTCCATCTACGTGCGCTTCGAGCTGACGAGCAAGCCCGCCGGCCTGGAGGACTTCGACGGCCCCGTCGACTTCGTCATCTGGACCACCACGCCCTGGACCATCCCGTCCGACCAGGCCGTGTCGCTCAAGCCCGGCGCCACCTATGTGGCCATCGAGCACGAGGGCCGCGCCGAGATCATGCTGGGCGACCTGGCCGAGAAGGTCTGCGGCATCGCGGGCTGGGAGTGCACGCCCGTCATGGTGAACGGCGAGCCCTATGCCGTGCCTTCCGAGACGTTCGACCACCTGCACTACAAGCAGCCGGTCTTCGAGGGCGTCGAGGGCGTGGCCCTGCTCGCCGATTACGTCGGCGTCGAGGACGGCACCGGCATCGTCCACAACTCGCCGGGCCACGGCGTGGACGACTACTACGTCTGCATGAAGGAGGGCATGGAGATCTGCATGCCCGTCGACGACGACGGCAAGTTCTACGTGGGCGACGAGTTCGGCTGCGGCGGCCCCTTCTCGGGCATGGACACCGACGAGGCGAACCCCAAGATCATCGAGTACCTGCGCGAGCGCGGCATGCTGGTGGCCGAGGTCAAGATCCTCCACAGCTACCCGCACTGCTGGCGCTGCAAGAACCCCGTCCTGTTCCGCGCCACCGACCAGTGGTTCGTCTCCATGGACAAGACGGGCCTGCGTCAGGCCGCGATGGACGAGATCCAGAACAAGGTGACCTGGTACCCGGCTCATGCCGCCAACCGCATCGGCGCCATGGTGGAGCAGCGTCCCGACTGGTGCATCTCGCGCCAGCGCAACTGGGGCGTGCCGATCCCGAGCTACACCTGCCAGGACTGCGGCACGAAGGTCATGAACGACGACACCCTCGACGCCGTCATCGCCCTCTTCAAGGAGAAGGGCTCCGACGCCTGGTTCACGGACGACCCCCAGAGCTACCTGGGCGAGGCCTGCGTATGCCCCAAGTGCGCCGGCCACAACCTCAAGGCCGACCGCGACATCCTCGACGTCTGGTGGGACTCCGGCGTCTCCTGGAAGGCCGTCTGCGAGCATCGCGACGAGCTCACCTACCCGGCCGACATGTACCTCGAGGGCTCCGACCAGCACCGCGGCTGGTTCCAGTCGTCGCTGCTCACGAGCGTGGGCGCCAACGGCTACGCCCCTTACAAGGCCGTCGTGAGCCAGGGCTTCACGCTCGACGGCCAGGGCCGCAAGATGAGCAAGTCCCTGGGCAACGTCATCGACCCCAACAAGGTCTGCGACGAGATGGGCGCCGACATCATCCGCCTGTGGGTGTCGTCGGTGGACACCTCCACCGACGTGGCCATCGACCACGAGATCCTCAAGCGCACGAGCGACGCCTACCGTCGTTTCCGCAACTGCTTCAGGTTCCTGCTCTCCGAGCTCTACGACTTCGACCCCACCGTCGACGCCGTCGAGGCCGCCGAGCTCCTGCCGGTGGACGCCGTGGCCCTTGCGCGCATGTGCGACGTCCATGCCAAGGTGGAGGAGGCCTACGCGGGCTACCGCTTCAACCAGGTGTACCGCACCCTCTACGACTACGTGGTCACCGAGCTGTCCAACGTCTACATGGACGTGGTCAAGGACCGCACGTACTGCAACGCCGCGACCAGCGTCGAGCGCCGCAGCGCCCAGACCGTCCTGTCCCACATCCTGTCGATGCTGCTCCACGACCTGCAGCCCATCCTCGCCTTCACCTGCGACGAGGTCTTCGGCTACCTGCCCGAGTCGATGAAGGAGGGCCAGTCCTACGCGGCCCTGCTCGACTGGTACCAGGCCCCCCTGTCGGCCGAGCAGGCTCAGGGCAAGCTCGCCGCCTGGGACGCCGCCACCTCGGTGCGCGACGCCGTCAAGAAGGCCCTGGAGCCGGTCCTTTCCGACAAGACCATCGCGAAGAGCCAGGAGGCGCACGTGAGCGTCTCCGCCCCCGCCGCCATGGTGAGCGTCATCCTCGAGGCCGGCATCGACATGGCGGAGTTCTGCATCGTGGCCGGCGTGAGCCTTGAGGCCGCCGAGGTCGAGGAGCCCAGCGCCCGCGTCGAGGTGGCACAGGGCGACAAGTGCCCGCGCTGCTGGAACGTCCGCGACCTGTGCGCCGACGGCCTGTGCCAGCGCTGCCACGAGGCCGTCGAGGCTTAAAGCGCCATGACTTCGCGCGCCGCCCGCATCGGTGTATTCGCCATACCCTTCGTCCTGGTCCTCGTCCTGGACCAGCTGACGAAGTGGGCGGCGCGCGAGTTTCTCGGGCAGGGGAGCGTCACGCTCATCCCCCATGTGCTCGACTTGCATCTCGTATATAACGAAGGAGCCGCGTTCAGCCTCGGAGTGGGTTGGACGTGGCTCTTCGTTGTCTTCGCGGCCGTGCTGTGCGCCCTGTGCATCGGCGTGGTCGTGCGCTGCGACGTCTCCCGCCTCGTCGCGTGCCTTCTGGGAATCGGGGCGTCGGGGGGTGTCGGAAAC
Organism: Acutalibacteraceae bacterium; assembly: GCA_963619535.1. GTDB lineage: Bacteria > Actinomycetota > Coriobacteriia > Coriobacteriales > UMGS124 > UMGS124. The sequence goes on along the minus strand of CAVEWV010000009.1, from coordinate 3,962 downwards.
CTCATCGACCGCGTCAGCGCGGGACATGTGACGGATTTCCTCATGACGACGTTTATGAGCTTCCCGGTGTTCAATGTGGCCGACATCGCCATCACCTGCTCGTTCGTCGCGTTGTTCATCTACTACTGGTTCTTTGAGCCTCGAGGTCAAAAGGATGGTGAGGCTCATGCCTAAGATCGTGGAACGCAGCGTGACCGAGGAGCACGAGGGGGTCAGGCTCGACCAATACCTGGCGCAGTCCGGGATCTACCCCAGCCGCTCAAGCGCCACGAAGGCCCTGGAAGAAGGCCTCGTGCAGGTAAACGACGAGGTCGAGACGTCCAAGAAGCGCATCATGCGCATCGACGACGAGGTCTGCGCCCAGGTGAGCGACGAGATCCCCGGGGCCTCCATCGTCTTGGAGCCCCAGCAGATTCCCCTCGACATCCGCTATGAGGACGACGACCTCATCGTCCTGTCCAAGCAGCGGGGTCTCGTGTGCCACCCCTCGCAGGGCCATGCCGACCGCACCCTGGCAAACGCCCTGCTCTACCACTGCGGCCCCGAGAACCTCGGCACCATGCAGGGGACCGACCGCCCCGGCATCGTCCACCGCCTCGACATGGACACCACGGGCCTCATGCTCGCCGCGAAGAACGACCATACCCAGGAGCTTCTCCAAGAGGCCATCCGCATGCGCTCGGTGGACCGCCGCTACGTCACGCTCGTCCACGGCAACATCGCCCCGCAGACCGGCCTTATCGACGCGCCCATCGCGCGCGGCACGAAGGACCGCCTGCGCATGGCCGTGAGCGAGGATCCGGGCGCCCGCCCCTCGCTCACCACGTTCACCGTGCTGCAGCGCTTCGAGGCCGGCCGCAAGGACGACGGCTACACGCTGCTGGAGTGCAAGCTCTACACGGGACGCACGCACCAAATCCGCGTGCACATGTCCTACATCGGACACCCGGTGGTGGGCGACCCGCTCTATGGCCGGGGGACCCCGCAGCAGAACCTCGACCTGGACCGCCAGTTCCTCCACTCCTGGAGCCTGGCCTTCGAGCACCCCCGCACCCATGCGGCCCTGCGCTTCAGGGACGCCCTCACCTGGGAGCTCGACGAGGCCCTGTTGGGGCTCGCCGCCCGCGAGGGCGAGGTGACCGAGCCGGGACGCGAGGTCCTCGCCGCGCTCGAGGAGGCCTCCTATCCCGCGCAGGCCGGCTGGTAACGAAAGGCCGCACATGTCCACGACCCGCAACCGTCTCTAAGGGAAGCCCTCATGCAGGTAACGCCCATCCTCGTGTTCAACATCGTCGTCCTCGTCTTCTTCATGCTGGCGTTCTTCTACCAGTTCGTCTACATCTTCGTGACGCTGCGCTACAGGCAGTTCCCGGTGAAGCCGGCGCGACGCCTGCACACCTATGGGTTCGTCATCTGCGCCCACAACGAGGGCGTGGTCATCTCCGAGCTCGTGCGCTCCATCAAGGAGCAGGATTACCCCAGCGAGCTCATCGACGTCTTCGTCTTCTGCGACAACTGCACCGACGACACGGCCCAGCTTGCGCGCGAGGCGGGCGCCATCGTGTACGAGCGCCCCGGCGGCGGCCAGAAGGGCAAGAGCTGGGCGATGGACTACGGCCTCACGCGCGTTCTCAAGGATTATCCCGGCAAGCACGAGGGCTTCTTCGTGTTCGACGCCGACAACGTGCTGTCGCGCACCTACGTCTCGGAGATGAACAAGGTGTTCGACATGGGGGGCTTCGCGGCCATCACGAGCTTCCGCAACTCCAAGAACATCGACTCCTCCTGGGTGAGCCGCGGCTACGGCACGTGGTTCATCCGCGAGGCCACCTACCTCAACAACGCCCGCATGATCTTGGGCACGTCGTGCGCCATCTCGGGCACGGGCTACCTCATCTCCGCCGACATGATCGAGCGCATGCACGGCTGGGACTTCCACCTGCTCACCGAGGACATCCAGTTCTCCGTCTTCTGCGCCGCCAACGGCTATCGCATCGGCTACGCCCACAACGCGGTCTTCTACGATGAGCAGCCGGTCACCTTCTCGGCTTCCTGGAAGCAGAGGATGCGTTGGACCAAGGGCTTCTACCAGGTGTTCTCAAAGTACGGCAAGGCGCTCATCCACACATGGTTCGCAGGCCCCAAGAACCGCGTGGCCGCCGACCCCAAGGCTGGCCGGTCGTGGCGCTTTGCGGCATACGACATGACGATGACCATCGCGCCTGCCATGATCCTCACCATCGTCTCGGCCAGCGTGAACGGCGTCTACCTGCTCCTGGGGCTGCTTGCGCCCGAATTGGTGGGGCCGGCCGAGGTGCGCATGTGCCTGGGGTCGTTCTGCGCCACCTTCGTGAGCTTCTATGCGACGTTCTTCCTGCTCGCGGTGCTCACCGAGGTGACCGAGGGCCGCAAGATGGGCATGAGCAAGCTGCACTTCTTCACGAACCTGCTGACGTTTCCGGTGTTCATGCTGTCCTATGTCCCCATCGCGGTGGTCGCCGCCGTCAAGAAGGTCGACTGGGTGCCTACCCGGCACACCATCTCCAAGTCGCTCTCCGAGATCGTCTCGCGTTAGCGCATTGTATCGGTTTCAAGTTCGAACCCGATGTCGCTTACGTTGCCCTGCGCGTGCAATATCATGTCTGGTTTAAGCAACTGCCCATAAGCTAGTGTCGGACGTCAAGAAAGGATTTGGGAATGGCCTATTACTACCCCGAGGCGGCGCATACCTTCAGCGAGTATCTGCTGGTGCCCGGTTACAGCGGCTCTGAGCACACCCCTGAGAAGGTCAGCCTGCGCACTCCTTTGGCCCGCTTCCGCCGCGGCGAGGAGCCTCGCATCTCCCTGAACATTCCCATGATCTCCGCCATCATGCAGGCGGTCTCCGGTCCCAAGCTCGCCGTCGCGCTCGCCACCGAGGGCGGCATGTCGTTCATCTACGGCTCTCAGACCCCCGAGGATGAGGCCCAGATGGTGCGCGACGTCAAGACCTACAAGGCCGGTTTCGTGCGCAGCGACTCCACCCTCACGCCCGACCAGACCCTGGCCGACGTCCTGGCCCTGCTCGAGAAGACGGGCCACTCCACCATGCCCGTCACCGAGGACGGCAACGCCGAGGGCAAGCTCCTGGGCATCGTGACGAGCCGCGACTACCGCGTCTCCCGCATGGACCTCTCCACCAAGGTAAGCGAGTTCATGACCCCTGCCGAGCACCTCGTGTGCGCCCCCGACACCATCACGCTCTCCGAGGCCAACGACATCATCTGGGAGCGCAAGCTCAACTCCCTGCCCCTGGTGGACTCCGAGGGCAACCTCAAGTACCTCGTCTTCCGCAAGGACTACGACGGCCACAAGTCCAACCCCAACGAGCTGCTCGACCAGCAGAAGTCCTACATGGTGGGCGCCGGCATCAACACGCGCGACTACGCCGAGCGCGTGCCGCTGCTCATCGAGGCCGGTGTCGACGCGCTGTGCATCGACTCCTCCGAGGGCTACTCCGAGTGGCAGAAGCGCACCCTCGAGTGGATTCGCGCCAACTACGGCAACGACGTCGTGGTGGGCGCCGGCAACGTGGTCGACGCCGAGGGCTTCCGCTTCCTGGCCGAGGCCGGCGCTGACTTCATCAAGGTCGGCATCGGCGGCGGCTCCATCTGCATCACCCGTGAGCAGAAGGGCATCGGCCGCGGCCAGGCCTCCGCGCTCATCGACGTGTGCGCCGAGCGCGACCGTTACTTCGAGGAGACGGGCATCTACGTGCCCGTGTGCTCCGACGGCGGCATCGTGCACGACTACCACATGACGCTGGCCCTGGCCATGGGCGCCGACTTCATGATGCTGGGCCGCTACTTCGCCCGCTTCGACGAGTCGCCCAGCCGCCGCGTCACCGTCAACGGCGCCTACATGAAGGAGTACTGGGGCGAGGGCTCTGCCCGTGCCCGCAACTGGCAGCGCTACGACCTGGG